>CAZDTD010000046.1:0-23999 GCA_964507995.1 uncultured Pirellulales bacterium | reverse complement strand
AACGATACAACGCGTTTCTCGCGGTCCCGATCGCCAGGGGCATTTCGAAGATGGGAGTCCTGGTCGTCCAGCGGGACACGGGCCAGGTCTTCATCGCTCCCGATGTCACCGCCCTGGAGACGGTGGCCTCGCAACTCGGCAACATCATCGAAAACGCTCAGTTCATCCTGGGAATCCACGAACCGGTTCAGGAGACGCCGGAAGGTCCGCCGGCCGGCCTCAAGTTCGTCAAGGGCAAGATGGCAGCCGAGGGTTTTGCCTACGCTCCCGCCATGATCGTCGACAAGCAGCGAAGCCTCTCGTTTCTCTCCAGCCGCGATCACGGTCGAGCCTACACCCTGGAGGATTTCCACCAGGCAGTGGCCCGCACGGAAAACCAATTGGGACAGTTGCAGGAGCAGGTCGAGGACAAACTGTCCGACGCCGCATCGTTGATCTTCGCCGCCCACCTGATGATCTTGAAGGACCGCGACTTCATCGGCCGAATCACCGCCCAGATCGAAGCGGGCGTCAACGCACCGGCGGCGGTGGCCCAGGTCGCCACAGGCTATATGCAGAACTTCCTCGCCGGCGAAAGCTCCTACATGCGGGAGAAGGCCAACGATATCGAGGACCTCGCGGTCCGGTTGGTAAACAACCTCGTCAGCGCGGGGGGCGAAACCGACGCCCATCGCGGCCACGTCGTCGTCACGCAAGGTCTTTTCCCTTCGGATCTTCTGAAACTCTCGTCCGAAGGCGCTGTCGCGGTCGTTCTCGTCGGCGGCGGCGTCACCTCGCACATCTCCATCTTGGCACGGTCGCTCACGATGCCGATGGTCATCACAGACGCCTTTGATCTGCTGAAGGTGCCGGATGGGACGCCCATGCTGGTCGACGCCGAAATAGGGAACATCTTCGTCGATCCGGACGACCAGGTGCTCGGCAAGTTCTGGGCGCGTCAGCAGGCGAGGCTCACACTCGCCGACCAGAAAAAGCTCATGAAACCCGTCACCACGACCGCCGACGGCACGCGAATCCACCTGGCGGCCAACATCAACCTGCTGACCGATCTCAAGGTGGCCGCCGAGCTGAATTGCGACGGCATCGGCCTGTATCGCACGGAGTTCCCGTTCATCATCCGATCCACGTTCCCCTCGGAGGCCGAGCAGTACGTGATCTATCGCAAGCTGGTAGATTCTATGCCGGGCAAACCCGTGACGTTTCGCACGCTCGACGCCGGCGGCGACAAGATCCTGTCCTACTATCACGACGTGAAGGAGCAGAATCCTGCGATGGGCATGCGGTCCATCCGCTTTTCACTCCAGAACAAGGCCATCTTCGCGGAGCAGGTCCGCGCCATCCTCCGCGCGGGCGCCGGCGCCCACCTGCGGATCATGTTCCCGATGATCTCTTCCCTTGACGAGTTCCAGGAAGCCCGCGAGGTCGTTTTCGACTCCATCGCATCGCTCGCCAAACAGGGCCTCGAACACAATGACAAGCCCCGCTTGGGCATGATGGTCGAACTGCCCGCCGTGGTCGATCTGGCCGAGGACTTCGCCCGCGAGGCGGATTTCTTCTCCATCGGAACCAACGATCTGATCCAGTTCATGCTCGCGGCAGACCGCACCAACGAAAACGTGGCGAGTTTCTACCTTCCACATCATCCTGCGGTCCTCCGCACGCTGAACCGAATCACCCATGCTGCCGTCGAGCAGGACTGCGACGTATCCATCTGTGGCGACATGGCCCATGACACGCGATATACGGCCTTTTTGTTGGGCATCGGCGTCAGAACCCTCAGTGTGGACCCGATCTACCTGCTGCGAACCCAGCAGGCCGTCGCTGCCACGTCGCTGACAGAGGCGCAGACCCTCGCAGAAGAGATGCTCTCCAAGACCCGAATCAGGGACGTCGCTGCCTTGCTGCCTGCGCAGACAGCACCTGTTGCACAGTAGTATGCACCCGGCATGGGTATCGCAGGGCAAGAAGCTTCAACACGGATTGACGTTCAGGGATTTCCCCCTGTCATTGCGACCGGAGCAAGGACGACCCCGTTCGCGAGCAACCAAAGGCAAAACTGGTTCTCCCGCCCTCTTTCGTAGCCTCGGTGTCGCTGTGGCGAGGAGACCGCAAGGGGCTTACCGGGCTTTGATGTCGTAGCAGATCAGGGCTTGGCCGTGACGGATGTAGAGGCGGCCATCGCTTATCGCCGGATGGGCCCAATGCTCCTTGTTGCCTTTCTTCACGCGGAAGGAGCTGACCAGTTCGTAGCCATCCGGCTTGATCTGGATCAGGCCGAGTTGGCCCTTCTCGCCATAGCCGTAGAGCATGCCGTCCACGTAGATGACTGAGCCCTTGCCAACAAGTTTGTCGCTGAAATTGACCTTGCCGGTGGCGAGATTGAGGCTGACCCAGTTGCCACCCATGCTCGCGCCGTGGATGTTGCCGTCGACGAGGACGACGCCGCCGTGGTGGACATCGAGCGATTTCTCCGCCCACTTCTCATTGACGCTCGTGCCATCAGGCGACAGTTCGTAGCCGAAGCTGCCGTGCCGGTAACCGTTGGTGACGTACATCATGCCGTCCTCATACGCCGGGCTGACCGCCTGGATGTCGTAACTGACCTCATGCGGGATAACCCAGTAGACCTTGCCGTTGTCGGCATCGACGCCGACGGCAGCCTTTTCAACGAGGGTCAGGATCAGTCGGGTGGACCCACGCTGGACGAGAACCGGGGAACAATAGGCGGAGAGCTGACTGAGCCCCTTGGTCGTCCAGATCGTCTCGCCGGTCATCTTGTTCAGGGCCACGATGGTCGCATCCGGTCCGCCGGGCGTGCAGATGACCATTTCGCCCTCGATCAAGGGCGACTCCGCAATCCCCCAGGTGATGTTCTTCCCCTTGAATTTGTCGAAGGTGTCAATGTGCCAGATGTGCTCGCCTGTAGTGGCCTTGTGGCACGCGATCCGGCCCTGGCCGCTCATAAGGTACAGGCGGTCTCCGTCAACCGTAGGCGTTGTGCGTGTACCTGGATAATTACCGGACTTTGTCCACTCCGGGCCGTAGGCGGTCTTGTACTTGAGCTGGCCCTGCGCGTCAAACGCAAAGAGATGCCCCTGGCCGCCAATCATGCCGGTGGCATAAACAACACCGTTGGCAACGGAGACCGATGAGTACCCCTCGCCCAACTCATCATAGGACCACAATTCCTTCGGACCGTCCTGCGGCCACTGCTTCAAAAGCCCGGTTTCGGACGAAGTTCCATCCCGAGTGGAACCCCGGAACTGAGGCCAGTCCGCGGCGCTCGCCGCGGAAACCACGGTCAGAACCATCAGGAGAACGACGCGCATTCGCCTTGCGTATACCATGAGCCCCCGTCCTTTCATCGATTCACGAATGATGGATGGCCAGACGCCGCCGGAAACCGGCCTGGAATGTCTCAGTGCTTGGTAATCGCCTTGTAGCCGCGACCCGGCTTCCTCTTCTTGCGACCGGCTGCCAGAGCACGCTGGCGGTTGAGCACCTTGCGCCCCCCGGCCGTCTTCCGGCGAGAGCGAAATCCCTGGCTTCTCTTCTTCTTGCGGTTGCTGTTGCGACCTTGTTCCATAGTCCTTCCGTCCTCAAAGCATCAGATCGAACGATCTTTAATCCAAGCCCGGTCACCCAAACTGCCGCCCAGGCGGGCCCTTCCGGCGAGCAGTCGATAGAGAATAACAGACCAAATGACGGATTTCAACCCTTTTTCGCCTGAGACTGCACGCCAATCGGTCGCCCGGTCGCTCGCCGCTACCGAGCCGGCCTCCTGCACAGTCGGTCTATGTCCCTGGCCACAATCTCCGCCACGATTCGCTGGAGCTCGGGCAGATCATCCGAAGGCCACTCGTCGAGAGAAGCATGGACACCGCCCAACGCAGGCACGGCGACGGGCTGCTCCTGCACCTGACTCGGCGATCTACGGCGTCTGGCCGCGACCCGCCTCTGCTCAGCGAGGATGTTCTCCGCCAGGTCATACTTGGGCACCTCCGCATCGACGGCCAAAGGCTGCCCGGCGTCCGGCGTCTCCTCTGCAACGGGACCGCTATCCGCATTGGTGTCTCCGCCAATCCCGTCGACGCCCACCCCATCGGGAAGTTTGTCAAACGGTGGGATGACATCCGTCGCACGCAATACTCTCGTACGCTTTGGTCTCGTGCTGTTATCCTTCTCGTCCACGATGAAACCAACCTCCTCTGACTGCCCATGCATAAACGCGGACGGATATCATTCTTCCTGTTCGCGCGAGTTCCCATGATAACTCACTCGCCTCGATTTCGCCAGAGATCACTATGGCCATCCCGCTTTTTCCCGCGTATCCTCCGAAATGGCTGGGTCAAAATCCACCTCGCCGATGTTGGCAATCATACCGCAGAAGTCCGCAAGAGAAGACCGCTCGGACAGGCACAGGGACCTGCCCCCTACAAGGTCGCCGGCCCGAGAGAGCACTGCGTGTAGCTACCGAGGTCGATGTCCCGAATGACCTGGTTCACCTCCTCGGCGCAAACGCCCTTGACCGCCTCCACGTCCTGCTCGATGGAGCGATACTCGCCGCTGTACATCCAGTTGAAGCCGAGGTCCACCAGGCGTCCCATCGGGATTTCGTTCTTGAGCACAAGGGCGCTCAGGACCTTGTTCTGGGCCTTGACCAATTCCTCTTTTCGGATGCCGTTCGCAGCGAGGTCACGGAAGATGCCCTCCACAATGCCCAGGACCTTCCCCACGTTGGGCGTGCCGCAGCGAAGATAGCTGCAGAACGCACCCGTCCCGTCCATCGGGCTGAAATGCATCGACGCCTCTTCTGCGAGGGCCTTGTCCACGAGTTCCCAGTAGAACCTCGATCCGTAGTCATCGCCGACGATCATGCTCAACAACGAGGCCGCGAAGCGGCGTGGATCCTGTGCGGAGACGCCGGTGTGCATCAGACAGATGTGCTCGCGTTTGAGATTGGCCTTTTCGGCCCGCGTCTTGGCCTTGGTGCCGCGGAAATCGGTCAACGGACGCTCCACCGGTTCCGTCCGCCAGCAGCCACTGACTGCTTCCACCGTCTCGCAGAATCGATCCCAGTCGAGGCTACCCGCGCAGGCGACGATCATGTTGTTCGGCACATAACGGCGGCAGAAGTACTCTCGCATCTGCCCGGCCGTCATCGCGTCGATGCTCGCGACAGTCCCGAGAACGCTGACGCCGCACGGGTGGGCTCCGAAGTGCAGACTCCGACAGCGGTCCATCACGTCGAACATCGGCGTGTCCTCGTACATCGCGATCTCTTCTTTGATGACGTTCTTCTCGACGGCGAAGTCGTCGTCCCGCAGGGCCGGCCGCATCAACTCCGCCCAAAGCCGCGTGACCTCGATTAGATGCTCGGGCAGAATCGCCGCATAGAAAACGGTCTGTTCCTCGCTCGTGAACGCGTTGAACTGCGCCCCCCGGCGGTCGAACGCCTCGTTCACCTCGAACACGTTGAGCCGCTCGGTGCCTTTGAACAGCATGTGTTCCAGAAAGTGGGACACGCCGTTGACCTGTGGCGTTTCATCTCTTGCGCCCGTTCTGACAAAGTAGCCAACCGCCGCCGATTTGCTCGGCGGATTGATCTCGCCAATCAGGACCAGACCATTCGCTAATGTCTTTTGCTTGAACTGCATGGTGTTATCCGACGCGGACCTCCTTGGGACCGATGGTGACGATCGTGTAGTCTTCGAAGGGATGGTTCCGCAGGAACCCCAGGACCGACTCGACCGAGGTGGCCTCGATCCGTTCCTTGATCTCATCGAGCGAACGGACCCGACCGAGCATGTGGTAATCGCCGCCGATCGCGCCGGCCCGGCTGCCGGACGACTCGCTCTGGAGAATCACGCTGGATTTCAGTCCGATCTTGGCCCGGTCCATTTCCTCGTCGCCGATCCCGTCGGCGAGCCGGTTGAACTCGGCGAGAATCACATCGAGCGTTTCCTGGGCCTTGTCGGGCGTCGTGCCAGCATAGCACAGAATGCCTGCTGCCTCTTTGAGGGAATGGTACTTGGCGCCAATCGCGTAACACAATCCGCGTTTCTCCCGAACCTCCGTGAACAATCGCGAACTCATGCTACCCGAGAGCACCGAGACCGCCATGCGGGCGTTGTAGTAATCCTCGTCGGCGAACCGAGCGGTAGGAGTCATCAGACCGATGTGGACCTGCGCGCCGTTGTGTGGAACATGCGTGTAACGAGGGCCCCGGGACGCGGTTTCCTGGCAGGCGGGGAGTTCGCCACAACACGCGCCAAAGACGTTATCCAACTGGCGACAGACCGCGTCGAAATCGTACTTGCCGGCGACGCCAAAGATGATCTGCGGAATGCTCAAGTAACGCTGCGCGATCTGGCGGGCTTTCGCCGCCGTCAGACCTTCGAGGTCTTTCATCTCACCCATCGTACTGCGGCCCAGCGGATCGCCGTAGAAACGCTTTCGCAGCTCGATCGTGACCCGCTGGCGGGGTTCGTCGTCCAGCGAGGCCAATTCTTCGACAATGAGTTGTCGCGCCGGATCGTACTGCTCGTCGCTCAGACGGGGTTTCAGAATCACATCGGCATAGAGATCCAGGGCCTGTGCGAGATTGCTCGATTCCAGGGCCCCGCCGAGATAGATGTGCGAGCTGCCGATCGAGGTAGACCGCTGCACGCCGAGGCCGTCCAGGGCGTCGCCGAGTTGTCGGCTATCCCGGATTCCTGCTCCGCGGAAGATCCACTCGGACAGGACGTTGGACGCCCCACAGCAGCCCATCGGCATTTGCGCCACACCGGCCGGCAGCATGAAATCAAACGCCACCGACCCCACCCCCTCCATCGGCTCGCCCAACAGCACCATGCCGTTGGCCATCACGTACGTGTCCATCCGTTGTTTCATATTCTCTCACGCCGCGGCGGTTTCGCTGCTGTACTCGTCGAACCGGACCGCGATCTTTTTGCTGACGCCCTGCTGCTGCATCGTCACGCCAAAGAGCGTCTGCGCAACGCTCATCGTCCGTTTGGAGTGCGTGATCACGATGAACTGGCTGTCAATGCCGAAGTCTCGCAGGAGCATGGTGAATCGCTCGTTGTTCGCCTCATCCAGGGCCGCGTCCACCTCGTCAAGGAACAAAAACGGCGAGGGCTTGGCCCGGAAGACCGCAAACAACAGGGCCATTGCCGTCATCGACTTCTCGCCGCCGCTGAGCAACGAGATGCTCCGGGTCTCCTTGCCCGGCGGCTTGGCGATCACCTCGATGCCCGCTTCGAGCACATCGTCCGATTCCTCCAGAACAACGTCGGCTTTGCCGCCGCCGAAGAGTCTGCGGAAGATCTGCTGGAAATTGACGCGAATCTGATCGAACGTCTCGACGAACCGCTCGCGGCTCTGCTTGTTCAGTTTCGTGATGAGCTGCTCGAGCTGTCCCTTGCTCTCGGTGAGGTCTTTCACCTGGTTGGCCAGGAAGTCGTGACGTTCTTCCAACGTGTCCTGCTCGGCGATGGCGTCGAGGTTCACGTTGCCGAGCCGCTCGATCTTCCCGCGAAGCTCGGTGATCTCGTTCTTCACCTCTTCCCAGTTCACGTCGCCGGTCGTGTGGGTTTCGAAGGTCTGGGTCAGATCGATCTGCAGTTCGTCTTTCACCCGGTCGATCAGCCCCTGCTGGCGAACCTGCAATTGCCCGAGCTCGACCCGCAGTTCGTTGATCCTGTGCTCGACCTCGGCCTTCCGCGCTCGCGTCGTGCGAACCGTTTCCTCCTTCTCCTTCTGCTCGAAAAGCAGCGTGTCGAGCTGCTCCTGCAAGAGTCTGCCGGCCTGTTGGGCAGCCTCTTTCTCCACATACAGCTCGGAGACAGCCGCCTCGCAGGAGAGAATGTCCCGCTGCGCTTCAAGGAGCTGGCCGCCGCCGACCCGAATCTCCTCCTGTACGCCGGCCAGGGCGCGAAGGCTCCCCTGCATCTGGCCCTGGAGACGTTCAATGATTTGCCTCAGACCCTTCTGCTGTTCAAGCACCTGGCCAAGCTGAACCTTGAGGTCCGTCAGGTCCTGCATCCGGTCCTGCTGCTGGTCTCGCAGTTCGCCGTAGCGTTCCTCCAGGTCCGCGATGCGGGCCTTCCGCTCGTTGTTGACCACTTCCAGCTCCGTGAGCCGCTGCTTCGAATCGTACTCCCGCTGCACCGACTGGGCAATCTGGGCTTCGAGCGAACCGATCTCGCTGGCGATGAGCGGCTCCTCGTCCTTGAGCCGCTTGATGTCCCGCTCGTAGACGCCCAGCTTCGAGTTGACCTGCATCTTCTCCGTGTTGGCCTCGTAGATCGCGGTGCGAAGCTCCTTGCAGAGCTTCTCCAAATGCGACTTGTTCTGACTGTCGCGCTGAATCTGCTCATCCAACTGGGCGATCTCGGCGTTCAGCGTTGCGATGGCCCCCTCCAACTGGCTGATCCGGCTTCGACGCGAGATCAGGCCGCTCGTTCGGCCCAGGGGCCCGAGACGAAGGACCCCGTCGGCGCTGAGGCATTCGCCGGCCAGCGTGACGAACCGGTAGCCGGTTCGCACCCAGTCCGGCAGCCCTCCGACCGCTTCGAGCGAATCCACGATAAGCGTCTTGCCCAGCAGGTCCCAGGCGAGTCGTCCATACCGACTCTCGCACCGGACAAACTCGACGAGGCGTCCCTTTACGACCGGGTATTTCGAGAAATCCGCGTCGTCCACGAACGGCTCGATCCGGTCCAGGCCGCGGAAGTGGACCCGGCCTTCGAGACTCGACAGCATCTCGCGGTCCTGGAGCAGCCTGCCGGTGTCGCGGATGAGCAGCGTATCGGTGAGCCCTTCCAACGCGGCTTCGACGGCCGCCGCATATTCGACCTCCGTGCCGATCTTCTCGGCAAGGATGCCGTCGATGTAATCACGACGGGCGCTCTCGTCCTTCTGCGATTTGATGATGTTCTTGACGGCGTTCCCAAGTCCCTCGTACCGGCGTTCCATATCCGTCAGCACGGACAGCTCGCTGTTCAGCGCGCTGCGGGCCTCCTTGCTCCCCGCCAGACGCTTCGCCTCCTCGGCGAGCTGCTTTTCCGTCTCCTCGACGTTTTTGCGTTTGGACTCCAGGTTCCGTTCCAGTTCCTCGATGACCCGCGCGATATCGCCGAGCCGGGCGTTGTGCTGGGCCTTCTCGGTGAAGAGCCGCTCGAGCTCGGCCTTGGCGGTCTGGGCCCGGCCGGCCAGACGCTCCCGCTGGTTCGACAGGTTATCGCGGTAGTTCGAGAGGCTCTGAATCTCGTTGTGAAGCTGGGCCGTGCGACGCACGATGTCGATGATGCCGGATTTCTCGTCCTCCAACTCCGCCTGGAGCGACGTGAGCTGCATCTCGACCTCGCGGGCGATCTTCTGGACCCGCGCAACCGCTTCATTCTTCTCGGCCACGATTCGATCGCATGCGGCCAGATTGTTGTCGTGGTTCTGCAGGTCCCGCTTGAGGGCTTCGCCCTGGGCCCGCAACCGTTCGATCTCCTGCGACGCGGTGCCCTTTCGCTGCTCCAGTTCCACGATGCGGGTCCGCAGAAACTCGATCCGCTGAATCTTCTGGTCGATCTGGCTCTGGATGGCGACGAGTGAATTGCGGGTCTCGCTGAGCCGGTGCTCCCGGTTGAGGATCTCGTTCCCGAGCCGGCTGGCCTCCGCTTCAGCGCCAGCCTCCTGAGCGGCTGTGGCAGAAAACTGCTCCTCATCCTGATGGAGGAGCGACGATTTCTCGTCGATCTGGTCTTTGTTCTTGCCGTATTCGACCAGCGAGAAGTTCACCTGCAGCTCCTTGAGCCGCTGGGTGTACTCGATGTAGTTGCGGGCCTTGCCCGCTTGGAGCTTCACGCTGCGAAGCCGCTTGCCGACCTCGGAGAGAATGTCGGCCAGGCGAAGCAGGTTCTGATCGGTCCGTTCGAGTTTGCGCAGCGCCTCTTTCTTGTGGGCCTTGTACTTGCTGATCCCCGCCGCCTCTTCGAAGACGAGCCGACGGTCCTGCTTGGAGGCGCTGACCAGTTGATCGACCTGGCCCTGCTCAATGATCGAGTAGGCCCGCGTGGCGACGCCGGTATCCATGAACAATTCGCGCAGATCCTTGAGTCGACACAGTTTGCCGTTGATGCGGTACTCGCTGTCTCCGTTGCGATAGATCCTGCGCGACACTTGGACTTGCTCGGTGTCGATGGGCAGCCGGCCGCTGGCGACCCCCTGCGGATTCGAAAGGACCAGCGCCACCTCGGCCGAACCGAGGGGCTTGCGACTGCCGCTGCCGCCGAAGATCACGTCGGCCATCTGGTCGCTGCGGAGACTCTTGAGCTTCTGCTCGCCCAGTACCCACTTGACCGCATCGACTACGTTGCTCTTGCCGCAACCGTTGGGTCCGACAATCCCGGTGATCTTGGCGTCGAAATCGAACTCGGTCCTGTCCGCAAAACTCTTGAATCCCTCGAGTATGATCTTCTCAAGTCGCATGGCCTACCTAAATCATCCTGACTGTTGTGTGGACACCCATCCTTCGCGCCGTCGTCACGGCACGGCATGTCTTATGTTATCGGCCTTACGACGGTCATTTCTTGACAGGAAGGTCGATTTTCGGGAGCGGTCCGGGCCAGAATTCCGCAGTCACCACGCCCTTGGCGATCAATTGCTCCAGCACCGCAAGAACCTCCTCATACGAGGCCCCCAGCCCCTGGAGCTGCCCTCCAGGGCCGGCGCTCGCCTCCCTCCCAAGGACTCGAATGACCGCTCCCACATCGAAGCCGACCCGGACCGGTCCCATGATGCTCCCGCGGATCGGGTGCCTGCGAGTGATCGAAATGGACGTGTCCTCCGGGCGGGCATTCACCACGATCGACTGATCGGGCGATTCCACAAAAGCGCTGTTACTACATTCCAGCGGCGCGCCGAACAGAACGATGCGCGGGTCGCCGCTGCGAGACACGAAGATCGCCCGGCGATTGGTCTGAACGATCCGTTCGAGGCAGAAACTGCGGCCGACAGACTCCCGACTCACGGCGGGATCGTCAAGCTGACGCAGATGTTCATATGCAGCCAGCACCATAGTCACATCATCGTCGCGCAACAGCCGCTGGGCGAGAGCCACCGCGTCATTGCGCCTGGCTGAAACCATGATCGCGTTGAACGCCTCCATGCGAAACGGAGACTTCGCGTCCATCGCCAGTTCCCGGAGGACCGGGAACCCGCGATCGTCGCCGAATCCGAGGAGACATCGAGCCGCCCGCAGCCGGATCTCGGCGTCCGATTCCTGCAAAAGCCCGGCCAACCTGCCCATGCCCTCCCGGCCCACGGCTTCCAGGGCGATCTCCGCGCTCTGTTTGTCTGCCGCCGTCATCAACTGCTGCACCCAGTAATCGACTCGGGCCGCGATCAACTCATCTGAGACCTCTATGTACGTGGCCGGAACCATCGCGAGGAATCGATCCCTGCGCAAGCGATACTCCGGCGGGACCTTCACCTCGATGTCGCGGTTGGAGACCGCTCGAACCACATTCGGGCCATATCGCTCGCTCAGGCGGTTGCGAATCTCACTCGCCGCCCGGTAATTGCCCCGACGCAAGCGGAGCAGCGCCGTGTATTCGTAGAGGGTTCGACCGCCGCCGAGGATCGTGCCGCTTTTGGAATCTGTGTCGCCAGGCGAGACAGGATTGATGAAGACGGCCCCGCTGACCTTGGCAAGCGGCTGCGTATCGACGCCGAGCGTCCCGCGAGCCACCAAGTCGGTCCGATTCAGCCATCCCCCACGAATCGAGGTTGCCTCGGAACCCGGGATCAGCGAGACGCGCACATCGAAATGCTGGTCCAGCGAAGGGGTTTCCGGGATCGCGGCCTCCAGCCAGACCACGGCCGTGTTCTTGCTCTCGATCAGGGCATCCAGGTTCACCCGCTCAGTCGGCAGTTGCGTCAGGATGTACTGCTTGAGGTAGCTCCGGAGCTGGGGCGGACAATACGCCGAACCCGTGCCCGGCAAACCGGTCACAAGGCCGCAACCTTCGACCACCACGAGCCCCGGTTTCGCCAGATCCGCCAAGGTCCCGACCGTAGCGCCGAGGGCTTGCAACGCCTCCCGCTCGGCCTCTTCCGCCTTTCGGGCCTCACTCTCATGGCAACCGACCGCCGCGAGGGCCACAACCAGACCCGGCCACAATAGCATCTTCCAACCAGGATTTCTCATCGTCAGGACACCGCCATAGAGACAGGATACGAATCCGACACACGAGACGCAATCATATGCCCTTATAGGACTTCCGTCAAGGCCGGTGTTATTCCCCCATGATCTGGCAGACGACCGCACGGGTCCGAGCCCGCGTGTCGAAATCCACCAGAATGATCTGCTGCCAGTCGCCCAGGGTAAGTCGACCATCGACGAACGGCACGCTCAGGGATGGCCCCAGCAGGGAGGCGCGAACATGCGAATGGCCGTTGTCGTCATGCCAGGTGTTCTCATGCTCATAGAACCCGTCCTCAGGGGCGATCCGCTCGAACGCCGCCTTGAGGTCGTGGTTGACCAGTCCCGGCTCGTACTCGGTGGTCGTCAGCGCGGCCGTCGAGCCCACAACGAACAAGGTCGTCACGCCGGTTTGAGCCCCCGAACCCGCGACGGCTGCGACGACGGGGGCCGTGATGTTGACCACCTGGCTGTTGCCCCTGGTCTGGACCTGGAATTGCTCTGTCCTGATCATCTCTGCGCGACTCCTTGCCACATGTCAGTTCCCACACGACCGAAGGCTACCGCACGCGATGCTCCTGTGCAAGCAATGTCCATGCAAATAGTACGTTTCTTCGCTCCTCGCTGACAGGAAAAGGCTTGATTCCTGGGGCCGTCTGGCGTACCTTCTTCCGTTCATCAGGGAACAGAATCATCCGCATGCGTTTTTTTAGAAAGGATTTTGTCAATGGGACAGAAGAAGTACGTGACATATGCCATCGTCTGTGTTCTCGCGATGCTGGTATTGGGCTGTGGCAAGAAGGACGACACGGGCAGCGAATCACCCGCCGCGGATAAGAGTTCCCAGGGCAGCGCGCAGCAAACGCAGGCTCCGCCTCAAGCATCCGTTCCGTCGGCAACTGCGGCCGGCGAAACAGGCAGTGTCCCGACCGTTGCCCAATTGTCCGACGACGCAGAAAAGAATCGCGAAATCCTGACACAGATGAATCAGGGCAAAGAGATTGTCGCCGTGACCGTCGAGACCATCAAGGGGCTGTTGCCCGAGACCCTGGCCGGCATGAAACAGGCTGATGCCTCAGCCGAGCGAAATCAGATGATGGGCATGGACATAAGCCATGCCGAGGCTCAATACACAGGGGACGGCGACGCCTCGATCGATCTGATAATCACCGACGTCGGCAACCTCTCCGGGACCATGCGGATGGGCATGGTCGGCTGGACGATGGCCCAGTACAGTCGTGAAACCGACACCGGCTACGAGAAAACCGGCACCTACAGCGGCTACAAGGGCATGGAAGAATACGACAAGGAGAGCCAGTCCGGCACGATCCGGGTCTTTGTCGCCGACCGATTCATCGTCGAGATGAACGGCAGCAACGTGACGATGGACACCCTCAAAAAAGCCCTGGAGCAGGTGGATCTCAAGAAGGCCGCCTCTCTGGTGTCGGGCTCGTAACACAGCCCATTTTCCAGGCTTTAGGCATGCCTACTCGCGTGAAGTCTACCCGCTCCATGGCAGCCGCGAGGAAGATGGAGACAACAGGGACGCCTTGTGGTAATCTGGATGCAGCGTCCGCCGTCGGCGGACGCTGTGCTCGATGGGGATACCCCCGTTAGATGTTGGTGCAGCGTTCTTGATTGGGAAGCAGCACGTGGAGCCAGTAAGGACTGTCTGTCTGACCGTGGGATTCGTTCTTCTCGCAGGGCTTGGCTGCGAACGGCGGCCGACTCCCCTGCATGAGGCAATCCGGAAGGGAGATCTCAAGCAGATCCAGTCGCTTATCGCCCGCGGGGTGGATGTCGATCAGAAGGACAACAGTGGCCGTACACCACTGATCTGGGCAATCATCCGCGACCGGACGGAGGCTGTGGAAATGCTCCTGGCCGCCGGGGCGGACGTCAACCTCCGAAGTACAAGCGGCGAAATTCCCCTGCATCAGGCCGCCGCACAGGGACGCAAGGACATTATCCCCCTGCTCATCGAAAAAGGGGCGATCGTGAACGCCAGGAACCAGGCTTCCGCGACGGCGCTGCACTTTGCGGCCGCACGCACGAACCGGGCCGTAGTGCAGGTTCTCGTCGAGGCCGGCGCGGATATCCACGTCCGCGAGAAGTTCGGCAACACGCCGCTGCACCACGCAGCCGGCCGCGGGGACGTGGATATGGTCGAATATCTCATCGCCCGCGGCGCCAACGTCAACGCACGAAACAACCTCGATCATGTGCCGTTGTCGGGGGCCGTCGCCCAGGGACGGGAGGGCGTGGTCGAACTCCTGCTGCACAAGGGCACGAACCTGCATGAGATGGACGGCGCTGCCGTGCAAGCCCTATTGTGCTATGCGATCGACCGGGGTTACACCTCGATGGCAAAGAACC
Source organism: uncultured Pirellulales bacterium (assembly GCA_964507995.1). Classification (GTDB taxonomy): domain Bacteria; phylum Planctomycetota; class Phycisphaerae; order Sedimentisphaerales; family Anaerobacaceae; genus PLanc-01. Next base: position 9,424 of record CAZDTD010000046.1, on the reverse strand, counting down.
TCCTCGACCACGGGGCCGACCCCACTGCCTCCGAGCCCTCGCGCTCGACGCCGTTGCACGTTGCCGCCCGGAACGGCAACGCGGAGGTGGTCGCATTGCTGATTGCCAGAGGCGCCCAGGTCAACTCCCGGGATGCCCGCCAGGCGACGCCACTCCATGAGGCACTCACGGGTGGAGACTACGAAGACATCGTGAAGATGCTCGTCGAACACGGCGCCGATGTGAATGCCCAGGGGGAATTCGGGCGGACCCCGCTGCATGAGGCAGCCGCCGGGGTGCAAGCTCGCGACGTGACAACGCAGGGCAACGCCCGAATCATCACAATGCTGATCGACAAGGGCGCAGACGCCAACGCAAAAACCGACGACGGAGTCACGCCGTTGCACCTGGCCGCACCGCGCGGCGACAGCGAGGTCGTACAGGCTCTGATCGCGGGCCGGGCGGACCTTGATGCAACGAACCCGTCGGGCGCAACCCCTCTGACGGAGGCGCTTCAGTACTATCGAGAGGACGTAGCCGCCATATTGCTCGCAGCCGGCGCCCGGGGAACAGGCGAGACCGTTTTCGGGTCAACACCGCTTCATCAGGCGGTCCGCCTTGGCAACAAGAACCTCGTGACGATGCTGATCGCCAACGGGGCCGACGTCAACGCACGCGTCAAGACGGGACAACGAAGCAGACCGGACAGCGAATGGCAAGGGCAGACCGCGTTGCAGATTGCCGCCGCCGGGGGATTCTACGAGATCGCCGAGATGCTCGTCGCGGCGGGAGCCGACGTAAACAGCAGGGACATCTACGGCACACGACCGCTTCACGAAGCGGCAAGCCGGGGTCGCCGGGAGTTGCCCATAGGAAGATTCAAGGACGTGGTCGAACTGCTCATGGCCCACGGCGCCCCCCCCAATGTCCAGGATGAGGACGGACGGACACCTCTGCATCGCGCCGTTGCGGACGGCGACGAGGAAACCGTGGCACTGCTGATCGGAGCCCGAGCTCAGATAGAGGCCAGGGACCGCACCGGCGCAACAGCTCTGCATCTGGCCGCGTTCGAGGGACGTCGCGGCGTGGTCCGAATGCTTGTGGACGCCCGAGCCGATGTCGGAGTAAAAGACAACGATGGGGATGACCCGATCCACGAGGCGGCCAGACGCGGCCACAGGGACGTCGCGCAATTCCTCGCGGTCGAAGACGCCGTATCGGGCGATGCGATCGATTTCCTTCTCAGAACAGGGACGACGCCCTTGCACCAAGCCGCTGCCGCGGGCGATACAAAGCGGATCGAAGCTCTCCTGGATGCGGGCTCCAACATCAACGCCAAGGACCGGGCCGATGCCAGGCCGCTCTACTATGCGGCCGAGAAGGGTCATAAGGAGGCAATGCAATTGCTCGTGGCCCGCGGCGCAACGGTCCGTGCCAAGAACACACGCCGTAACGAAACCGCTCAGGAAGCTGCCGCAAGAACGGGCCATGCAGACATTGCCACGTTCCTGGCGGCTCACACAGCAGAGCCATCTCAGCCGGGAGACTGAAGCGGGCGTGCGGTTCCGTCCAAGTCGTTATTCCTGCAAGAGTTCCTGCAAGAGAGTCGGCGATCGGCGCCGGCGGACGCGGACAACCAGCAGTCGGGCGGCGAGGACCAGCGTCATGGCCGCGAGAGATGGCAAGACGACGAACACCATGATGAACGAGTCCTGCGTCTTCGCCAGCGAGGCGGGTATCCAATCACTTTCGCCAGACGCTGAAAACTGGATGCTGCCGGCGGAACTCACGACATGGGCATCGGGATATTCTTTCGGCTCGGCATTCCACGGACCGCTCATCCCCCAGGCCGCGTTGGGTTCGAAGCCGTCGAGCAGACTGGCTGGCGGATGCACCACAGAGCCATTCTCCGTATGTACCGCAGAGACAACCGGTTCGCCGAGTTCGGCGGACCCCGTCTGCGAGCCAACGCACGATTCCCACGGAAGCGTTCCGACGGCCTCATCGAAGATCCGGAGCGGCTCTTCTTGTTCCTCCGGCATTCCTTCATTCCACGGACCCATAGGTACTATCTGGCCGGGCTCGGTCTGAACCAACCCCTTTCCACTCAACATGGACACCGTGTTCACAGCCTGCACCGTCCCCGCCGCCAGGAGAATTACAACTCCGATAGTTCCGTGCGTTTTCACGGTATGGCCTCCAAGGGCTGCTTCAGCCAACCCATCGTGACAGACAGCAAGAACAACATCCGCCGGCATCCCGCCGAACCTGCACGCAAGGGCCTGCTGGAAAAGTTTCGCACATCCTCCATGATATAACTATAGTTTAGCACACTTACGGGACGTTGGCAAGCAAAAGATCCCCGTTCTCCGGCTCCTATCTTATGTGCTCGCGGCCTCGCATTATGAGATGATTCGCGGAACCATGACCGCTTGGCGTCCACCTCTCTGTTGCGGATCAGGTTTCTGCCGGATACGTGGTTCCGTACGCCAGGACATAGAAAACCGGCAACACTATCAACTCCAGCAGCAAAGAGCTCAATAGTCCACCGAAGATGACCGCGACAAGAGGCCGCTGGATTTCGGACCCGGCCCCCGTCGCGTAGAGCATGGGCAAAAGGCCCAACAGCGTCGTCGCGACTGTCATAACCAACGGCCGGACACGAAGCCGGCACGCTTCGTACACCGCATCCACTGCCGTCCGCCCTTCCCGACGGAGTTGGTCGCAGAAACTGACCAGGACCAGACCGTCCTCCACCGCCACGCCCAGGACGGCGATGAATCCGATGGTCGCCGCAACGCTCAGATGGATCCCCAGTAAATACATCGCGGCCACCCCGCCGACCACGGCAAACGGTAGGTTCAGCATGATCAGCCAGGCGCTCTTCAGCGAACCAAGGGCGCTGACGAGCAGGATGAAGATCAGCAGCAGTGCGACAGGCACGACGACCGTCAACCGTCGCATGGCGCGTTGTTGGTTCTCGAACTGGCCACCCCACACGAGCCGGTAACCGGGCGGCAGTCTCCCCTCGATGTCCGCGAGCTTGCCTCTGGCTTCCGTGACAAATCCACCAATGTCCCGTCCGCGGACGTTGCACTCGACCAGCAGCCGCCGCCGGGAGTCTTCGCGATTGATCTTCGCGGGCGTCTCCACCTCCTCGAGCCGGGCAATCTGGCCCACAGGCACGCGGTACCCCAGCGGACTGGCCACCAGCAGACGCATCAGGTCTTGCACCTCTGTAACCGTTCCGGGAGCACAGGCGTCTGCTTCCGCCAGCGGCCTTTCGGCTGCAATGCGCGGAGCGCCGAGCCGAACGACGATCTCCACGGGAATGAGGTTCTCGTAGAGGACGGACGCAGTTTTCCCCCCCACCGCTGTTTCCAACAGCTCGTTGACAGCATCCACGTTGATCTTGTGCCGGGCCATCGCCTGGCGGTCGAGCACGATGTGGAATTGCGAGAACCCCGACACCTGTTCGATCGCGACATCGCCTGCTCCCTCGATGCCCGCCAGAATCGGGGCCATCTCCTCGGCAGTTTCGATCAGCGTCTGAACATCGTCGCCGAAGATCTTGATCGCGACATCTGACTTGATGCCACTGATCAGTTCATTGACGCGAAGCGCGATCGGCTGGGAAAACGTCGGTCGAATGCCCGGAAAGGCCTTCAGTTCTCTTTCGATGCCGGCGACAAGCTCGCCCTTCGACTGTACGATGGTCCACTGTTTCTTTGGCTTGAGTGTGATGATCAGGTCGGTTTGTTCCGGCCCCATCGGGTCCTCGGAGATCTCAGCCCGGCCCGTTTTCGACACGATGGTTTCGATTTCGTTGGGGAACCGTTCAAGCAGGCGTTTCTCGATCTGCCGGCACTGTGCGATGGAACCCTCCAGACCCGCGGTCGGCAGGCGGACGATATTGATCGCGATTGCCCCCTCATCGAGCGCAGGGAGAAACTCCGTGCCAAGCTGCAGAAACATGGCCGCCCCGCCCACCAGCAGCGCGCCGGATGCAGCGACCGTGATCCACCGACCTCGAATGGCCAGCCGCAATATCGGCAGTTGCAGCCCAAGGAGTATCCGCACCAGCGGGTTCTCGTCGATGTTCCACGGTGTTCGCCGCGTCAACGTCTGGGCCAGGACGGGGACGACGGTCAACGAAACCGCCAGTGACGCCAGCATGGCGAGGCAAATCGTCAGTGCCAGCGGTTTGAACATCTTGCCTTCGAGCGACTCCAGCGTGAACAGCGGCACAAACACGAGAATGATGATCGCGATGGCAAATGCCACCGGCCGGGCCACTTCGCGGATGGCTCGCAGAGCGATCTCGGCCCGGGTCCGACCGGTGGACGCCTCGGCCCCCATGTGCCGCGTGATGTTCTCCGTCACAATGATGGCGGCGTCAACCACCATGCCAATCGCAATCGCCAGTCCGCCGAGGCTCATCAGATTGGCCGTGACATCGGTCCAATCCATGAGGATGAACGTCGCGGCCGCCGTCAGGGGCAGTGACAGGGCCACGGTCATCGCAGCCCGCAGATCCCACAGCAACAGGAACAGCACCAGGACCACGAAGACGCCGCCCTGGGCCAGGGCGCTCGAAACCGTGTGAACGCATGCCTGGATCAAATCCGTCCGGTCGTAGAACGGGCGAATCTTCACCCCTGGCGGCAACGATTTCTGGATTTCCGGGATCTCCCGCTTCACATGGTCGACAACCCGCTTGGAGTTTTCGCCCTTGAGCATGATGGCCATGCCGATGACGGTCTCACCCCGTCCGTCCCGGCCCGCGCCGCCAAGCCGGGCCTGAGGAGCGACTTGAACTCGCGCCAGTTCGCCGAGGTACACCGCGGCGCCGTTTGAGGCGTCGATCACGATTCGCCCGATATCGTTCGCGTCCTTGAGCAGCCCCTGGGAGACGACGTTGATCTGCTCGAAATCCTTCGCGATGAAGCCCACGCCGCTGTTGCGATTGTTCGTCTCGATGGCCTCAATCACGTCCCGCAGCGTGACCCCGAATTTCACCAGCATGGCAGGGTCCACAATCACATGGAACTGCCGGACGAGCCCGCCCATGCTGTTGACCTCGTTGATGCCGGGAAGTCTCCTCAACTGCGGACCGATCATCCATTCCTGGATGGTCCGCAAACCCATGAGATCGACGCCACCGGCGACCAGAGCCTCCGAGCACTGCGGGCAGGCCCCCGGCGTCTCGGCCCAGACCTCCCTGTGCGTCGGGCAGTAGTATCCTGATTCGACAGTGTACTGGTAGATCTCGCCCAGTCCGGTCGAGATGGGCCCCAGTTCCGGCGTGACTCCCTCGGGTAATTCCTCGGCCACCATCGCCAGCCGCTCGAAGACCAGTTGCCGCGCGAAATACGAATCCACCTGGTCCTCAAAGATGACGACCACCTGGGACAGGCCGGACTGCGACAGGGACCGCACCTGCTGCACGTCGGGCAGGCCGGACATCTGCGTCTCGACGGGGAACGTGACCAGACGCTCCACCTCTTCCGGACTCAAACCCCGCGATTCCGTCAGGATCATCACCTGCACATTTGTGACATCGGGGAAGGCGTCGATGGGCAGCCGCAGCCACGCGAGAACGCCGAGCGTCAGGATGATGCCCCCCGCCAGCAGAACGAGAAAACGCTGTCGCAAGATGAATTGCAGCACGTGATCGAACATTTCACATCCCTATATCAGAGACCATTCCTCGACATCCTCAGTGCGCGCAACCGGCGCCCATCTTTTCCTTGAGGACCTCGCTCTTGAACATGAACGCGCCCCGGGCCGCCACGAGGTCTCCGTCAGCCAGGCCCTGATACACCTCGACCATGCCGGCTTCGGACGCTCCCGCCGCTACGTCCCGGCGAATCCAGAGACCATCCTCGCGGAGCCTCACGAAGACGAACTGCCTGCCGGCGTCGGAGAGGACCGCCGTCGAAGGCACGCGGAGGACGGCTCGATCCGTGTCGAGGCCGATCGTCGCACGGATGAACATGCCGGGCCTGAGGCGGCCCTCCGGGTTGTCGGCAGCCACTCGCACTTTCAACGTGCGAGTTTCGCGGTCCAACTGATTGCCGATCATGTCGATGACGCCATGAAACACTGTCTGTGGAAACGCTCCCGCATGAACCTCTGCCTCCACCGTTGCACCGGTCGCAAGCAAATCATGCAGAAAGGCCAGGTCCGACTCGTACAGATCGCACCAGACCCAGACGCGAGTCAGATCCGCGATTCGGTACATTGTGTCACTGGCGCCCACGCGCTGCCCGCATACGACGTCTTGCTCGACCACCGTGCCCGCGATGGGCGAGGCCAGGGCGAGTTGTCCGAAGGACACATCCGAATCCGCAGAGACAAGCGACGCGATCCGGTCCTCCGTCAACCCGAACAACTGCAACCGCTTACGGACGGCCGCAAGCGACGCCTCGGCAGATGCAAGCTCGCTGCGTGCGATCAGGTAGTCGGCCTCGCTGCTGACCTTGCGATCGTAGAGCTGTTGCTCGCGTTTGAAGGTCTGCCTGGCAAGGTCAAGCTTGGCGCGGGCTTCGAGGTAGCCGGCCTGGGCCTCGCCCAGTTCCGACGATTGGACAATTGCCAGGACGTCTCCTGCAACAACCGTGTCGCCCAGATTCTTGTGAATCCGCTCCACGCAAGCGGCTGCGGGAGAAGCGACCTCCACCACCCGCGTCAGGTCGAATTGGACCTCGCCCGTCAGATTCAGCCGCTTCGTAGCCCGTTGTTCGGTTCGAACAAACCAGGTCTCGACAAGTTCCTCCGCGACTTCAGGCGAAATCTTCGCCACACCCGCCTCGTACCGGCACTCATCGCAGTCGACGATAGCCACATCGTGTTCGCAGGGCGACCTCAACACATCCTCGACAGCCAACAGCTCAGCGGGCTCGTGCCCCGCATCCTCGTGGGCAGCCTCGCCTGTCGCCGCCGCCGTATCGGCGCCCGCCTGTGGCTGCCATGTCAGTGCGACAAGCCCGATCGACAGCCCCCCAAAGACCACCAGGGACATAATTGCATGTACCAGTTTACTCTTCATTTGAAGTCTCCGGTGAAGATGAATCCACGATAGGGGTCGAAAGATCGTCGTTCATGCCGGCCGGCAGCGCACCGGTCAACCGGCGCACGTCCGCCTGCAATCCATGACAGGCCTCAACCGCATCGATATAGCCAGCCTGTGTTTCAAACAGCGTCCGCTGGGTATCCAGCACGTAGAGGTAATCGAATTTGCCCTGCTGATATCCATCCCGGGCCGCCTCAAAGGCCTGCTCGGCCTTGGGCAACACATCGTTTCGCAGGGTCGTCGCTTCTTCGTAGGCAGCAGACATCGCACTCACCGCCGCGGACAGCGACGCCAGCGTCCGGACTTGGGCGGCCTCACGCTGCCGACAGGTCTTCGCCAGTTCCGCGACCGCCTCGCGGATGCCGCCCTGGTTGCGGTCGAACAGCGGGACCGGTACCGACAGGCCGACGACCATCGCCGAATCGTCGGTCTCCTCGAATCGCTGCACGCCGCCTCCGACGGTGACATCCGGCACGGCATTGGCCTTCTCCAGGCGCAGCACGGCCCGTTGTCTGTGTTCCTGCGTCTCCCAGCGGCCCACGTCGGGATTCGTCGCAATCGCTGAAAGCGGGTCCCCAGGCGGCGAGGGCGGCGATATCTGATAGAGGTCGCCCGAGATACGCTCGAACAGGTCCGCCTTGCCGCCCCAGACCGCCGCGAGCTTGTGGCGGGCAGCGGCAAGAGTCTTCTCCGCCTTCTGCTGCTCGATTCGACTCATGGACAGCACGACGCTTGCCCGAAGCTCATCCACAGGCGAATCCCGTCCGGCCTCAACCCGCTGTGCGACGGCCGCCTGCGCCTGCCGCGAGAGCTCGACGAGCTTGCCCGCCAGCACGACGCGGTCCTGTGCGGCCAGAACCGCCACAAAGGCCTGCGTCGCCTCGCGGATCACATCCAGCCGGGCCGACTCATAGTCCCACTCGGTCAACTCTCTGTCGAGTTGCGCCACGTGTTTCCGCTTCATCCGTTTACCGCCGAGCTCGATGGGTTGGTCGATGCGAACCGTTGTCTCGGCAGCATCGAATCCGCTGCGGTCTCCGCTGCCGGCGAGTTCCTCGACCTCTATCGCCAACTCGGGATTGGGCAACACGCCCGCTTGCAGCGTGCGAGCGTCAGCCGCTCGAAGCTCGTAGGGATAGACGTGCAGCTCCGGACTGCGCGACACCGACAACATCAGGACATCTCGCAGAGTGAGGACGCCGGTCGGATCGGCCACAGCCGGTGCATCCGGCATGGCGGATTCCTCGCTCGCCGGTCCGACATCCACCCTGGCCGCAGGCGTACGGCAGACTGGACTCGTAGAGGATCGATCCGCCATTCGGCAGCCGGCCGACGCAGCCAAGACCGCCAGGACAAGAACACGTAACCTTCGGTGCATTTCCACTGCTCCCACAATCGACGAAGTATCTGCCCGGTGCGGGCAGGCGAGAATCCCCGACGCGTGGACGGAGCTTCATCGCAGATTGGCAAATCAGCGATTGTGGAAAATCACACTTGCAGGATGATACCTTGAAGTGGATCGCCGCAGGAGAGAGGCAGGAGGTGTGAGAAAGATGCAACGTTTTGCGCCGCATCGAGGGGGGACCCCGTCAACATCGTGGGTTGTACGTGCGAGAGACAGATGAGCGGAACGTCCGATCTCTGCGACACAATGCGATTGCGGCCCGCTGCAACAACGATGGGGATATCAACACAGGGCCGGCAGTGCTCATGAGCGACATGGGAATGCTCATCCGGCTGGGCAGAGGCCCGACCGCATGAGTGGAGCCCATCCACACAGTGATCGTGACCGGCCGGTTCGATCGCGACGTGCCCGTCATCGCCAACGCATAATACCATCGCCTGCGGCACGTTCAGCACCGCCAGCGGCAGCAGCAGCAGAGCCACGAATACACACTGATTGTTTCGCCAGGACGTCAAAGACATTCCCTTGCTGAAATCCCTCGGGCCATTTCACGCCGCTCCGGGGCCGGCCCGAATCGACCCCGATGCAGGATTATACACCACTGGCCCGTATTGGTTCACGTCAAATCCGGCATGTTTGCGGTGGTTTGTGCGTGCCTGCGGCACGCACAAAATGCCGGGGCCCGCATCATGTAGACGCGGGCCCCGGAAACACACTCCTGGAAACGATCACTGCCCGAGATCGGGCGCGACGTACTCCCCTTCGTAGAAGCGGATACAATCCAACCACATCACACCCGCGGCAAAGCCGACGTGGAATGTGATGCAGCCTGGGCTGACATCCGCCGTGAATTCCTGCGTCGTGAGGCTGTACTCGGCCCACTCGTCCGTCATCGTAAAGACCGTCGCATCGTATCCCGTCCACGGATCGGCATCCAGCTCCGGCTTGAAGTTGATCTGCCGGGT
>CAZDTD010000045.1:0-24135 GCA_964507995.1 uncultured Pirellulales bacterium | reverse complement strand
TCCTGGTCAAACGCGGCGAGATATCGCAGTTCGTGGTCGTGAAGTTTGAATAACCCGTTGCGGCGAGGCCGCACGGATTGGCTCCAAGTGCCGACATGGGTGCAGATACCCTGACGCAACGTCCTTTGCACCTGTGTCGGCACATTGTTTGTCTGGATTCCCAGGACTGGTTACGTTAAAATCTTTCTGTGTGTGACGACGGTCCGGAGTGAATTCCGGCTCATCCGGTTTTAGCGTACTTCGGGAGCACTTGGGGACTCCGTCCCCAAACCCCTGAGGTTTTCCGCTTTGCGCCAATAGCATGATTAGGTCAAAACTACTGAACGGCGATGTCACGCCGCTCCCTTACCATGCTATTGGCGTAAGAGAAGATTGCCGCGCTTCGCTCGCAATGACATGAGCGGAAAATCTCCCCTGCACGCCCGCTTCGGGCGTGCCTGGATCAGGAAGTACACCAGAATCAGATGAACCTCAATTCCCGCTTTTCCGGCGGAATGTGGACTTTTCGCCATACGACGGCGATGTGTTGAAAGGGTTTCAGGAGCGTTATGAGAGTATTGGTTGCGGCGAAATGCGGGTTCTGTCCCGGTGTTCGGAACGCCATCAGCACGGCGGAGAAGGTCCTGGCCGAGGTCGGTCCGCAGGAACGGGTCTACAGTCTCGGGCCGATCATCCACAACGAGGATGTGGTCGAGCGGCTGGCGACCGCGGGTCTGCGGACGGTCACATCGGCCGATGAAATCGATTCCGGGACGGTCGTGATCCGTTCCCACGGGGTCGCCCCCCAGGAACTGGACCGGCTCCGGGCGAAGAACCTTCGCATCGTCAACGCCACCTGCGTTTTGGTCCGACACGTGCAGGAGATCGCGAAACAGCTCGAAGAAGAGGGCTACGAGGTCGTTATTATCGGCGAGGAGAATCACCCCGAGGTGCAGGGGGTGATGGGCTGTGTTCAGCACGTGGTGGTGGTCGCCGAGGAGGGGGACCTGAGCAAGCTGCCCTCGGGCAGGCGGCTGGGGATCGTCTGCCAGACGACCCAGAGCCCGGAACACTTCGGCCGGATGCTGGGAGCTATCGGACGGGGCAATTTCCGCGAGCTGAAAGTCATCAACACCCTCTGCAAGGAGGCCATCAAACGCCAGGAATCGGCGATTGCCCTGTGCAAGGAGGTCGATGTGATGTTCGTCCTCGGGGGCCTGCACAGCGCCAATACCCGTCGGCTGGCCGAGTTGTGCAAAAATCACAATAATGCAACGTTTCACTTGCAGAACTGGGACGAACTTGATAAGAATGTACTGTTTGGCAAACAGGTGGTCGGGGTAACGGCCGGCGCCTCGACGCCGAACTGGGTCATCGACGAATTTGTCAAGCATCTGGAAGGCTTCGACGAAGAACAGAGAGTGAATTCGCCGCAATAAGGCGAAGAGTGCGTGTCCTCGCTGCGTGGGCGGGGGTGCGAAGGCGTTTGATTAACTTTTATTGGTTACTGCAACACGCTGTGAGAGCCTGCCGGTGTGTATGTGGGGCATCGGCCGGCGAGATTCAAAACTCCACAGGGGAATCACAACGTATGGTAGATCGCAACTTAGTCAACAAGCTGGGTTTGTCCGACGAGAAGCTGGAACAGCAGATTCAGGAGATGTTCGGGGACGGCGAAAACCAATACCTCGAACAAGTGCTCCAGCGGAAAGTGGATTCTCGTCTGCCGGGCACCATCCTCAAGGGCACGATCGTTTCGCAGATCGGCAACGACGTGATCGTTGAGGTGGGTCTCAAGAGCGAAGGCGTAGTCGATGCGGGTGAATTCGATACCCCCGAAGACGCGGCGCCGGGCACGGAGATCGAGGTCCTGCTCGAGGACACCGATTCCGAGAGTGGACTGATCCTGCTGAGCAAGCGCAAAGCGGACATGATCCGAGGTTGGGAACACATCATCAACACGAAGAAGGAAGGCGACGTCGTCAAAGGCCGGGTCATCCGCCGGATCAAGGGCGGCCTGCTCGTCGACATCGGCGTGCCCGTCTTCCTGCCCGCCTCGCAAGTGGATATTCGCAAGCCCGGTGACATCAGCCGGTTCATCGGCAAAGAGGTCGAGTGCAAGGTCCTCAAGATCGACGTGGAGAACCGCAACATCGTGGTTTCCCGCCGCAAGCTCATCGAGGAAGAGCGCAAGGCCAGCAAGGACAAGATCCTCAACGAGATCGAGGTCGGCCAGCTCCGCAAGGGCGTGGTCAAGAACATCGCCGACTTCGGCGTGTTCGTCGATCTGGGCGGCCTGGACGGTCTGCTGCACATCTCCGACCTGAGCTGGGGTCGCATCTCGCACCCGTCGGAAGTCGTGAACATCGACCAGGAGATCGAGTGCGTTGTCATCGGCGTGGACAAGGAAAACGAGAAGATTTCCCTGGGTCTCAAGCAGAAGCAGCCGAGCCCGTGGGAGAACGTCGAGACGAAGTATCCCGTTGGCTCTCGCGTTCACGGCAAGGTCGTCAACGTGATGAACTACGGCGTGTTCGTCCGACTGGAAGACGGGATCGAGGGCCTCGTCCACATCAGCGAGATGAGCTGGACCCGCCGGCTCTCGCACCCGAGCGAGCTGGTTAACCTGGACGACGAGATCGAAGTGGCCGTGCTCAACGTCAATAAGGAGAAGCAGGAAATCTCGCTGGGCATGAAGCAGACGGAGCCGAATCCGTGGGAACTGGCGGCTCGGAAGTATCCGCCGGGCACGATCGTCACGGCCAACGTCCGCAGCATGACCAACTTCGGCGCGTTCGTCGAGATCGAGCCGGGCATCGACGGCATGATCCATATCTCCGACCTGAGCTGGACCCGCAAGTACGGCCATCCGAGCGAGGCCCTGCAGAAGGGCCAGGAAGTCAAGTGCGTCGTCCTCGAAGTGAACGAGGAGAAGCAGCGGATCAGCCTGGGCATGAAGCAGATGAGCGAGGATCCCTGGATTCACGCTATTCCCGAGAAGTACATCCCAGGCCAGATCATCAAGGGCACGATCGCCAAGCTCACCAATTTCGGCGCGTTTGTCGAACTCGAGTCTGAGTTGGAAGGCCTGTTGCACATCTCCGAGCTGGCCGATCACAAGATCGACAAGCCGCAGGATGTGGTCAAGCCGGGCGATGAGGTCGAGGTGAAGATCCTGAAGGTCGACCCTGAGGCCCGCAAGATCGGCCTGAGCCTGCGAAGAGTGCAGTGGGCGGCCGCCCCGGCCCCCGAGGACCACGGCGCCCCGGCCGCCGCGCCGAAGAAGACGTCGAAGCAGCCGGCCCGGCCCGCTGCGACCGGCGACGCCGGCGGCGATACCCTCCGCATCAAGGATGCGCTCCTGAAACGAGCCCAGGCGAAGGCCGCCAGCGGCGAGTCGCAAGAGCCCGCGCCGGAGTCTCCGACGCAGGAGTAATGGGTCAGTCGACGGACTGCAAATAGATGGCAGCTTACGGGCCTTCCCAACCACGGGAAGGCCCGTTTTGTGTTTGCAGGGCCAGTGTCTCCACGCGCCTCTTTGAAGAGACGCCGCCGCTCGGATGGAATCATTGCTATAGGGAGCGTCGGAAGTTATAATAATGGATTGTCTTCTATCATATTGGCCGTCCATTCATACATAAAAGGAGTCATACCGATGCTGCTCTGGCTGTTCAGGGGAATCTTCATTATCATCGTGCTCTCGGTGTTGATGGTCAACGCGGCTTCCACGGTTCTCACCGATGGGGCCAACTCGGACAGTTGGTGGGCGGTTGTCATCAGCGGGCTCGGGCTGACCGTCTTCTTTCTGTTGCTCGACATCCTGACGCCCAAACGCAAGCTCAGCGCTCTGGCAGGCGTGTTCTTCGGCCTGTTGGTCGGCATGTTGATCGCTGCGGTGCTGGCCCAGGTCGTGGATATGATCGGAGAAACGTATAAGATTCCCCTCGTGCCACGGGCCAATCTTGCGATCAAGTGGATGCTGGGCATCTGCATCTGTTACTTCACAATCAGCATCGTGATACGGACGAAAGATGATTTCCGTTTCGTCATTCCGTATGTCGAGTTCGCCAAGCAGACGAAAGGGTCCAGACCGCTGGTCCTCGACACCTCAGCGATCGTCGACGGCCGGATCGCGGATTTGTGCGAGAGCCGGTTGTTCGACGCCCCGGTGATCGTGCCTCGTTTCGTCCTGAACGAGCTGCAGCTCATTGCCGATTCGGCGGACAAGCTCAAACGCAACCGCGGGCGTCGCGGCCTGGACGTGCTCAAGAAGATGCAGGGGAGCCCCACGATCGACGTGGAGATCGACGAGACCTCCGCGGCGGAAATCGAGGCAGCCAAGGGCGTCGATCAGAAACTGCTGCTGTTCACCAAGATCTACAACGGCCGGCTGGCCACCACCGACTACAACCTCACCAAGGTTGCCCAGGTTCGTGGCGTCGATGTCGTCAATATCAACGACCTGGCGAACTCGCTCAAGGTCGTGGCCCTGCCCGGCGAAACGATGCGGGTCCGGATCGTCAAGCCCGGCGAGGAGGCGGATCAGGGCATCGGCTACCTCGACGACGGGACGATGATCGTGGTCGAAGGGGCCCGGAGCAAGATCGGCCGGGACGTGATCCTGAGCGTCACCAGTTCCCTGCAAACGTCGGCCGGCAAGATGATCTTCGGGAGGTTCGAGTCCTTCGCCAACCAAGATAGCGGTGGAGACACGCAGGGCGATGGCGGACGCCGCTCCGGTTTCCGGAGGTCCTCCAATTCCAGCACGACCACGCAACAACCGAGTTGACCGACGCTCACGTGCGGAGGTCCTATAGGTCCTATGGGTCCTATGCAAATCCTCGACGCCTGCCTGATCTGAGGATTGTGCGGCCGCACACGCCCGCTGCCATCGCAAAGCCCAGGACGAAGAGCCACGCCGGGAAGTACTCCGCGTAATCCGCCTGTGTGATGCATCTGCCCCCGAGGCAGAACGACACGACGATGATGCCTGTGGAAACGAGCCATCCAAGCCAGTCCCTGCGGGTGACGATCAACGGTCGTCCGTGTGCGCAGCGATGCAGGATCGCCACGGCGAACCCGAACATCAGCGTCGAAACGAGCACTGGACACAGAGTCGGCGACGCCCAAACCGCAGGAATCAGGAACAACACGTCCCAGTCCATGATCGAGGCCGGCCAATCCAGCAGGACCTTGAGCCAGACGTAGTAGAAGACGTCCCACACCGCGAAGAGGGCCAGGAAATACGCGGCCCGCTCCTGCGCGACGCGTCCGAAGAGCCAGGACGCGGTCAGAATCAGCACGAGTGTGGCGACTTCCCGTCCGATCTCAGTGAAGAACAGCCGCTTCGCTTCGGCCGTGACGCCAAACACCTCCAGGGGGAACGTGAAACCATGCGGATGGAAGATTGACCGTAGATAGACCACCACGGCCGATTCGATGTATGCGAAGGCGATGCCGAAGACCACGGCGACCCCGAGCCTCTTGAGCATCTCTCGTGTTTGTGCCGTCACGTGGGTCGAGCCTCCCTCGCTACAGTGCGGCCAACGCCTCCAGCAACCTGGGAACGATCTCGGATTCGGGCACCGTCGCGGTTTTCTCGCCGCCGCGATAGAAGTAGGCCTTGTCCCTGCCGGCGCAGATGGCGAAATCCGCATCGGCGGCCTCGCCCGGCCCGTTGACCACGCAGCCCATCACCGCGATGCGCAGCGGCTTGTCGAGCGGCCGGATGGCCTGTTCCACCTTGCGGGCCAGTGCGATCACGTCGATTTCCGTGCGGCCGCACGTGGGGCAGACGATCAGCTCGGGACCCCGGCGTTCGCGAAGTCCCAGCGAAACGAGGATCTCGCGAGCCATTCCCGTCTCGATTACCGGATTGCCGGCTGCGCTGACGCGGATGGTGTCTCCAATCCCCTCGGCGAGCAATGTCCCCAGCGCGATCGCGGAGGGGGTCTGCGCGTGCTCGGGCAGACCGGCGTGGGTCAGGCCCAGGTGAAGGGGATAACGGAACGCTGCCGCGATCCGTCGGTTGACTTCGATGGTTCGCAGGGTGTCGCTGGTCTTGGCGCTGAGCACCAGCCGGTCGAAGCCGCGATCCTCGAAAAGCCGCACGTACTGCGTCATTTCCGCGAGCATCAGGTCCACTCGCTCTTCGAAGGGGATCGGCTCCTGCGTCAGGTCCCGGATGCTGGCCTCGTTGACGCCCACGCGAATCGCGACGTGATGTGCCTTGGCAGCGTCGATGATGCGATGGATATCGTCGCGGCTCTTGATGTTGCCCGGATTCAGACGGATCTTGGCGGCCCCGCCTTCGATGGCCTCGATCGCCCGCGCTGGACTGAAATGGATGTCTGCGACCAGCGGCACGCGGACCTGCCGAACGATCTGGGCAAAGGCCTTCGTATCGGCTCGCCGGGGTACGGCGAGGCGAACGATCCCGCAGCCCGCCCGGACCAACTCCTCGACTTGTCCCACGCAGCGGTCGATGTCCGTCGTAGGGACCTTCGTCATCGACTGGATCACGATGGGGAAACTGGAACCAAGCGGCACGGAGCCGACTTGCACGGTTGTCGTCACTCTTCTTGTAATCACGGGCGGATTGTAACTCGTCCCCGCGTTGTTGGCAAACGAATCTGCCCATCGCGTCCTGTCATTTCAACTCCACCGATCCGTTGCCGCTCTCGATGCGGATCTTGCCGGCGCCGTCGCCGACTCTCCCGGAGATTCTGCTTCGACTGATTTCGCCGCTCACCGTCACGGGCAGGGCGGTCTTGACCGATCCGAAACCGGTGCTCAGGCTCACCTCGCCCGCGAAACCCGCCGGAGCGGTGAATTCGACGCTGCCGAACGTGCTGCGCACCTGCGTGTCGAGATCCGCCGGGGCGGAAGGGGAGCAAGCGATGTGGACGCCGCCGTTGCCCGATGTCGCCGAGATGTCTGATGCCGTAACTCCAGTTGCGCGGAGGTTGCCGAAGGAGGAGAACAGGTTCAGGGTCTTGGTCTGGACGTTGTCGATTTCCACGCTGCCGTTGCCCGAATTCAGCGTGACGGAATCGCCTTTGAGGTTGTGGCCCGCGATGACGCCGAAGGAAGACCGGGCGTCGCAGACGCCAAACGATGCGTTGGCGATCTCGATCTTGCCATTGCCGCTCTTGAGCTTCAGATCGCCATCGGCGAAGTCCTCGATGGTAATAACCCCAAAGGATGTCTCTGCCGTTGTTGGGCCGCGAATCGCGGCTGCGGTGATTGGGCCGTTGTTGTTGTGCAGATCGATAGACGGTCCCGTCACGTCCCGGCATTCGATAGCACCGAACGAGGTGCGCAGGGTGGTCCGGCCGGAGATGTCCTGCGCCTTGACCGGGCCGTTCCCGTTCTTTCCATTGAGGTCGCCTTCGATATGGGAGATGTCCAGGCTGCCAAAACTACTCTCGCACTGGAGGTTCATTCGCCGGGGGATCAGGATCGTGTAACTGACGCTGGTCCAGCAATGGTCCGAGTAGTCGGGTTCCTTCGATCGAATCTTCAGGGTCGATCCCTGGGGTTGAATGCGGATTTCCACCTGGTCGGCCAGTTCCTGTGCTTCCTTCTCGGTCGGCGCGCAGGCGACGACCCTGGCGATGACGTTGCAGTCGGCGACATCGGTTCCAGTGACGGTGATGGAGCCGGAATGTGTGAGCACATCCAGTGCGTCACAGGTTCCTCGGTCGATCTGCTGGGGAATGGTCTTCTCAAATCGCGTTTGGTTTACCTGGTTCCAACTCTCGCAGCGGGCTCCACATCCCGATCCGACGGCGAGCGTCAGGACCGTGGTCAAGCAGGCGATGCTCTGGAACAGAGGATGTGATCTCATAGATAGTTTCCTTAAATTCCGCATTGTACCGGTTGACCTCGTAGTCGGACCAGTCCCATGTGATTTCACTCGAAACCGGCGTCTCGACCAGGAAAACGAACGCGTCGCGAAGTGTATTTGACGGGCGGCTATCCGACAGTATAATACGCACCTTGTTTTTGTGCCCCGTATCGGTTGCCTTCGGGAAGAGCCGACGCGGAAATTTGACGAACAAAATACGACAGTTGTCTGGGGCGACGAACCATGATTGCACGACTTACGATTGCCGATATGGCACGGCCTGCCGAGAGAAATCCGGCGCGCCTTTACGATGTTGCGCTGGTCGTGGGCGGATCGATTCTCATCGCCGCATTGGCGCAGGTCGCAGTGGGATTCCCCGTTCCGATCACAGGACAGACGTTTGGCGTCCTGCTCGCCGCCGCGTTGCTTGGCTCGAAGCGGGGCGTCCTGTGCGTGTTAGCCTACCTTGCAGAGGGAGCAATGGGCCTGCCTGTGTTCTCACAGGGCAGGGGCGGTTTGGCCATGTTTTTCGGACCTACCGGCGGCTATCTCGTGGGGTTCATCGCAGCGGCGTACATCGTAGGCCTCCTCGCAGAGCGGGGTTGGGACCGCCGGCCTGTTACGACCATGCTGGCGATGGTCCTCGGCAGTGCCGGGATGTATGCCTGCGGCCTCGCCTGGTTGTCCTGCCTGGACAACCTTCTGGGCCGACCCGTGGCGGGCGGCGTGCTGGCCGTTGGCCTGTATCCCTTCCTCGTAGGGGATATCGTGAAAATCGTCCTTGCGACGATCCTCCTGCCGTCGGGGTGGAAATTGATTCGACATTTTCGAGTTGATAATCCCGCCGGCATGTGATAAGCTGATTCCCGTTCGCCTGAACGGGCTGTTTGGGGAATAGTGTAATGGTAGCACAAATGACTCTGGATCATTTAGTCAAGGTTCGAATCCTTGTTCCCCAGATCCTTGTAAAATCGAGACTTACGGCGATTTTGCCCCTGAGCCACTGACCGCAAAACCCCAGCGCCTTACGCCGATGGGGTGGGACGTCCCCTATTCCTTGTGCCGTTGGTTCCGTGTCGGCCGGAGTGCCAGATTTTCTGTCCCCCAAAAGAGCTTGCTATAGGCTTGAACATATTGTACAATTTGTGCGAATAGGCAGTATGTACAATTTGCACGGAGCAACACGTATGACCACGATTCCAGCCAGCAAGTTTCGCGAGAGCGTGTCCGACTTGGGAAACCGCGTGAACTACGGGGGCGAGCGCATCACCGTCACTCGCAGTGGCAAACCCCTGTTCGCCGTCGTACCCTGTGAGGATGCTGAACTGCTGGAGGCTCTGGAAGATCGCATGGATCTGGAGCTTGCCAGGCAAGCCCTCAAGCGGGGCGATGCTGTGCCCTGGGACAAGGCGAAGAAGGAACTGGGTCTGTAGCCCACGATGGCATACCATGTAGATATCGACCGCGAGGCTCTCAAGGCGATGGCGGATCTGCCGAAGAAGGTTCAGCGGCAAATCGCCGATCGCATCGACTCCCTGGCTCTCAATCCATTCCCCCCTGATGCGGAACAGATCAAAGGCCAGAACGACATCTGGCGCATCAAGTCCGGCACCTACCGGATTGCCTACACGGTCCACGAGGAGATTCTTCATATCCTCGTCTTTCGCGTTGGGCATCGGAAGGATTTCTACCGGTACTTCGATCGGTAATGGTACATGAAGGCGTGGCGATAATACTCCCGGTTTTTGGGGCCAGTGGATAAGGTAGTGTTGCTGTGGTATGGTGGCGTCCGACAGGAGATATGCTATGGCACAACTCATCCACTCAGGTCTGATTTTTTTGGCTTTTGTTTGTTCGGGTTCGATGATGGGCTCTGAGGGACCGGGGCCGTCGGGACAGGTGGCTGTCGGGCTGGCTTCCACGTACTTGGGAGATCAGGGGATTGAGAAGGACTCGGCTGTGGTTTTCACCGAGGATTTCGAGGAGGGCGATCTGGAGGCTCTGTGGTCTCGCTGGGAGAACGTTCAGAGCAAGGAGATCATGTCGCTGTCGGCTGATGTGCCGGCGGCAAGCGGCGGCAGTCGCTCGCTCCTGATGACCCATATCGGCGGCCAGAGCAGCGGCGGCCACCTGTACCGACGACTGTCGCCAGGATACGAGAAGCTCCACGTGCGGTTCTACGTAAAGTTCGATCTCGACTGCTATCCGATCCACCATTTCGTCCACCTCGGGGGGTACAACCCGCCGACGCCGTGGCCGCAGGGCGGCGCCGGGACCCGGCCCAAAGGCGATGAGCGATTCTCCACCGGCGTGGAGCCCCACGGCGACGAATGGCGATGGGATTTTTATTCCTACTGGATGGGCATGCGATCCTCGCCGGATGGAAGGTCGTGGGGGCATGATTTCATCAACGATCCTTCCTTAGCGGTCGTGCGAGGCCGGTGGATCTGCGTCGAGCTGATGATGAAGATGAACGATCCGGCGACCGAAAGCAACGGCGAGCAGGCCCTGTGGATCGATGGCCGACCCTGGATTAGAAACGGCCAGGTCATCAACCACCTGGGTTCCGGCTTTCCACGCGGCAAATGGGTCTGGGATAGTTTTATACCCGATCCAAACAGCCGGCCCTTCGAGGGATTCCGCTGGCGGAGCGATGACGATCTGAACCTGAATTACCTCTGGTTGCTGCTGTACATCACCAAGTCGCCGCCGGGGCACGTAAGCAGGGTCTGGTTCGACGACATCGTGGTCGCCCGCGAGTACATCGGGCCCATGGTTTCTCGCAAGCCTCGTTGAGCGAAGCTCTCGGCGGATTTTCGGCAGAGAAAATCCCAAAAGCTACGTACTTCTACGTATTGACATCCTTGGCCTGAGCGTTAGATTGTTCGGTGTTCTGCGATCGCGGAGGCTGCAAGGAGTCAAGGTGATGCAGCTCGGTCGATCCATCCGGAGACACGAACACGGCGAGGACAGGAGGCGGGGAGGGATTGTCGTTTCTGTATTCGCGCTCTGCGTTGGCCACATCGTGGGCGTCTCCGAGTCTTCTACGAGTTGCCGGAGTTGGGTTGTCCCTGCATTGTTTCTTGCCCGCGCGCCACCCGATCTGTCGGCCGATGTCCGTATGTCGAGTGTGAGGCAGATGGGCGAATCATGTGACTTGCGCCGCACTGAGGGGCGTGGCTGTCATTCCTGGGTGATTGTCTCTATGAGAGGAGCGAAAAATGAGAGCGGTATATGTCCTTGCTTTGAGTTTTGTTCTTTGGTCTCCATGGGCTGTAACGGAAGGCTCGCGGATCCTATACAGTGACAACGATTACGGTTGCGGCTGGGAGAACTACGCGAGCGACGTCACGAACACGAACTCGTGGGAGATCGGGGTGAATGTCCTTGAGTATGCATCGGGCGGAGCCAGCTCGGTGTACATGGCCCAGATCATTCACAACGGCGACTGGAACCCGGATGCATCCGCTCTGCCGAATCTCCAGGGTCAGTACAATGCCAGAACGGGCCACACGATGACCTATGCGACGGTTGATCCGGCTACGACCGATCTGTTGAGTTTCGATCTGTTGTACTTGACGGGTCACTACTCTTTCTCTCTTTCAGACGACGCGAAGGCCTCGCTGGCGAGCTATCTGGCCGGCGGAGGCACGCTGTTTGTCGATGATTGCGCCAACTCCCTGGACAACCAGGGATTTGAGACAGGGTTCAGGAGTCTGGTGGCCGACTTGTACGGTGCGACTCTGAGCACGCTGCCGTCCGATCATGCCGTATACTCCTCGTTCTATGCCCTGGACGGCGACGATTTCAGCTACACCTATGCCGGAAATGGGACGGAATGGAATCAAGAGCCGTTGGAATGGCTTGTGATAGGGGAATCTGTCGTCCCTGCTCCGGGCGCGATCGTGCTGGCCGGGGTCGGGGCAGGATTGGCCGGTTGGCTGCGCCGCCGTCGGCTTGTTTGAGTCGGCGCAAATGTTGTGCAAACTGGCACGGGTGACCGGTGGGTTGTTCCGCTACGGACGCCAACTCATCGGTCACCCGTCGAATTCTGCGACAATCGGCGTGTGGTCGCTGGGCCGTTCGGCAGCGCGAGGCTCCTTGTCGATGTAGCACGCCGTGCATCGCTGTGCCAGCGGCGCGGTGGCCAGGATGTGATCGATGCGCCAGCCCCGGTTCTTCTCGAAGAAATTCCCGATCCTGTAATCCCAGAACGTGTACTGTCCCGGCTCGGGGCAGTGCTTGCGGAACAGGTCGGTAAAACCCCATTCCACAACTTTTGCCAACGCTTCGCGCACAGCGGGGTGATAGCAGACGTGGCCCTCCAGCGCCACCGGGTCATACACATCGATGGGCAGCGGAGCGACGTTGAGATCGCCCACCCAAAGGACCGGATCGCTGGGTTTGAAGCGAGTGCGAAAGTAGCTCAGGAGTCGGCCGAACCAATCGAGTTTGTACTGGAAGCGGTCTGTTGCGGCGAGGTATCCCTGCGGGACATAGGTGTTCACGAGGGTGATGCCCTGGACGGTCGCGGCGACGATGCGGGGCTCGTCTCTGGGCTCGTCGGGGAGCCCGAATTCCACGTGTTCCAGCTCATGCCGGGAGATCAACGCCACACCGTTGTAGCTCTTCTGGCCCCGGAACGCGCATTTGTATCCGATTTCGTGGAACGCCTCCTGTGGAAAATCGTTGTCCTGAGCCTTGGTCTCCTGCACGGCCAGGACATCAGGCTGGTTTCTCTGAAGCCAGCCCACGACGATTGGCAGCCGGACACGAATCGAATTGACGTTGAAGCTGGCAATCTTCATGGCACTTCATCCCTTGCAGTTCGTAAGTCCGCGATTTATCATGGCTTATCTTGGCGTTCATACCTCTGTGGGGTTTGCGCCTGCGTGGATGGTATCCGCCGAGGACGTCGGTGGCAACGCGATTCACGATTGGGGGGCTTGGTGTGTGGGGGAGGAGGGGAACCGGCCTGTAGTACAGATGATGCATAGTTTGGTGCCGGGAATTTAGGGGGAATAATGAACTTGCGAGTCGCGTGATCTGTAGTCCGCAATGGAATACGCCATTGCGGAGTCGTGGTTTTGTCGCACGGCCAGCGATGGCTATGTGAATGATGTAGTTGAATTCTGTTGAATGACGTCTTGACTGGATCGGCAGTAGTACACTAAAATAATGGGAATAGTAGGAGATTTTGGGACATGAAACTCTCGACACGTACTCGTTATGGGATGCGGGCGATTATCGAGCTGGCCCAGCACGAGGACAAAAGGCCGCTTCAGTTGAAGACGATCGCTGAACGGCAGGACATCTCGGTCAAGTATCTGGAGCAGCTCATGAGTTTGCTTCGCTCGGGGGGGTTCGTTCGGAGCGTCAGGGGTTCCAAGGGCGGGTACATCCTGGGCCGTCCGGCGGATCAGATCAAGCTCAGCGAGATCTTCCGGTGTCTTGAAGGGGCGGTGACGACAGCCGAGTGCACGGAGGACGAATCCTACTGTGCGCGATCCGCAGATTGTGCTGCCCGGGATGTTTGGAAGCGGGTCGAGAGGGCTATTCAGGATGTCCTGGGGTCCATCCGCCTGTCCGATCTGATTGGTAAGCCGAGCGGCAAGACAACGGAATACCAGATCTGACGAATTGGAGCAGTGTTAGATGAGTGCTGTATTCGAAGATATTGCAGCCGCCGTGGGATATACGCCCTTGGTGCGGATCAACAAACTGGGTTCGGGCAAGGCGGAGCTTCTCGTCAAGCTGGAATCGAAGAATCCCTGCGGCAGCATCAAGGATCGAATCGCCAAGTACATGGTTGAAGGGGCCCAGGAAGCGGGCCTGATCGGGCCCCAGACGGTGCTCGTCGAGCCCACCAGCGGCAATACGGGCATTGGATTGGCGTTTATCTGCGCCGCCAAGGGCATTCCATTGATCCTGACGATGCCGGAATCGATGAGCCTCGAACGCCGCAAGCTCCTGCTGATGTTCGGAGCCCGGATCATTCTGACGCCGGCTGATCGGGGTATTGCCGGATCGGTCGAGAAGGCTGAGCAGATCCTGGCGGAGAACCCGCACGCCTATATGCTCCAGCAGTTCAGGAATCCAGCCAATCCGAAGGCGCACCGCGAGACGACGGCGAAAGAGATTTGGATCGATACGGATGGGAAGGTTGATATACTGGTGTCCGCCGTCGGGACCGGCGGCACGCTGACCGGCTGCGCCGAGGCGCTCAAGGCCAGGAACCCCGCTCTGAAGGTGGTGGCCCTCGAGCCGAAGGACTCTGCGGTCCTGTCGGGGGGCAAGCCGGGACGACACAAGATCCAGGGGATCGGTGCAGGGTTTGTACCCGACGTTCTGAATGTGGGTCTGATTGATGAGGTCCTTCCGGTCTCGAATGAGGACGCCCTGCAGACGGCCCGCCGGCTGGCCGCGGAAGAGGGCATTCTGGCCGGGATCAGCGCGGGCGCCAACGTCTGGGGGGCCGTGCAACTGTCGAATCGCCCGGAGAACGAAGGCAAGACGATTGTCACTTTCATCTGTGACACCGGCGAACGCTACGTCTCCACGGAGTTGTTCGAGGGCCTGCCCGAGCCGGAACGGGCATAGGTCGGTTTCTCTGCGTGGAGACGGGATTGGATGTATTGAGGCTGTTGGATGGCAGAAGACAAACTGAAGAATGAAATGCTCGACAAGCTGGTGGACGAGCTGACGGAAACCTACGACGGCGATTTCGGCATCAACTTCATCGACGCCGCCAATCTGCCGGTGCGAGGCAGGATTCTCAAGGTACTCGATCTGCTGTTTGAACTGTTGTTCCCGGGCCATACCGGCAACAAGGCAGTCACGAGATCGAACGTTCGGTACATCGTGGGCGATCTTCTGAGCCAGACGCACCGGGAGTTGTCGGAACAGATCCAGCGAGCGTACCAGTATCAGTGCCGCATCGACAACTGCGTGCACTGTGATTGTGCGACGATGGCGACGAAGGTCACGGATGAGCTGCTGGGCGAGCTGCCGCGGATTCGCTCGCTGCTCAAGACCGATGTGCGTGCGGCGTACGAAGGCGATCCCGCCGCCAGGTCCTACGAGGAGATCGTGATGAGCTATCCGTGCATCATCGCCATCGCGACGTACCGGATTGCTCACGAGCTGCACATCCGACAGGTCCCATTGATCCCGCGGATCATGGCGGAGTGCGCGCATATGAAGACCGGCATCGACATCCACCCAGGGGCCACTATCGGCAGCGGGTTCTTCATCGACCACGGCACGGGCGTCGTGATCGGCGAAACCTCCGTGATCGGCAACCACGTGAAGATCTACCAGGGCACGACGCTCGGGGCCCTGAGCTTTCCACGGGACGAGCGAGGCCGCATCATCAAAGGCGGCAAACGCCATCCGACCATCGAGGACGACGTGACGATTTATGCAGAGGCCACCATCCTGGGCGATGTCACGATTGGCAAAGGGGCCGTCATTGGAGGCAACACGTGGGTGAAGGAATCGGTGCCGCCGGGGATGATCGTATCGAGTCCCGGACCGGACCTGGTGTATCGCAAGCCCAAAGCTGCGAAGAAGAAGGGCGCCTGAGACGCATTCCGGGAGCGAAAATTCCGAGCCGTTGGCTCGATCATTATTCGGGAGAGACAGTTGGATTCGAAGCTGGTTGATAAGATTCGCAAGTTGAAGGACAGACGTCGAGCGGTCATCCTGGCGCACAACTACCAGGCCGCCGAGATCCAGGACCTCGCGGATTTCTGCGGCGATTCGCTGGGTCTGAGCATCGAAGCGTCGAAGACGGACGCCGAGACCATCGTCTTCTGCGGTGTCCGCTTCATGGCGGAGACGGCCAAGGTCTTGTCCCCCGGCAAGACCGTTCTGATCCCGGATCGGCAGGCGGGCTGCCCGATGGCCGACATGATCACCGCCGAACAATTGCGCGGTCTCAAACGGGAACACCCGGATGCGCTGGTCGTCTGCTACGTCAACAGCACCGCCGAGGTCAAGGCCGAGAGCGACTACTGCTGCACGAGCGCCAACGCCGTCGCGGTGGTCCAGTCGCTGCCGAAGGACCGGCAGATCCTCTTCGTGCCCGATCAGCATCTGGGCCGGTTCGTCGAGCAGAAAACCGGGCGTCCCTTGATCCTGTGGCCTGGGTACTGCACGACGCACGTGCTGATTTCGCAGGACGACATTGCCAACGCCAAACGGGACTATCCCGATGCGGTGGTGATTGCCCATCCGGAGTGCTCGGAACCCGTGAAGGACATGGCCGATGCGCTTCTGAGCACAGGCCAGATGATTCGGTTCGTCCAGAACAGCCCGGCGAAGCGGTTCATCGTGGCGACCGAGGTCGGCATGATCCATCCGCTCAAGAAGGTCCGGCCGGACGCCCAGTTCATCCCGGCGGGCACGCGGGGCATCTGCCCGAACATGAAGAAAATCACCGTGGAGAAGCTCCTCGCCTCCCTGGAGAATATGCAATACGCGATTGAAGTGCCGGAGGAGATCCGCGTCAAAGCAGCCCAGGCCCTCCAACGCATGGTGGAGATCCGACCCGGGAAGTGAGACGTCACAAAAACTGTGGGGAAGTACGATGACCCAGGAACAACTGCATTTGGAGACCCTGGCGCTGCACGGCGGCCACCAGGTCGATTCCGACACGCTCAGCCGGGCGGTGCCGATCTACCAGACGAGCAGCTACTGCTTCAAAGACTCCGACCACGCGGCCCGGCTTTTCTCGCTCCAGGAGTTCGGCAACATCTACACGCGGATCATGAATCCGACGGTGGACGTGCTGGAGAAACGTCTGGCGGCCCTGGAAGGCGGCGTCGCAGGCCTGGGCTTCAGCTCGGGCATGGCCGCCATCACCGCCGCGGTGCTGAACATCTGCCGGGCCGGAGAGCATGTCGTTTCATCGGGTTCGCTCTACGGAGGCACCGTCACGTTGTTTGGCCACATGTTTCCCCGGCTCGGGATTGACGTCCGTTTCGTCGATCCCGCCGACCCCGCGAATTTCGCCAGGGCCATTCGCGACAATACCCGACTGGTCTACATCGAGAGCATCGGCAATCCGAAGAACGACGTCCTGGATTACCGCGAGATCGTCCGGGTCGCCCACGATCGCGGCGTGCCCGTCATCTGCGACAACACGGTCCTGACGCCCATGCTCTTTCGGCCGATCGAGCACGGGATCGACATCGTCGTGCACAGTTGCACCAAGTACATCGGCGGACACGGCACCAGCATCGGCGGCGCGATCATCGACTCCGGCCGGTTCGACTGGTCCAACGGCCGATACCCCGAGCTGACCGAACCCGACCCCAGTTATCACGGGATCAGGTACGTCGAGAGCTTCGGCAACCTGGCGTACATCCTCAAGGCCCGCGTGAACATCCTGCGGGACACCGGCGCGTGCATGTCGCCGTTCAATGCGTTCCTGTTCCTCCAGGGGCTGGAGACGCTGCACCTTCGCATGCCTCGGCACTGCGAAAACGCCTTGAAGCTGGCCCAATGGCTCGAACGGCATCCGCAGGTGGGCTGGGTGAACTACCCTGGGCTGGAGTCGCATCCGGACCGCGCGATGGCCAAGCGATACCTGTCGCTCGGTTGCGGCGGCATTCTCGGCTTCGGCATCCGAGGCGGCAAACAGGCCGGCGTGAAGTTCATCAACAGCGTGAAACTCGCCAGCCACCTGGCCAACATCGGCGACAGCAAGACGCTCGTCATTCATCCGGCCAGCACGACGCATCAGCAGTTGAGCGAGGCCGAGCAGCTTGCGGCCGGTGTAACGCCCGATTATATTCGGGTCTCGGTCGGCACCGAGCATATCGACGATATCATCGCCGATTTCGAACAGGCGTTGAGCGCGAGTGCGTGAGACGCCGGAACAGGTCCTATAGGTCCTATCTCTCAGACAACAGAATCATCAAGGACAAAGAGCAGCCATGTGGGAATACACAGACAAAGTCATGGAGCACTTCCTCAACCCGCGAAACGTGGGCGAGGTTGAAAATCCCGACGGCGTGGGCGAGGTCGGTTCGCTGGCCTGCGGCGACGCCCTGAAACTGACGTTCAAACTCGACAAGAACGGCCGGATCGCCGACGTCAAATTCAAGACGTTCGGCTGTGCCAGCGCGATCGCCAGTTCCTCGGTCCTGACGGAGCTGATCAAGGGCAAGACGCTGGACGAGGCCATGAAGGTGACGAACCGGGACATCGCGGACTACCTGGGTGGTTTGCCCGAGCAGAAGATGCACTGCTCCGTCATGGGCCAGGAGGCCCTGGAGGCGGCGATTGCGAACTATCGCGGCCACACGACCACGCCGCACGACCACGAGCACGAGGGCCGCGTCGTCTGCACCTGTTTTGGCGTCACCGACAAGGAGATCGAGCGGGTGATCCGCGAGAACGATCTGACCACGGTCGAGCAGGTGACGAATTACTGCAAGGCCGGCGGTGGCTGCGGGGGCTGCCGGGGCGAGATCGAAAAGATCATCCAGGCCGTCCAGGGCCAGAAGGTCAAAGAACAGGCGCCGCCGCCCCAGAAGGGCAAGAAGCTCACGACCATTCAGAAGATCCAGCTCATCCAGCAGACGATCAACGAGCAGATCCGACCGGCCCTGCGGGCCCACGGCGGCAACATCGAGCTGATCGACGTCGAGGGCGACAAGGTCATCATCGCCTTCCGCGGCATGTGCGCCCAATGCAAGATCAGCGAGTTCACGATGAGGGACGTGGTCGAAGCCAAGCTCCGCGAGTTCGTCTCCGAGGACCTCTATGTCGAGGAGGACAAGGATTCGCTGGACGCTCAGCACGTGCACAAGGGCTAAAACAAGGACACAAGAAATTCGAATGTCGAAACTCGAAATCCGAAACAAATTCAAAGGACGGAAATCCCAATGACCGAAACGTTGTCGCCCGTCGGAGGGGCGTTTTGAATTTCGTGCTTGGGGCATTCGTGCTTGTTTCGAATTTCGAGTTTCGGATTTTCTTCCTCGAGGGGATTGGTAATGAAGACTGTCTATTTCGATAACAACGCAACGACGCGGGTGGCCGACGAGGTTTTTGAGGCGATGGAGCCGTACTTCTGCAAGCTCTACGGCAATCCGTCGAGCATGCACACATTTGGCGGCCAGGTCGGCATCAAGGTTCGCGAGGCCCGCGAGAACGTGGCCCGCCTGCTCGGCTGCGATCCGAGCGAAGTCATCTTCACCAGTTGCGGCACCGAAAGTGACAGCACGGCGATCCACGGGACCCTGGCTGCGGTCCCGCAGCGTCGGAAGGTCATCACGACTCGCGTCGAGCACCCGGCGGTCCTGAGCGTCTGCCGCGAGCTGGAGAGCCACGGGTATACGGTGATCGAGCTGGGCGTGGACAAGCTCGGCCGCCTGGATCTTAGCGAACTGGAGAGCCATCTCGACGACGACACGGCCCTCGTCAGCATCATGTCCGCCAACAACGAGACCGGCGTGATCTTCCCCATGGAGCGGATCGCGGAGATGGTGACCAGCCGGGGCATCACGTTTCATACCGACGCTGTGCAGATCGTGGGCAAGATGCCGCTGAAGCTCTCGAAGAGTCCGATCAATCTGCTGAGCCTCTCCGGCCACAAGCTGCATGCCCCCAAGGGCGTCGGCGTCCTCTACGTCAAGAAGGGGACTCGCATTGCCCCCTGGCTGCTGGGCGGCCATCAGGAAGGCGGCCGGCGGGCCGGCACCGAGAATGTCCCGGGCATCATCGGTTTAGGCAAGGCCTGTGAGCTGGCCTTCAAGCACATGGACGAGGAGAACACCCGCGTAAAGGCCCTGCGGGACAAACTCGAGACCGCGATCCTCGCGGCGTGCCCGGACTGCCGGATCAACGGCGACCCGGGCCACCGCCTGCCCAATACGACGAACATCAGCTTCGAGTACGTCGAGGGTGAAGCGATTCTGCTGCTGCTCGACCGCTTCGGCATCTGCGCCAGCAGCGGCTCGGCCTGCACCTCCGGCTCGCTCGAGCCTTCGCACGTGCTCCGCGCGATGGGTGTGCCGTTCACCGCCGCCCACGGCTCGATCCGTTTCAGTCTGAGTCGGTACAACACCGAAGCGGAGGTCGATCTGGCCATTGAGAAGATGCCCCAGATCATCAACCGTCTCCGCGAACTCTCGCCGTTCGTCCCCAAGGGCGTTTTGAGTCATTGACCGGCTCGGTGCCCTGAACGCAGGCACTGAAGATGCGGTTTCATGGAAATTGCCCCCGTGTCGCACGGATACCCCGCCTCCACTGAACCCACCCCGGACATCCGGTGTATAGTCAATCCGCGGATGTTCTGCGGATCTGGCAAAACCGGCTCAAATGAGGTGTGGGTATGGGGCAACGCAAGCGAATTGTGATCGTGGGTGGAGTGGCCGGAGGGGCGTCTGCTGCCGCCAAGGCCAGACGCATGAGCGAGGAGGCCGAGATCGTCTTGTTCGAACGGGGCAAAGACATCTCCTTTGCCAACTGTGGTCTTCCCTACCACGTGGGCGGCATCATTGCGGATCGGGCCCGGCTCCTGGTCCAGAGTCCCGAGGCGATGCGCCGGCGTTTTGCCGTCGACGTCCGCACGCAGAGCGAAGTGGTTCGCATCGACCGTGGCAAAAAGGCCGTCGTGGTCCACGACAAGGCCCAGGACAAGCAATACGAGCAGCCCTACGATGTGCTGATCCTCAGCCCAGGGGCTGAGCCGATCTACCTGCCGATCCCGGGCGCCGATCACAAGAAGGTCTTCACTCTTCGTAGCTTGGTGGATATGGATGCGATCAAGACCGTCGTGGATGCCGCCTCCGTGAAATCGGCCGTCGTGGTGGGAGGCGGATACATCGGCCTGGAAATGGCGGAGGTCCTGACACATCGGGGACTCGCCGTATCGCTGGTGGAACTCGAACCCCAGGTGATGGGGCCCATCGACTCGGAGATGGCGGCGCCTCTGCACGAGCATCTGCGTCTGCAGGGTGTGGACCTGTGTCTCGGCAGCAGCGTCACGGCGATCGAGGATAGCGATGGCCTGCCGGCCGCGCGGCTCAGTACAGGCCGGGTCATACGGACCGACCTGGTGATTCTGGCGGTGGGCGTCCGGCCGGAGGTCAAGCTGGCTGCCGAGGCAGGTCTGACCATCGGCCAGCGCAGGGGCATCATCGTGGACGATCACATGCGGACCTCGGACCCGGATATCTACGCGGTCGGCGACGCCGTCGAAGTCCAGGATTTCGTCGGAGGCTTCCCAGTAGTGATTCCCCTGGCCGGTCCTGCAAATCGCCAGGGCCGAATCGCGGCGATCAACGCCCTGGGCGGCGACGCGGCCTACGACCGGACGCAGGGTACTGCGATCTGCAAGGTCTTCGATCTGGCCGTGGGCATGACCGGCCTCAGCGAGAAGGCCCTCAAGCGGGCGGGTCTGCCCTATGAGAAGGTCTACGTGCATCCGGCCAGCCACGCGGGTTACTATCCCGGCGCGATGCAGATGAGCTTGAAGCTTCTCTTTGATCCGAAGAGCGGCAAGATTCTCGGCGCCCAGTGTGTCGGGGCCGACGGCGTGGACAAGCGGACGGACGTCCTGGCTGTCGCCATTCGAGCGGGCATGACCGTCTACGATTTAGAGAAGCTCGAACTGGCCTATGCCCCGCCTTTCGGCTCCGCCAAGGACCCGGTGAACTACGCGGGTTTTGTGGCCGCCAACGTGTTGCGGAACGAGGCGCGGATCTGCCATGCGGCGGATGTCGCAAACCCCGGTCCAGGGCAGTTGCTCCTGGATGTGCGAACCGCGGCGGAAGTGCAGTTGGGCACCATCCCGGGCTCGATCCATATCCCGATCGACGATCTTCGCAGTCGGCTGGGTGAACTGCCCAAAGACAAGGAAGTTCTCGCCTTCTGCGAGGTCGGCCTGCGGGGCTATTTGGCCTGTCGCATTCTCTCGCAGAACGGCTTCGCCTGCCGCAATCTCTCGGGTGGGTATAAGACCTACTGCCACGTCGTGGGACGAACGTCAGGCAAGCCTGCCTCCAGACAGGAGGTCAAGGAAGACGCCGGACAGACCGGCCAGAACCTGCCGCCTGCCGCGGAGAGTCCCGTTCCGATCGTCAAAGAGATCGACGCCTGCGGTCTCCAGTGCCCCGGCCCGATCATGCGGCTCAAGCAGGCGATGGACCAGATCCAACCCGGCCAGGCCGTGCGGATCTCCGTTTCGGACCTGGCTTTTGGCGCGGACCTGGACGGCTGGTGCCATACCACAGGCGCGAGAGTGCGGGATAAACAGCTCAAGAAGGGGACGCTCGTCGCCGTCGTGGAAAAGGGCGAACTTGCCGGCGCCTCGCTGGCAATGCCTTACGGCGTCACTGCGAACGCGTACAAGACCCTCGTGGTCTTCAGCGATGCCTTCGACAAGGCGATGGCCGCGTTCATCATCGCCAACGGCGCCGCCGCGATGGGCAGCAGCGTGACGATGTTCTTCACGTTCTGGGGTCTGAACCTCCTGCGTCGCTCGCAGCCCATCCCTGTGCAGAAGACCTTCGTCGAGCGGATGTTCGGCTGGTTGATGCCACGCGGGGCGGGCAAGACGACCCTGTCCAAAATGAATATGGCCGGTATGGGAACCGCCATGATGAAATGCATTATGCGGAAGAAGAACGTCCTGTCCCTGCCCGAGCTGATCGCGGCCGCTCAAAAGAGCGGCGTGCGTCTCGTCGCCTGCACGATGACCATGGACTTGATGGGCATCAAACGCGAGGAACTCATCGCCGGCGTTGAGGAAGGAGGCGTGGCCACGTACCTGGACCTCGCCGGCTCCGCGAACGTCAACCTGTTCATTGGTTGATGGGTCAGACGTCCACGCCAAAAACGGTTCGCAGGACGAAGCCGACGAGGAAACTGAAGGCTGCCACGCTCAGGCTCAGGCCCGCCATCTCGAGGAAACGGCTCTTGAACGGCTCGTCGCGAGCGACCGCGATGTAGTAGTTGAACGCGGCGATGATCCCGATGGCTGCGACCAACGTGCAGGCGAGACTCACATAGTAGTTCGACAGGACCAGGTAGGGGAAGATCAGCACGAGCACGGTAAGAATGTACGCCGTGCCGGTGTAGACTGAAGCCTTCAGTGGGTTCTTTGTGGTTTCCTCCGATTTCGTGGACAAGTATGAGGATGCCCCCATGGACAGGGCCGCGGCGATCCCGGTAACCGAGCCGGTCAGGGCGATCAGCTTCGCGTCGCGCAGGGCCAGGGTCAGGCCGGCCAAAGCCCCGGTCAGCTCGACCAGCGCGTCGTTGAGCCCCAGGACCATGGAGCCGGTATAACGCAGCCGCTCTTCGTCGAGCATGGCCAGCAGCGCGGTCTCGTGCTGTTGCTCGTCCTTCATGATTGTCTCGGCCTCGGGAATCACGCCGATCAACTGTCCGTAGCCGCCCTGGGCCTTCTCCTCGGCGTTCTCCATGAGCTTGACGCCGAAGGTGAACCCGAGAATCCGGCTGATCCAGAAGTACTTCGAGATGGCCCAGTGGTCGGGGGCCACGCTCTCGCCGGTATAGCGTCGCCACTGCTCGTAGTGCCGCATTTCGTCGGCGGCGATCTTCTCCAGGACCTTGCGGTTCTCGGGCGACTTGACCGTCCCGGCCAGTCGGCTGTAGATGTGGTTCTCGGTGATCTCGACCTTCTGAAAGGTCAGCAGTTTCTGTCGTATCTCCGGACTCAAGTCCATTCTCCCACTCCTCATCCTTGCCTATATGTGAAGATTCAGACGATAGAAGTTGTGTGCTGCCCCATCCCACACGACAAGCAGGTACTCATACCCCAGAACAGCGGTGTCCGGCTTTCTGATTTGTCTCTCAAGCCACTCCCGCATCTGGGGGAGCGCTCGCATTCGGAAATCATCCTGAGCTTGCATCGGGTAATCCTCCTTACGGACGACGTACGCACAGAACCATCCTTCCCGTTGGGGGCTGTACGTGGCTTCCGCTACGATGACGCCCGTGATCCTCGGGCGATACTTGCATCGACTGTCGAACTCGAAATGTTTGGATGGATACCCAAGTCCGATCCAGCACAGGTTCAAGTCCCCAAAGGCGGACTGCGCCACTCGCTTTGTGCAGGGATAGCACTCTGTCTTGGGCAATCTGGTTACTTCCACTTTCATATAGCGGTTCAGTCCCGGATGGCTACGGCCTTGCCTGCTTGTCGAGTTTCGTAAAGAAGTCGCGGAAGATCGGGTCGCGGTTCACGAAGTTCACCACGCGGATCATGTGCCGCGACGGGTCGAAGCTGAACGTATAATTGTCCGTCACGATCGGGCTGTGCACGA
>CAZDTD010000044.1:20016-24236 GCA_964507995.1 uncultured Pirellulales bacterium | reverse complement strand
GCCGTCCGCGTCCTGCCGGTCGTCGGCCTGGAAGTCCCCTGTTGCGGGATCGAATCGCCAGCCGTGCGTGCCCGCTCCGGCTTCGGGGCCGCCCACTCGCACGGTGTCGAGCTGGTTGTAGGGATTGACGGGGATGTGGTCCAGGCCCAGATTGGAGTCTCTGTCGGAGGAGTCTTCGCTGGCGTTGGTTATCCGACGTGCGAAGTCCTCGCCGGTTTCACCCGCCGAGACGGGCAGTGCGTTCGCATGTTGTCGCTGGTAGACTCCGATATGCCGGCGGACCCGTTGCAGTCTCTCGCAGAGAGTCGCGGTTCGCGCGTCGGACGCGGCCGAAGTGAATCGTGGGGCCATGGACACGCCCACGATTGCCAGGATGACCATTGCAATGACGACTTGCAGCAACGAAAAACCGCCTCGTGTCTTCATCGTTTTCCCCGAGCCGTGTGCCAGTAAGATGGACGAATGCCGCAAGACCGCTGCCGTCCGAAGAAAGTATACGAACTGCCGGCCGACGTGCAAAACCGCTATGTCCCCTGGGACATTGCGGGGTCAGGACAACCCGACGCGGCCGAAGGTGAAGTAGAAGAAGTAGGTGGCGCCGAACTCGCGGATCAGCCGGTCAAACAGAGCCTGCTGATTCTGCGTCTGCATGGCGGTTCGGATCTGGACGAAGGTCTGATATCGCTGGAACGTCTCGGCGCGGATGCCGGACCTGGCCAGGTCGATTTTCATCTCTTTCGATCCGTAATAGAGGAGCAGGGCCTCCTGGTAGAGGGTGGGGATCTCCCGATAGCCGAGATCGTTGAGCCGGTGCGCGTGGGCCGCGATCTTCTCCAGTTGGCCGGTGAGCAGACAGCCAGCCATGAGGTACTCGAAGGCCATCTTGTTTTGCGGGTTCCTTTCGAGCAACGCGGTCAGCGTCACGTCGAGCGGCTCCCTGCCTGTCACGCCGGAGCCTTCGTTCCGCAGGGACGAGCGAATCCTCTCGATATAGGCCGTCTGGTCGTCGGAGAAGCCGGCGTCCAGGCCGTGGAGGATGGATTCGGCGGTTGGGCGAAGGATCAGGTCCTTCCTCAAGGCGTTCAGGTAGACCCGGGCGGTCTCGGGGTGTCCCTTGATGATGCTGATCCAGGCCAGTTTCTCGACGGCGGGACCGAAATGACTCTTGATGGCCAGCAACTCGGACGCCAGTTTCTCCGCCATGTTCACATGGCCGAGTTCGAGGAAGATGTCGCACAACTTCAGTTGGGTCAGGTCGGATTCCCTCTGTTCGTGCGTCAACAGCAGGCCGGGGATGGCCTGGGGGTAGCGGAACATGTCGTAGGGCAGCCTGCCTGTATGATACAACGCCCGGTTGATGTCATGGTTGACGTAAACGTTGTTCTCGCCTTTGGGCAGGCGGCGGCTGAGTTCGAGGACCTCGTTCCATTGTCCCCGACGGGAATAGTAGTTCGACAGGACGAACGGCTTGCGGCGGCTGTCGTGATCGAGAGACAGCCCTGCGGCCGTCAGCACAATGGGGAGAACGGCTACGGCCGCCCGCCACAAGATGGCGAGCGAGAGCCTCCTTCGCGGTGCGGGAGCGTGCCTGTCCTTCCCCCTGGCCTTCCTGAGAACGGCCGTGGGTTTGTGACTTCGCCCGCCGAACAGGATCCTGGCGGCCAACGCGATCGCCGCCAGCGCGGGTGGCAGAGCGTACATGAGGATCGTCAAGACCTTCGGGAGACCTTTCATGCCGATTGTGACAGGCGAGGAGAAGGGCGTGTGAGTCATGAATGCCTGGCTTGCGGGGATCAGGAACACATATTCCGCAAGGACCCAGGCGATGCCGGCTGCGACCGGCAGGACGAGGAGCCGCCAGAGTACACGCTGCCCGCGAATCTTCATTGAGTCGAGCGGCCGGTTGGGGATGGGCAACATGACCGCGAGGGCGTGGATTGTCGCCATTGCCGCAAAGACCAGGAAGGTTGCGCCGCCGCCAAGGCAGAAGCCGGCCGTTGCCAGTACACAGCCCACGACGACGCGGATTGGGTTCCGATGCACGGGCAGCTTCTCAAAGACAAGGGACAGGAACAGCCCCAGCAGCTCCGCCAGGCAGATGGGCATGGGCTCCTCATACCGGCAATAGACCAGAAGCAGGGCGACCGCTGGCAATGTAGACGCTGCCGAAGCTCGCGTAGAACCGATGATGGCGAGATGTCGCCGGGTGAGTTTGGCGAGATAAAATGCCGTCAGGGTGATGATCGCAGCGCCGAGCCACGCGTTGTAGTACCCCTGCGACAGGAATCCCGACACATAAGCGACCAGGCCGCCCGGCAGGGCAAGGCAATCCCGCAGAAACGGCCATCCGGTGACGAACTGAGGGACATCGGGCAGGATCGTCCCCCGGCAGTAGTAGAGCAGATTCGGCTCGACGGCGACCCAGAGGTAGGCGAAGCAGAACGGGAAGAACAGAAGATAAGAAGGGGAGAAGGTCCGAAGGGCGGAGGATTTCGCCTGCTCGCCGACCTTCTTCACGGCCTCTTTGCCTTCCGGTCTCGTCGTCATCTTCTTTTTTGCATCTCCTGGCCCGGTCATTCGTGCTGCGTCCACGGATCGGAGGGTACGGCCTTGGGACTGGCGCCTGTGATCGGAATCGCAGGCGCCACGGATGGTTTGGCCCGGGCTGCGTGGGCGAGCAAGGACTTGCTCACTGTGATCGGTCCCTGGACCAGCTCGGGAACGCTGTAGGTCTCCAGTAGCGAATCGTAATACGTTGGATCTCGCTGCGGCAGGATAAAGGGTTTGTACGCGGTCCCGTCGCTGTCGATGTAGCTCAGGTACGTCCGGGTGAACAGGCCGCCGAGACGTTTGCTGCTGAACGCGATCCACCGGCTGTTGCTGGACCAGCTATGCCACGATTCCGAGAACTCGCTGTTAACAGGCAACTTGTGATATTGCTTTGTGGCGAGGTCCATCAGATACAGATCGCTGCTGGGCTGGTAAATCGGGAAACAGCCGTAATTGCACATGCAGAAGAGGAGGAACCGCCCGTCCGGCGAGATTCTCGGCAACAGGATGCTCAGGCCCGTCTGTTCGGCGGAAAGCACCATTTCCGTCTGGCCCCACTGGTCCGTTGCGACGTCGTACGGGATGCGGTGCAGATCGTACCTGACCTTGTCGTAGTTCTCGGGCGGCACCGCCTTGCGGTCCTTCCACAGGATCGGCGCGCTGCAGTAGTACAGGTACTTGCCGTCCGGCGACCACGTCGGATAGGTTTCCAGTCGGTCTTTGTCGGCCAGTTCCTTCGGGCTGGCGGCCTTGTGGGTGTCGAGATGATAACAGACCAACGCCGAGTCCAGGTCCGCGACATCGCGGACCTCCAGGCCGCCCGCCTGGAAGAACTGCGTCACGTTGTTGATCGAATACACCGCGACGGCGCCGCCGGGGTGCCAGGCGGCGTAACCCCACTTGGCGCCGATCCGGTCCACGTCTCCTCCGTGGGCCCAGAGGGTGTCGCTGCCGTATGTGGCGCTGCGCAGGCTGATCGAGAAAGTGTCGGGCTTGTTGTTTACGAAACTGTGGCAATTCAGACATCCGCCGGCGAAGGATCGACCGTGCAGGAGAACAGCGGTTTGATAATCGGCGATTCTCCGCTGGTAAATGCCGATTTCCCTCCACCAACTGTAGAGAGGTTTCATGAACCGAAAGACCAGGGTCCCGTCGATGTCCTCCTGTGCGATCCGATTGACGACGGGTCGGAATCGCGTCCATTGCCCGCCTGCGTTCTGGACGTAGACGTCGAAGAACACATCCCGTCCCTTGTTGGCGTCGAGCAGGGCCTGCCAACGGCGGATGGGAATGCGAATCTGTCCCGTCTTGCTGAAGACCGTGATGGGTTGCCCCTCGTCCGAGCGGATCGTGACGGAATAGGCCCGCCCGTCTTCCAATACCCGGAAATTCAACGGCGCGATGTTGGGGGGGATGACGATCCCTGCGTAGTCGGGGCTCAGACCGGGCTCGACAGCGGTTTCAGCGCAACGATCAATGGATTGAGGGCGGCATGAGGTTGTCCCCAACCCCAGGACGATGAGAAGACTCCAGAAGATGGCCTTTTTGGCGAATCGTGTTCTCATCTCACCTGCCACATGGGCCCACAGAAGATAAAAAAGAAGCCCCCGCTTTTTGATGAGGGAGAGGAAGCGAGACTATGCGGGGGCCTGTGGACGAATTAATTGTCT
>CAZDTD010000044.1:0-19916 GCA_964507995.1 uncultured Pirellulales bacterium | reverse complement strand
TGATGAGGGAGAGGAAGCGAGACTATGCGGGGGCCTGTGGACGAATTAATTGTCTCATAGTATGGTATCCGCCACGGAAGTCTGAGTCAACAGCTTTTCCAGGAATTTTCTGAAAAAAAAGAAGATCGTCCTCGCCGCGGGGCCAGAGTCTTCATTATTCTCGACAAAACCTGAGTTTACGGTACGCACCACCTGATTGTCCCGGATCGTCCGGCTTGACTCGCTGCCCCTGCGGGCATATAGTCTGTGGCTTTGCTGCATCGGCGGTTGTCGACGCTCTCTCAGGGAAGTAATGGAAGATGGCTGAACCGAATCAATGTCACAAGTGCACCGGGTTGTGCTGCCGGTATTTTGCGCTCCCGATCGATACGCCCGAGACCCGGGCCGACTACGACGACATCCGCTGGTACCTGTGCCATGAGGACGTCACGGTTTTCGTCGAGAAGGGCGACTGGTACCTCAACGTCAAGAACAAGTGTCGGCACCTGTCCGAGAAAGGCCATCAATGCCTCATTTACGAACGCCGGCCGAAGATCTGCCGCAAGTACAAGCACGCGGATTGTGATTTCACGCAGGGCGAATACGACTACGAGCTGCATTTCACCAATGACAGCCAGATGGAGGAGTACATCCGTGTGAAGTTCGACAACAACGTCAACGAAAAACGGATGTTGAAAAAATCGGGGGCACGCAAGGCATGAAGATACCGTCGGTCAAAGGAACGAGAGACTTCTATCCGCCGCTGATGGCCCGTCGCAACTGGATCATCGACGGCTGGAAGAAGGTTTCGCAGCGCAACGGATTCGAGGAATATGACGGCCCGATCTTCGAACTGCTCCAGATGTACCAGATCAAAAGCGGCCAGGAGATCGTCGAGCAGCTTTTCTCTCTGCAAGATCGCGGCGGGCGAGATCTGGCGATTCGACCGGAGATCACGCCGACGCTGGCGCGCATGGTGAACCAGCAGATCAATGCGCTGCCTCGCCCGATCAAGTGGTTTGCGGTCCCGCGACTGTGCCGGGCGGAGCGGCCGCAGAAGGGCCGGCTGCGCGAGTTCTTCCAGTGGAACGTCGATATCATTGGCGAGGATCGAGCCGATGCGGACGCGGAGATCATCTTTACGACGCTGGATTATCTTCGCACGGTCGGCCTGACCGCCCAAGACGTGCGGGCCAAGATTTCGAGCCGTCGGCTGCTCGCGGCAGTCCTGACGAGCATCGGAATACCCGCAGACCGATTGGACCCGATCTACGCGGTCTTGGACAAGAAGCCCAAGCTGCCGGCGGAGACCTTCGAGGCGTTGCTGGCCGAGCAGGTGCCCGACAAGGACCAGGCCAGGAAGATTCTCGATTTTATGTCGCTCGATTCCGTCGAGGGGGTCGCACGGGTCGTCGAGCCGAACGAGGCGTTGGACAAAGCGACGGATGAGCTTCGCGGCGTCCTGGGCGTCCTGAACGCCATGGGAGTCGGCGAGTACTGCGTTTTCGATCCCGGCATCGTGCGAGGACTGGCCTACTACACGGGCGTCGTCTTCGAGGTGCACGACATCGCGGGCGAGCTGAGGGCCATCTGCGGCGGCGGACGCTACGACAACCTGCTTCGCGATTTCGGCGGTCCGGCCGTCGGCGCCACCGGGATGGGGATGGGCGACTGCGTCCTGGAGATCCTCCTGGAGCAGCGAGGCCTGCTGGACTCCCAGGTCCCGAAGCGGGCGATCGAGTACTTCGTGGCTGTCGCCGATCCGCAATTTGTCGACGCCATGTACAGGGTCGTGGCCCAGATACGCTCGAAAGGGCACTCAGCGAACTTCAGCTATAAACAGGGCGGCCTGTCCAAGCAGCTCAAGGAAGCAGCCGGCCAGAACGCAGGCAAGTGCGTGATTGTCGGGCAGGAATATGCCCAAAATCGCCAGTTGGTTGTTAAAAACATGGTCGGCGGCGGTCAGGAAACCCTCGCTGAGGACCAGTTCCTGAGCCAGTTGGGGACCTGATCGCGGTTAACACGACCGATTCGTGGGAGTGCGGACCGATGCGGAGTCTTTCTCCCAACCACTACGAATGTGCGTTCGAGAATTGGTTAATGGACCACCAGATCCCGTATGTCCGCAGCGACGAGCATCAACGTCTCGGGCCCTCCGATCATTCCGTCAAGAATTTCGACTTTCTGCTCCGCCTTCAATCCGGTCGCAAGGTGATTGTCGAGGTCAAGGGACGGACGTTCAGCGGTGCCAGCCTGGCCGACTTATCCGGCTTGGAGTGCTGGGTGACCTTGGACGACATCGAGGGCCTCCAACTGTGGCAAAAGGCCCTTGGAACCGACCACGAGGCGGTCTTCGTCTTTACCTACCGCGTTGTGCAGGCGGATGTGGACTTCGACGGGCACGAGTCGCTCACGCTCGGCCCGGATCGCTACGTGTTTTTCTGTGTTCGACTCGCCGATTACCTCCGATGTATGAAGAACCGCAGCCGGAGGTGGCGTACGGTTGCGCTTACGGCTGCGGATTTCCGCCGGCATGCCGTTGGTCTCGGTCCCTTCCTGGCGTAGGGGCCGATAATCTCACGAAATGGGGGGCGAGCGAACCGAGATCGGAGCAGGGGAAAATCTGCTCATCTGGGCCACCGAGGAGCAGCCGGGGCTGCACGCCAGTTTTGAGTTCTCCGCCCAGGGAGAGACAATCTGGCTGTTCGACACGATCGAGAACAGGCATGGGCTCCCGGATTCGGTCACGATCGAGGATATGAGCGGAGATCAATCCTGCGGACGGTACCCGGACGGCGCGGGTCTGATGGAGGTTTCATCTGTACCCACGCCCTGGGGGGCGAACACCGAACCGATGGTCGTTGAAGAGAACTGATTGTGTCCGGCGTGACTCGATCCCATGCAACCGGCCTCCTACAGTATTCCTGTGGGTATATGGGTGTTTCTGCTTATCTGGCGGAACTCCAACAGATTGCTTGACTGCAAGGGCTCCTCTGTGTTAAAATAGACAAAAGATTGGGGTCGGAACCGACTTCATTTTTAGCAGGAGAGGGTGTCGGCGGAACACCGGATTCGCGAGGTATGCTGCCTCTCCGACGGATTTGCAGAAGGAAACAGAGTAAGGTGGACAGCAGCAGGACTGATACGACCGCAAAGGTTTCGGATCACGCTGTACGGGGCGACCCCGTGCAACCGGCTCCCGAGACCGTGGGCCGGACGGAGCGTCCGGCGGGGGGCGGCAGGCTCGAACTGAAGGGCGGGCCCAAGTCCGGTCCATCGCAGCAGTCGAAAAAGTACAAAGTGGACGGCATGTTGGCCTGCCGGTACGAGATGAAGTACCTCGTACCCGAGATGGAGGCCGCTGCGATTACGAGCTACGTGCGTCCGTTTCTCGAGTACGACAAGTACTCGAAGCTGCAACGGGATGGGATGTATCCCATCGTCAGCCTGTATCTGGACTCGCCGGACATGCAGTTATGCCGGGAGAGTCTGTTTGGCGTGAAGAACCGGTTCAAGCTTCGGATTCGCAGCTATACGGATGAGCCCGAGTACCCGCGGTTCTTCGAGATCAAACGGCGGATCAACCGTGTCATCCTGAAGAGCAGGGCCCGGGTCACGGATCAGGATGTGGCGGTTCTGTTGCGAGGTAAAATGCTGCCGCCGCAGGGGTATACGACCGATGTGGCGGCGTTGAGTCAATTCCAGTTTTACGTCGCGGCGATCCACGCCGGACCGATGATTTTGATCCGGTACTTGCGGCAGGCGTTCGAGAGCACCTCGGAGAATCGGGTGAGGGTGACTTTCGACCGGGAACTGTGCTACAAGGTGACTGCCGAGCCCAGGGTGCGCCTGGGCGGCTCCGGCTGGCAGTACAACGATCTGTCGACAGGTTATGCGATCCTGGAGATCAAGTTCACCGGCTGCTATCCCGAGTGGCTCAGCCGGATGGTGCGCCAGTTCAACCTGGAGGCCCGCTCGATCTCCAAGTTCGCCACGTCGATGGAGCAATCGGAACGGCTGGGTTGGAGCGGACCGGTCATGAGGAGTTTGTGGAATGGATAGATGGTGGCAAGTGATCGAGGAGACGCCGCTGACGGGCGCGTCGGCCGGTCCCCAGGTGATCCTGTTGTCGCTCCTGCTGGCCTTTGTGCTCGGGCAGGTCGTCGCCTGGGTCTACTATATCACGCATAGTGGCTTGTCCTACTCCCGCTCCTATGTCCAGTCCCTGATCCTGATCACGGTTGTCATCGCCATGGTCATGGCGGTCATCGGCAACAACATCATCACGGCCGTCGGCTTGATGGGAGCCTTGGCGATCGTGCGGTTCCGCAACGTGGTCAAGGACACGCGGGATATCGTGTTCATCTTCTCGGCCCTGGTGATCGGGATGGCCTGCGGCTCTCGCCGGTACATGACAGCGATCCTGGGCACCGGGATTCTGAGTCTGATTGCGATTTACCTGTTTGTGACCGATTTCGGCTCGCACGAGCCCCACAACGGATTCCTGCGATTCAGCCTGCGCGGCGCGATGGGGCCGGATCATCCGGTGCCCGGCATCCTGCGTCGTTTCTGCGGAAATTTTACGCTGATCTCCGCGCAAGACAGCGGTTTCGGCGGGCCGGCCGAGTACGCGTATCAGATCATGATCCGGAACATCTCCAGGAATGAGGAATTCATCGCTGAGCTGGAGAAAGTGGATGGAATGGAGAATATTAGTCTGACGATGCAGGAGAAGCTGCTCGAAGTCTGAGCGGGCCGTATATGGACGAGAAGAAACCCAACAAAGACCATGCGGTCAAACGCTCTTACCTGCGTCATGCGGCCCCCGTGGCCGTGTGGCTGGGCGCCGTCGCCGTCGTGGGGTGGCTGTTCTACCAGAGGACCGAGAGTTTCCAGATGGTCGGTATCGCCCAGAGCGAAGTTCGACAGGTGGCCTCCGACTGCACAGCGAGGATCGTGGATGTCCACGTCAATCTGTTCGAGCCGGTGACCGCGGGCCAGACGCTTGCCGTCCTAAACACGGTTCCTGCCAGCGAACTGACCACGGAGGCGGAGCTCCAGGGCCAGGTCGCGACCGCAGCGGCCGAGATCGAGCGGCTGATGGCCTCGTTGATTCCCGCGCAGGACGAGCTGCTGGCCAATCACGCCGATCTCCAGATCAACCATGCGGACAACACCCGGCGGTTCGCCGTGGACGCCGAGGCGGCCAAGTTGCACGCGCTTCAGTTGCAGACGGAAATCGCCAACGAAGAGATCATCGTGAATACGCTGGCGGTGGACCTCCAGGCCAGTGAGAAGCTTCTGGCGGAGAAGGTGATCGTTCCGTTCGAGCTGGAGAAGGTCAAAATTCAGTACGACAGTACGGCCAAGAAGATCGCGGAGTACCAGGCCGAGCTGGAGCAGGCCCAGGCGGATCAAGCGGAAGCGGAGCGCCGACGCGATGAGTTTGCCACGCAACAGGTGCCGGAGCCTTCCATTGACGATGCCCTGGAGGCCATTCGCAAGGAAGCGAAGGTCCAGGAAGAGCTGATCAAAGGCCTGCGATCCCAGATCGCGACGTTCAAGACCCGGGCGGCCGTCGAGCTCAAGTCGCCCATCGATGGGGTAATCATTCCCATCTCCGGGAGGGCCAACGAGGTGCTTCTGAAGAGGCAGGGTGAAGAGACCATCCGCCGGGCGGGCGAAGTCGTCGCCGCCGGTGATCCGATCCTCGCGGTCGCCGAGACGGAGCCGAGCGAGATCGTCGCCTACGCCGATGAGCAGCAGGTCGGGTACATCGAGGCCGATATGACCGTCGAGCTGGTCAAGATGAGATATCCGGCGCAGATCGCGGAGTCCCGCGTCCTGTCGATCGGGCCGACCATCGAGCTGCTGCCGCAGCGGCTGTGGCGTGTCTCGACGATTCCGCAGTGGGGCAGGCCGGTGGTGATCAGCGTTCCGCCGGGATTCAACCTGGTCCCTGGGGAATTGGTGGGAGTACGGGGGCTGTAACGAGTGACGCCTTTCTTCGCTTGGCCAAACCCAAGACGCGAGGGGAGATCGATGAAAATGACATCCTGCAAGAAGGGACTGACTGGTTGGGGGCTGTTGCTCCTGAGCGGTGTCGTTCTGTTTGCTGGATGCGGCCCCAAGAGCTACAAGCACGACGCGGACGAACAGGTCTACAAGTTTGTGGATAGCAAGTGGGAGCCCTCGTTCGGTCCGCGTGCGAACTACCGGATCACGGGTTCGCCGGCGACGCCGAACGACATCGACGTCGAGCAGGTGGCCCAGATTGAGAAGATCGTCTCCGAGACGGGCATTCTAACGATTCCGCAGGCGGCGACCTTCGCGCTGGCGTGCAATCGTGACTATCAGCTCCAGAAGGAGCTGCTGTACACGACGACTCTGGACATGCGCCTGATCCGGCACACCTACGAGCTGCAATTCCACGGCGGCGGCACGACCCTGTACTCCAACGACGGCACAAACGAGCGGGTGGTGGTCGAGCCGAACCTCGGTTTCAACACGCTTCTGGCGACGGGAACCGCAGTCGGAACCACGATCGGAGCGCGGTGGGCGGACATTCTGATCGGACTCGGGGACCACGGGTGGTCAGGGGTTCTCGGCGCGAGCTTGTCTCAACCGCTGCTTCGCGGCAGTAACCCTCGCGTTGTCCGGGAACCGCTGACACAGGCGGAGAAGAATGCCCTGTACCAGATCCGGACCGTCTGTCGCTCCCGAAAGCTCTGGGTCGTCGCCGCGATCACGCAGTACTACGAGACGCTCGAGTTGCTGAACACGGCGAAGAACACGGAGTCCCGTATCGAGACGCTTGTGAAGTTGGAGCAGCGCGTCGAGAAACTGGTTGAAGCCGCCCGGTTGCCCCAGGAGGAACTGGACCAGGTCCGCCAGGAGACCCTGCGGGCCCGCGATAGCCACATCCTGGCGCAAAGGGACTACGAGCGGTCCCTCGATCTGCTGAAAATGACGTTGGGCGTGCCTCCCACGCTGGAATTCGATCTGGATGTTCAGGTTCTCGAGGGGATGAAGAACCAGGAAATTTCGTATCCCGATTTCTCGCTCGACGAAGCCGTCGAGACCGCCCTGATTCGTCGCCTGGACCT
This sequence comes from uncultured Pirellulales bacterium, assembly GCA_964507995.1. GTDB lineage: Bacteria > Planctomycetota > Phycisphaerae > Sedimentisphaerales > Anaerobacaceae > PLanc-01. The sequence goes on along the minus strand of CAZDTD010000044.1, from coordinate 12,831 downwards.
GACGAACAACGCGGACATGGTGATCGACGCGCAGCGGGCCGTGTACGTTGCGAAGGACGGATTGCGCATGGGAGTCAACGTGTTCGGCAACGCGGGTGCCCGCACGGACGGCAGCCGGAATGTGGCCGCCGGGGTGACGGTGGACCTGCCGCTGGACCGCGTGGCGGAGCAGGACATCTATGCCAGGGCCCTGGTCATGCTGAACCAGCGGGAGCGGGAGTACGGCCTGACCGCCGACACCGTCCGGATGGAGGTTCGCGAGGCCCATCGCACGCTGCTCGAAGCGGCGGAACGATACCGGGTCCTGGTCGATGGCCTGCGCCTGGCGGAGGCGAGGGTAGCGAACACGTTCGAGCTGCTCTCCTACGGCCGAGTCAGCAGTCGTCGCGTGATGACGGCGGTGGAACACCTCTTCGATGCGCAGAACGAAACGATGGACGCCCTCACGGACTATGCGATCGCCACGTTGAATTTCTATCGGGACACCGAGGTCCTGCAAGTCCGCCCGGACGGGATGTGGAAGCTGGGCGAAGGGGCGATACCCGTCGTTCGGACACACGCTTCAATAGAAACGGTACCGGCAGTCCGGTAGTAGATGTTATAATCAATACAAGTGCGAAACGGGCCGTGGTTGCGGCGAACACGCCCGATGTGAGTGTTCGAAACAGGAACGGAAAGGGTGGAATCATGAGTGTGTGTAGAATGACGTGTGTTCTGGCTGTCCTGGCCCTGCTGTCCGTGAACGCGGGCGCAGCGGACATCATTCTGAACGAGTACAACGCCGTCGATGCCAACGAATTCCTCGGCGGCGGCAACGCCTCGGTCGATGAGAGCGGTGGGCGGGCCTCCGACAGTTACTTCGGTCGGGTCATGGGCAACGGTGGCGACTGGTTCGAGCTCGTGGTCATCACGGATCACCTGGATATCCGCGGTTGGCAGCTCGACATCTACGATGACGGGATTCTGGACGAAACGCTTGTCCTGACCGCCCATTCGATCTGGAAGGACCTGCGGGCCGGCACGATCATCACGATCGCGGAAAACGTGCCCAGCGACATCAGCTACGATCCCAACGCCGGCGACTGGTGGATCAACGTACAGGCGCACAACGACGCCGAGGGGCTCTACATTGAAGCGTCTTCCTTCCCAGTCGGGTCCTCGGACTGGCGGCTGCGGATTCGCAACGTGGCCGGGCAGGTCGTGTTCGGGCCGGCCGGCGAGGGCATCAGCCCGGTCTCCGGAATTGGCGGGACGGAGGTCTTCCGCCTGGAGGACAATCCCAGTGCGACGGTGACCGCGGCCTCGACCGACTACGATGATGGCGACGAGTTCAGCACGTTCGGCTCGCCGAATCGCTGGGGTTCCCAGAATTTCAGCAAGCTGCGACCGATTCTCACCGCCCCTGCGGCGGTTCTCAAAGTCGTCGATCCAAATGGCGGCCAGATCCTCGCAGCCGGCGATGTGATCGATGTGACTTGGGAGTGCGAGAACGTCGGCGAGGCCGTTCGGATTGAGTTCTCCCTCAATAACGGCTATTCGTGGACCGAGGTGTTCCCGCCGAACGTCGGCAATACCGGCTCGTATACCTGGCTCGTCCCGCTCGTGGACGCTCCCCAGGCCCTCATCCGCGTGTCCAGCACGACGCGTCCGGGCGTCTACGACGTGACCGATGCGTCCTTCGTGATCGTGGGCAATTCCGTGGCGGCCAACGTGATGGGTCTCTTCGATCTGTCGCTTTGCGCTTCGACCTGGCTGAACTGAGCCGGTCGTCGAACAGACAATCAGTCCGAACAGCCGGGCGGCATCGACGGTCCTTTGACTTGTCGATGCCGCCCGTTTCTTTACGTGGGGAGCTCATCGCGAACTTTCCCTACAACCTCGACGACAAATCGGGTATAGTAGCCCTCCCGATGCAGAAGTGATCCCGTGAGAATCCACGCCGGGATGCGGCGTGGCGGCTTTTGTGAAAGAGGTGTCTGAGAACATGAGTGACAAGGTGGGTGCGTACGACTTTGGTCCGATCGAGCAGAAATGGCAGCATCGCTGGGAACAGAACAGGACTTTCAAGGCGAAGGACTGCGACGGCGCCCGCCCGAAATACTACGTCCTGGACATGTTTCCCTATCCAAGCGGCCAGGGCCTGCACGTCGGGCACCCTGAGGGATACACCGCCAGCGATATCGTCGCACGGTACAAGCGGATGAAGGGGTTCAACGTCCTGCACCCCATGGGTTGGGACGCCTTCGGCCTGCCCGCCGAGCAGTACGCGATTGACACAGGAACCCATCCGTCGCTCACGACAAAGAAGAACATCGACACCTTCCGGCGTCAGATCAAGATGCTCGGTTTCTCCTACGACTGGGACCGCGAGGTGGACACCACCGACCCGGCCTACTTCAAGTGGACCCAGTGGGTCTTCCTGAAGCTGTTCAACAGCTACTACGATCCCTCGTGGGCGAAGGCGGCGGATATCTCGCTTCTCGAAGACGCGCTGGCGGAGGCGCCACGACGCAGCTCCGAGTGGGAGAGCAGCGCGTTTCTGATGTCGTTGCACAAGGCCGCGCAGACAACCGGCAGCGATCCCCAGAAGAGGCAGGCTTTCGTTCGTAAGACCGTGTCGGATCTCCGCCTGGCATATGAGGCCTGGGTTCCGGTCTGGTGGTGCGAGGGCTGCAAGGCGGTCCTTGCCAACGAGGAAGTGAAGGATGGCAAATGCGACCGCAAGGGCCATGTGAACGTGGTGCGCCGCCCGATGCGGCAGTGGCAGTTGCGAATCACGGCCTATGCGGACCGACTGCTCGACGACCTCAAGCTCGTCACGTGGTCGGAGTCCATCAAGGAGATGCAGCGGAACTGGATCGGACGCAGCGAAGGCGCGGAAGTCGATTTCGAGATCGGCGACGGTCCGGCGGCCGGTCGCAAGCTGCGGGTCTTCACGACCCGGCCCGATACGCTCTTCGGCGCGACGTACATGGTGCTCTCGCCGGAGCATTCGCTGGTCGAGCAGATCACGACCGCGCAGCAGCGACAGGTTGTCCAGGCGTATCGCACGGAGGCCGCCCGCAAGAGCGAGTTGGAGCGGACCTCGCAGGACAAAGAAAAGACCGGGGTTTTCACCGGCAACTATGTGATCAACCCGGTCAATCGGGACCGGATTCCAATCTGGATTGCGGATTACGTCCTGGCCAGCTACGGCACCGGCGCCATCATGGCGGTGCCCGCGCACGACACGCGGGACTTCGAGTTCGCGAAGAAATTCGACCTGCCGGTGATCCAGGTCGTCCAGCCGCCGGACCCGGCGACGGACTGGCAGGGCTTCGTCGAGGACGGGACCTCGGTGAACTCCACCGGCCCGGAGATCTCCATCACAGGCCTGCCCACCGCCGAAGCCAAGCGGAAGATCACCGAATGGCTCGCCCAGCAGGGCCTGGGCAGCAGGGCGATCAACTACAAGTTGCGGGACTGGCTGTTCAGCCGACAGCGCTACTGGGGCGAGCCGATCCCGGTCGTGCACTGCGATAAGTGCGGCGTTGTGCCGCTCTCAGAGACGGCGCTGCCGCTGACGCTGCCTGAAATGACGGACTACACGCCTCCCGGAACAGGGGAGCCTCCTCTGGCGAAGGCGACGGACTGGCTGAAGACGACCTGCCCTCGCTGTGGCGGTCCAGCCAAACGAGAGACGAACACGATGCCGCAGTGGGCCGGCAGTTGCTGGTACTACCTGCGCTACATGGACCCGGAGAATTCCCAGCAGGGGTGGAACCCGGCCAAAGAAAAATACTGGATGCCGGTGGACCTCTATATCGGCGGCGCCGAGCATGCGGTCCTGCACCTGCTCTACTCGCGGTTCTGGCACAAATTCCTCTACGACATGGGCCACGTCCACACGACCGAGCCGTTCACGAAGCTCATCAATCAGGGCATGATCCTCGGCGAGGATGGCCAGAAGATGAGCAAGTCGCGCGGCAACGTGGTGAACCCCGACAACGTCATCCGCGAGTTCGGCGCCGACTCCATGCGGTTGTACGAGATGTTCATGGGCCCGCTGGAGGCGATGAAACCCTGGAGCATGCAGGGCGTCCAGGGCGTGTACCGGTTCCTCCAGAGGGTCTGGCGGCTGGTCGTGAACGAGGAGACGAACCAGCTCGATCCGGCGGTCCGCGAGGCCCAGCCGGATGAGGAGACGCTGCGCCTGCTGCACCAGACGATTCGCAAGGTCGGCGGCGACGTCGAAACGTTCGGCTTCAATACCGCGATCAGCGCCATGATGATTTTTGTCAATCACCTCGCCAAGCAGGAGGTTCGGCCCAGGTCGGTGATCGAACCGTTCATCCTGATCCTGGCACCGTTCGCCCCGCACATTGCAGAAGAGCTGTGGGAGCGGCTGGGCCACGCGGGCAGTCTGACGCACGAGCCCTGGCCCCAGTACGATGAGAACCTGGCCAGGGAAAAGAAAGTAGAACTGGCGGTCCAGGTGAACGGCAAAGTCCGCGACCGCATCGTGGTGGACGCGGACGCCGACGACGAAGCGGTCAAAGCGGTCGCCCTCGGCAACGAGAAAGTGATTGCGGCGATGGCCGGCAAGACGCCCAGGAAGGTGATCGTCATCAAGGGCAGACTGGTGAATATCGTGGTGTGATGATCGCATGCACTCGGAGATCGAGGCCAAGTTGAAGGTGGATTCGCTGGACGCGGTCGAGCGGCGGCTTGCCGAATGCGGCGGGGCGTTTCTGCGTGAGACGATCCAGACGGATCACTACTACGACACGACTGGCCGGGAGTTGACCCGGACGGACAAGTGCCTTCGCCTGCGCGCGGACCGCAAGGATGGACGCGACCGGCTGATCCTGGCCTACAAGGGTCCGAAGGAGCAGGACGACTACAAGAAACGGGTCGAAGTCGAGGTCGAGGTGAGCGACGCCGGAGCGACCGAATCGCTCCTGAAGGCACTGGGATACGCCAAAGCGCTCGCCTTCGACAAACGACGGCGTCTGTGGCAGTTGCGCGGGTGCGAGGTTGCGCTCGACGAGTTGCCGCTGGTGGGCGTGTTCGTTGAAATCGAGGGGCCCGACTCCGAGACCATCGCGAAGGTCCAGACGATGTTGCAATTGGAGAGCGTGTCCCACATCATGGACAGCTACGCGTGCCTGATCGACCGGGAACTGTCCCGGCGCGGGCGGGGCGAACGCGAGGTGTACCTGGGCCGGCGCGGGCCCGGTGGAAAATGAAACAAGAGAAGATGGAGCAGGCAGGAGTGACGACAAGACCGAGTTTCAAAATCGGTGGCGTGGAAGTGGGGCTGGACGCGCCGCTGTTTCTCATGGCGGGGCCGTGCGTTATCGAGAGCGAGAAGGGGTGCTTGGAGATCGCCGAGCGGCTGGTGCAGATCTCCGAGCGGACGGGCGTTCAGATGATCTTCAAGGCCAGCTTCGACAAGGCCAATCGCAGCAGCTTTTCGAGCTTTCGCGGTCCTGGCCTGACGGAAGGCATGAGAATCCTCGCAAAGGTCCGGGCCGAGAGCGGGCTGCCCGTGATGACGGACATACACGAGCCAGCCCAGGCTGCCGAGGCCGCCCAGACGGTGGATTGCCTCCAAGTTCCGGCGTTCCTGTGCCGCCAGACCAGCCTGCTCTGCGCCTGCGCCGAGACGGGCCGGCCTGTCAGTGTCAAAAAGGGGCAGTTCCTTTCGCCTGGGGAGATGGGAAACGTGGTCGAGAAGATCCGGGCGTGCAAAAACGACAAGGTGATTCTCACCGAGCGGGGCACCTTCTTCGGCTACAACCGCCTTGTGAACGATATGACGGGCATCCCGATCATGCAGCAGTTCGGGTGTCCGGTGGTCTTCGACGCGACGCACAGCACGCAGCAGCCCGGCGGACTTGGCACGGCCAGTGGCGGCCGGCGGGAGATGTCGCCGTTGCTGGCAAAGGCGGCGGTCGCCGCCGGCGTCAACGGCCTGTTCCTGGAGGTCCACCCCGAGCCGGAGAAGGGGCTTTCAGACGCAGCGTCCATGTTGCCGTTGGACTGGCTGGAGGATTTGGTGCGGGGATGTAAAGGAATTTTCGAGGTTGTCCATGGTTGAGAAGATGGGACGGACTTCCTATACGTACGGTCCGGTGCCGTCCCGCCGGCTCGGTTTGAGCCTGGGCGTGGATATTGTTCCGCCGAAGATCTGCACGCTGGATTGCGTATACTGCCAGCTCGGCCGCACCACAAAGAGCAGCACGACGCGGGCGGACTTCGTGGATATCAGGGCCGTCCTTGCGGAGATCGAGGCGAAACTCAAGGCCGGCCTCAAGACCGATTACATCACGCTCGGCGGCTCGGGCGAGCCGACGCTCAACTCCCGTCTGGGCGACCTGATCGACGGCATTCGCCGGTTGACGAGCATTCCAGTGGCCATCCTCACCAATGGCACGCTGCTTTATCGGGACGATGTCCGCGCCGAGTGCGCCAAGGCCGACGTGGTCGCGCCTTCCCTGGATGCGGGAGATGCTGCCGTGTTCGAAGCCGTGAACCGACCGAACCCCGATATCACCATTGAGAAACTTGTTTCCGGTCTGGAGCGGTTCCGTGAGGAGTTCCGGGGACAAATCTGGCTGGAGGTCTTTCTGATCGCCGGGGTGAACACGGGCGACGAGCAGATTGAAAAAATCAAAGGTCTGATCCGGCGGATTCGGCCGGACAAGGTGCATCTGAACACCGCCGTGCGTCCGGCGGCCGAGCCGGATGTCGTCGCCTTGTCTCGCGAGATGCTCGATCAGATCGCCCGGCGGATCGGTGGACAATGCGAGGTGATCGGCGAGGCACCGGCCGGGCTCAGTGGCCACCACGAGACGCGTCCCGAGGCGGACGTGATTTCTGTACTGAAACGCAGGCCGTGCACGATCCAGGATATCTGCGCGGGGTTGGGGATCACCCGCCACGAGGCCGCCAAGTACGTCGGTCATTTGCAGGGGATGGGGGTGGTGTGCTCCGAACAGCGAGGGGATGTTACCTATTTTCACATCCGGCCGGACGCGCCGTAAGGACGTCCTGGTCGGCCTCTTTTCCACGCCGAAAACCGCACGAAGTGACAGTCTGCACGGAAGGACCGCATAAATGAATGGTGGATAAGTCCACTTTTTGTAAAGCCGGACGTTCCATTGGCCGATAAAAGCGTTGTAACGTTTCGGCAAGGTCAAGGGATCACATTGGCGGACGTTGCAGGAGTCGTAAAAGGTCCCGGAGGCCAATGGTCCTAACGGGGAAGGTCACTCGGTAAGGCGTAATCATGAAAAGACCGCAGAGACAACTCGTGCTCAACAAGGGAGCGGAGAAGTACATCTTCCGCTACGAGCAAGGCCGGGAAGACGAGTTGCTTGATGCCCTGATCGACCAGGTGAAGGACAAGCGAACGGATTTCGACTGGTTTGATGCGGCGGTGCTCAGCTTCAAGCTGACGCAGACGTTGATCGGGCGGGCCGAGCAACTGCTTCAAGAAGATTCGGATGTCAAAACAATGTCGTAGAACGAGAAGGTGATCGATGATGCCGATGGATCAGATAAGTAGGTGGAATATGGAAGAAGGAAACGCTGTGATCGAGCAGTTCTTGCACTACCTGAAGTTCGAGAAGCGTTTTTCGGAGCATACAGCGAAGTGCTACGGCGCCGATCTGGCGCAGTTCTCGGAATTTCTTCTGAACACGTCGGAAGGCGTGGGGCAGCCGTCGCACGATGGTTTTGGCGACTCCGGCTTGTCTTCCGATCTCGGTCATCACGACGGGGGCGTCGCCACGGCGGTTGCCACGCAGACGGAGGTCGATATCGACCAGCGGCTGCTGGCTGTCGACGTGGACGAGGCACGAGCCTATCTGAGCCACCTCAACGAGAAGAACTACTCGAAGGCCACGATCGCTCGGAAGCTCGCCACCCTGCGGAGTTTCTACAAGTTCCTCGTGAAGACGAACCGCCGGGATTCGAACCCGCTCAGCGCGATTCGCACGCCCAAGCAGGACAAAAAGCTGCCTCGCTTTCTGGAATTCGAAGAGGTGAAACGCCTGCTCGAAACCCCGCCGACCGATTCCTGGCTCGGCGCCAGGGACCGTGCCATTCTCGAAACGCTCTACAGCACCGGCATTCGCGTCAGCGAGCTTGTCGGTCTGAACATGGATGACATCGACTTCCTGGGCGAGGTGGTCCACATTCGCGGCAAGGGGAAGAAGGAACGTATCACGCCGATCAGTTCGTCGGCTCTGCAGGCGATCCAGCACTATATGGAGTACCGCAACAGGCGGGCCCAGAACAACAGTCATTTCGATTCGAAGGTCCTGTTCGTCAACAAGCATGGGCAGCGTCTGAGTACGCGAAGCGTCCGCCGGAAGATGGACAAGTACCTGAAGATGGCGGGTCTCGATCCGGCGATCAGCCCGCACACGCTGCGGCACAGCTTCGCCACCCACATGCTCAACAACGGCGCGGACCTCCGGAGCGTCCAGGAATTGCTCGGGCATCAGTCGCTTTCCACCACGCAGGTCTACACGCACCTGACGACGAAAAAGCTGAAGGAAGTCTACGACAACGCGCATCCGCGAGAAGGCATGATGCACGATAGTTACAAGCCGCAAGGCCCGACCGGGGATGACGGTCAGGTATAGGCCGCGACAGGTTCTGTGAATTCAAGAGCCGCTCCCTGGAGCGGCTCTCTTTTTTTGCCTGCTGTGCGAATCCCAGTTGCATCGATCCCAATTCGCGATACCATCTTTGTGACGCGTCTATCTCCGATGCGATACGGATTCTGGACTTGGGATTCGAAAGGTGTGACATGAGCAATGTGCGGCGGGACCTCATCACGTGGAGTGTGGCGGTTGTACTCGGGCTGTGCATCACGACGCCAGGCTGGGCGAAGACGCGGGCGTGGGAAGGGACCCTCACGATTCCGACCTACGGCTGGGCGGATGATGTGAACCCCAAGTTCTGGGCCCTGGAGGACCGGATCAAGCTCTCGACTACCGTCAAAGGGGCAATCGTCTACCCGTACTCGATGCAGGACCACCTCTATCGCGTGAAGGAGGACCGCACGTACAAGGCACTGTTCCTCGAGAACGAGTACCTGAAGGTGACGTGCCTGCCGGAACTGGGCGGCCGGCTGCACTCGGTCTTCGACAAGACGCAGGGCAAGGAAACCTTTCACTTGAACAACGTGATCAAGCCCAGCATGATCGCCATGCGAGGCGCTTTCATCAGCGGCGGCGTCGAGTGGAATGCGGGTCCCCAGGTGCATACGGTTACGATCCTGTCGCCGGTCGATGCGCTTGTGGGGACGAACCCGGACGGTTCCGCCTATCTGGAGGTGAGCAACCTGGAGCAGACGCTGCGGACCCGCTGGACCGTCCGCGTCACGCTGCACCCGGGCAAGGCCTATCTCGACGAACAGATTCGCATCGCGAACCCGGTGGACGCGGTGAACCCGTACTACTTCTGGAACTGCACGGCGTTTCCGTGTCACGAAGGGACGCGGTTCATCTATCCCATGACGCTCGGCACCGACCATTACGGCGTCCAGTTCTTCTCGTGGCCGATCGACAAGGGCAGGGACCTGTCCTGGCTGAAGAATTACGAAACGTGGGCGTCGATCTTTTCCGTGGACTGCATGTTCGATTTCTTCGGGGGCTACGATGTGCGCGCGGACCGGGGCGTCGTGCAGGTCGCCAATCACTACGAGCTCAGCGGCAAGAAGGCGTGGACCTGGGGGCAGTGGGATTTCGGCCTTGTCAGCCAGAAGAATCTCACCGACGACGATGGGCCTTACATCGAAATCCAGAGCGGGCCGCTGCCGACGCAATCCGACTATGGGATGCTTGCGCCGCGACAGGAGGTCGCGTGGCGCGAGTGGTGGTATCCCGTACACGGGCTGGGCGAGGGCTTCGAGTTCGCCACGAAGGACGTGGCGGTCCAGACGATCCGAAGCGACGACGCGCTTCAGTTGCGGATTCTCACGACGGGCAAATTCCCCAAGGCATCGTGCGTTCTGACGCAGGAGGGCAAGGAGCTTGTCGCGGAGCAGTTGGATCTGTCCCCGGACGGCCCGCAGACGATTGTACTGTCGCCCCATCCGGAGGGGCCGGTCGATGTCACGATCCGGACCCGGCGAGGCGTCACGCTGGCCTGCTTCACGACTCCGTTGCCGATCCCGAAGACAGAGCCGCCGGTCCGCGCCGCGTGGGCGGACAAGTCCGATGCCGAACTGACGATCGAGGAGAAGCACCTGCGGGCTCAGAAGGTCGATCTGGCGATGAACCGCAAGAAGGCGCGGGAAGCCTATGAAAAGGTCCTGGCCGACGACCCGGGATACGGGCCCTCGCTGCGGGCGCTGGCTGTTCTGGATACGGAAGTTGCTCTTTACGATTGTGCCATCGAACGGCTGCAAAAGGCGGTCCGGCGCGATCCCGGCGATGGGTTGGCCTGGTACTTCCTCGGCGTGAACCGGTTGCGGACCCACGATCCGAAGGAGGCGTTGCGCTGTGCCCGGCAGGCATCACTGTGCTCGGGCGTCCGATCGCTGGCGATGGATCTGGCGGGCCGAGCGCACGCGGCGCTTGGCGAGAAGCAGGCGGCCGTCAAGGCTTTCCAGAAAGCCGCGAATCTGGACCCCAAGGATGGGATCGCGAGAGACCATCTGCTCGTCGCTCTCTATGCTGCGGGCGATACGGCCACTGCGTTCAAGCAGGCGCAGGAGGTCGTGAGCCGACGCCCGACGGATTTGACGCCCCGTGCCGTTCTCGCCCTCGAGGGGCCCAAGCAGATGGAGGCCTTTGTCGCGAAGGCCCGGAGTTTTGTCGGCGAGGACGACTTCGAGATGCTGGAAACGAGCCTTCTCTTCGCGGAACTGGGTCTTGTCAAGGAGGCCGCGAAGCTCGTATCCGCGGTTTGTGTCGATGCCGTTCTGCCGGGCGAACGCAGCCCGTTGCCGATGTACTACCTGGCTTGGTTTGCGAAGGACACCTCCGCGGCCCAAACCTGGCTCGAGCTTGCCGCAACGGTGCGCAAGGACTACGTATTCCCCTCGCGTCCGGAGGAGTTGGAAGTGCTCGATTACGCGCTGGAAGAGAATCCGAACGATGCGCGGGCGCACCTGCACATGGGAAATCTCTATGCCCATCTGGGCCGGCCGGAAGAAGCAGCGGGCCATTGGCAAAGGGCGGTCGAGCTGAACAAGTCGCTCAGCATCGCATGGCGCAACCTCGGCCTCTATGCCTGGGCCCAGGAGAACGATCTGGCGAAGGCCGCGGGATTCTACCGCAAGGCCATCGACGCTCGTCCCAAGGACCAGACGCTGTACAGGGACCTTGCCGAGATCCTCATTTCGCAGGAGAAGCAGCCCGAGGCCATCACCTTGCTGGAGTCGACGCCTCCCGACAAACTCCGGCGGGCCGACGTCATCATCCTGCTGGCGCAGGCGTACCTCGACGAAAAACGCTACGACGACACGATCAACCTGCTCGAATCCACGCCCTATTTTGTCAACTGGGAGGGTCAGACCGTTACGTGGGACCTCTACCATCGGGCGCACATGGAGCGAGGCCGGATTCGCTTCGAGGGCAAGGACTTCGCCAGGGCTCTGGCGGATTTCGAGGCGGCAATGGCCTACCCCGAGAACATCGGCGTTGGACGCTCGAACAAGCCGCAGGAGGCCGCCGCCCAGTACTGGAAAGGCAGATCGCTCCAGTCCCTCGGGCGGTTGGAGGACGCCAGGTCTGCGTGGCACAAAGGAGCCGCGGGCTCGGAAGGCTCCGAGGACCAGAACAAGCACTGTGAACTCTGCCGGGAAGCCCTGCAACAGGCCGGGTGATTGACTCCTCTCCTGGCGGTCTTGCTGTCGCGTCCCGCGTCTGGTAGAATGACGTCGATGGGCTCGGGAGCGAAACAACGAAATTGGCGGTGGAACCGCATTTCGGAGTGGATCGGCATGCGGACGCGAAGAGGATTCACGCTGATCGAGTTGCTCGTGGTCGTCGCAGTGATCGCCGTGCTGATGGCCATTCTGATGCCTGCCTTGATGCGGGCGAAAGAGGGGGCCAAGCGAATCGTCTGCAGCAGTCACGTTCGAGGCCTGGGCCTGGCGAACGCCATCTACGCTGCCCGAGCGATTGGATCTCCATTCAGGAGCGGGAAGATACGCAATACACGTCCTGGATCAGCTATGGCTGCAACGTAACGGACTGGTACTACAACACGGACTGGTTTGGAATCAAGTACGCGGGTCACAACACTACATCAGTCGCTGTGCCCGCGACGGAATTGGTGTTCACCGAGAGCAACGACTGGTGGCTCCACTGGAAGGGCGCGAACTACACGATCGGTTGGGACGTGCTCGGCCAGGACACGATCATGCCGTATAAGAACGTCGGTTGCGACGGTCCGTTCCTGTACCGCCACAGCGAAGGCGCCAACATGGCCTTCTACGACGGACACGTCGAGTACATGAAGAAGGAGAAGGCCTGGAGGCAGGAAAGCTACAACGTGGGCATGCCCGGCATGTGGTCCGTTTTCCGCAAACACCCGCCGACGGAGGCGGAAAAGAAGCGACTGCCTCGACCTTGATGGAAACTGCGGCGATGATTTGTGCTACGGCCGAGAGCGGCCTCGCCGGCGGATTTCCTGGAGCAGGGCGGCCATCTCCTTTACCTTCTCTGGATTCTCGTCTGCGAGATTCGTCTTTTCACCCAGATCGGTCTTAAGGTCGTAAAGCTGAGGGGCGGGGTCGTTGCCGAGTTCGGTGTTCGTGCTCCTGTTGAACCGGGCGCCTTTGCTGGGCTCGATGTATTTCCAGTCCCCCTGGATCAGGCTGAG
>CAZDTD010000043.1:0-24354 GCA_964507995.1 uncultured Pirellulales bacterium | reverse complement strand
TGAGCGGTTTCGGCGCCACCTCCGCGATGAACATGGCCGCCCCCACGCCCAGCGGCACGCAGATCAGGATCGCCCAGAAGGTCACGAGGACCGATCCAACCAGCAGGGGCAATACACCGAACTTTGCAGGCTCGGAGATCGGCAGCCACTCGCGTCCGAACAGGACCTCTTTCACCGAATAGTCACGAAACAGCGAAAGCGAATCCCGCAGCAGGAACAGGAAAATCAGGAATACGAAGGCCACGACAGCCAGGCCGCTGAGCTTGATGCACCACTCGATGATGCATTCGCCGATCCGTCGGCGTCCGGCACCGCCGGAATTCCGAGTTTGGCTACTGTCCTGCGGCAACCGTCTCTCCTATGGGTACAAAACCCGTCCCCATGAACATCGTCTGCCCCTTCGGACCCAGAGTAAAGTCAATGAACAGCTTCGTAACGCCCTGCGGCTCGCCGTCCGTGTACACGTAGAGCGGCCGGGAGAGCGGGTACTTCTTGTTCACGACGTTCTCTACCGTCGGCGGATAGAACTCGTCGCTCGGATTGGAAAAAGGCAGATCGGGCCTACTTTGGGAGGGAAGAATCTCTGTCTTCGATTCTTCCCTCCCAAACCCCGGTCGCGCGTCAAGAGATTTCGTTGAAGAATATAGGCCCGATCTGCCTTTTTCCAATCCGGACTCCGAGCCACGGCCCACCTGCACCGTTTTCGTCCGGTCGGAGAGGTACCCCATGCCCAGGTAGCCGATGGCGCCCTCGTTGTTGGCCACTTCCTCGACAATCGCCTGCGAGGAGGACAACAGGAGCGTCTCTTTCGAGAACTCCTCCGTGCTGCCCTTCTTGCCGAGCTGGACCACTTCCTCTTTGAAGTACATGTGCGTTCCCGAGCTGACTTCCCGCGACAGGGTCACGATGTGCAGGTCCTTGCCGCCAAGCGGCTTCCAGTTCGTGATCTTGCCTGTGAAAATGTCGTGCAGATCCTCGATGCTCAGGCGGTCGATGGGGTTGTTGTGGTTCATGATGACTGCGACGCCGTCGTAGGCGACGACGATTTCCTTCGGATGGACGCCCCGCTGCTCAGCCATCTCGATCTCCTTGCCCTTCATCTCGCGGGAGGCGGTGGCGATCTCGGTGGTCTTGTTGATCAGCGATGCGATCCCTACGCCGGAGCCGCCCCCGGTGACGGCCACGAACACGTGCGGATAGTCCTTCATGAATTCCTCGGCCGTCTCCTGCATCGCGTTGACGATCGTGTCGGACCCCTTCGTCTGGAGGAACCCCTGCGGCTCATTCGGATCGATAGCCTCGCCACAACCGGTCAGAACGGTCGCGCAAAGCACCGAGAGCACAATAGTCGTCGTTCTCAACCCCATACGTTGCAGATTGTACCGATCCACCGTAGCCAGTGCAAACCCATCCGAGAAAACACCCGATTCTTCAACCGCCCGAAGACCCCGCCGCACCGCGATCTTCACGAGCGTACATTCCTACCGGGTGATTGTTAGGGTTGTATTAGCGTTCGGTTAAGATTGGATTAGGACCGGATTGGATTGGAACCGCACGCGCGTACAAGGGCAAAAGCCCGCCTCCCCTGCGCTCGTGCGTATCCACGCTCCCGCAAGGAGTCCCCATGCTCAGAACCCAAGGCATTCAGTTTCTGTTCGAGCTGGCCAACGGCCAGCAGACCAAGCCCGCCAACCACTACATCGGCTGGTGCCAGGAGGCCGAGGACCAGATCCATGCGAACGCCTCGCTGGGCGATCTTACGGAACTATCCGGCAACGGCTACGCCCGCCAGTTTGTTCCCGCCAACGCGACAGGCATAGTCAGTGGCGCCGGCGGGACGAACGGCCGGACGCTGACGACCGCCGAGGTAACGTTCACCGCCTCCGGCGGGCCGTGGAATCTGGCGAAGACCAAGTTCCTCGCCACGACTGCCGACGACAGCGGCAAGCTGATCGCGACCGAGCCGATCAACGCCGGCAGCGGCATTACTCTTAGCGACGGCGAGAGTTACGATGTCACAATGACAGTCGCCAGTCAACCGTAGGGGGCGATCTTCCCCCGGGGGAGAAATCTTCCCGCGGCACCTATTGTGCTGAACTGGAGCTATGCTACAATGTCAGAGTGACCGAGAAGGAGCCACGAATGGTGCGGGCACGTCGTGGATTCCACTATGCTTTTGCAGGAACTCGAAAGAGGAGCCACATGGATGGGAATCTGAGATTCTGTCTGTGGTCTTGGTTCAGTTAATTGTCATTGGGCTCATAGGAGACGTTCATGGAGATACCGATATCTGAGACAGTAAGCCTCTCATCACTCAGTTTGGACGAAGCTTGGTTGCAGGAACAGATTTGGGATAACCCTTCCTCTATCGGCCTTGGTGATTTGGAGGGTGTTACGAAGGAGCGGTCTATCAGTTCGGGCGGCCGTCTCGATATCCTGCTCAAGAATCCTGTTGATGATTCGATGTACGAAGTGGAAGTCATGCTGGGTGATACTGATCCCAGCCATATCATCAGAACCATCGAATACTGGGATCTGATCAAGCGGAAATGGCCCCAACGCCAGCACTTCGCTGTCCTGATTGCTGAACGAATCACAAAGAGATTCTTCAATGTAATCCAGATCCTAAGCGGATCTGTTCCGCTCATCGCCATTCAGGTCAACGTGATCAAATCCCCTGCCGGACACTCGCTTCATTTCACGAAGATCCTTGACGTCTATGAGGAAGTGGATGATGAGGTCAGCCAGGACGGCGACAGCTTTGACGAGATCTATTGGCGAAAGAAGTCAAATGAGACCCTGCTGGTGGCGCAGCGTATATTTGAAGTGACACAGCCAATCTACGATAATCCGCGTTTCAACTACTGCAAATACTCAATCAACATCGTGTGTCGAAGCTACAATCAACTCCTTGTTCGCACGCGCAGCGGCGGCAACGTACTGATTCAGTTTCGGTATGGTTCCCAACAAGAAGAGATCGCCCAATTGCTCGAAGCTCGCTCGATTCAATACAATGACAAGTACAAACAGTTCATCTTCTCGATGAGCGTACAGCGAGCTATGGAAGACACTGACTTGTTCGTGGAAATAGCCAAGTTGAATAACAAATGGTGGGCTGGTTCGAGTGACGATGAATAGATGCATGCGGTATGGACAGGGGTGTGAGCCCTGACATCTGATGCCAGTTCGGCTAATTGCTGGCTGGCGATGAGAGACGAAATATGCACTTGCTCTTCTGCAATGTCGGATGGATGAATCACTACAACGGCATAGATGGTGACTCAATTCAGAGAGGAGGTGCCTACAACAAGAAGTCTGTTGGCCATGAGGTCTGCAATTTCAGCGACATTGACGGAGTTGTCTACGGCTATGTTCAGCCGACCGGCCACGATAACGTGAGATATCTTGAAATGCCGGTAGAAATCCTTGCGGTCTCCGATCCGCAGGACGAGGATGCGTAGGACGTTCCGGTGGACGGTGTGGGCGATGTGGTAACGGCCCGAGCGGAGGCGCCAGATGTCGTCCTGGGCGTTGGACGCGCGATTACATCGCTTCGCGAGGTTCGCTGGCTCGGAAAAAGGCAGATCGGGCCTACTTTGAGGGGAAAAATCTCTTGTCTCGATTTTTCCCCCTCCAACTTCGGTCGCGCGTCGAGAGTTTCGTCAGTGCGATTCTTCAACGAAATCGAACCGCCAGATTTCGTTGAAGAATATAGGCCCGATCTGCCTTTTTCCGAGCCTTCACGCTTCACACGTCACAGTTCTTCCCATTGGATTCCGAGCTTTCGGGCGGCGTAGGCGAGGGGTTTGAGGTGGTCGCCGTAGACCATCATCCAGTGAGAGTCGCGGACCTCGTTGATGAGCTTTCGCCAGTCGCCCTGGATCTCGACGTCCTGCTGGGACCGACAGATCTCGTAGGCGGGGTTGCTGCGGACGACGCCGGTGAAGCCGAGCCAGCGGCCCGTGCTGTACTCGGGATCGATGAACGTCACCTGTTGGCCGACGGGAATCTCCACCTTGGGCGCGGCGCCGTACTCGGATTCGTAGTGCGTCATGATCCGGGCCGGCTCGTAGCGACTGCCGTCGAGCCGCCGGGGGGCGCTGCAGTGGGCGCACGTCACGATCCCGTCGTGCGGGAAGGTCGAGTTGTGCATGAAGACGGGCAGGCCGCTGATGTGGTGCAGCAGGATGCCTGCGGGAATGACGACGAAATCGGACTCGCAGAAGGCGATCAGGCCCTCGTCGCCGAGCAGGCCGAGGGTCAGGCACGGCGTCGTCTGCGAGATGGGCATGATCGTGCTCATGCAGTTGCGTATCGTGAAGGCGGAGGCGTCGTGCTCTCGCAGGAGGTCCTTGAAGACACCATAGAGCATGAACGCGTTGACGAGAAACTCGTTCGTGGTTGCCAGCGTCGTGTTGGGCAAAGCGAGGTATGCCTGCGCCCATCGCTTGGCGGCGGCCATCCGCTCGCGGTCGGCCAGGGCCGCCTGGATACGAGGCGTGACGGCCTCATAAGACACGTCGATGATCTCGAACCGGTACTTCTCGCGGGCTATGTCCGGCGCCTCGGGCGAGTACTTGCCCCACGGACCGCCCAGCGCGACGATGCGGGCGCCGACGAAATTCTTCAGGCCGTACAGGGCGTGGAACCGCCAGAGCAGCTCGTTGCAGTCGTCGACCACAACGTCCTCGACGTGGACGGGGCCGTGGTCGAGATGGGCCGGATCGGAAAAAGCCGAATCGGGCCTACTTTGAGAGGGAAAAATCTCCCTCTTCGATTTTTCCGATCCTTCCCCGAACTCGGGCCGGCCGGTTTGGAGGTAGCGGGTACTCAGGGCCTCGAACCAGTAATAGGCTGGGCCAGAACTGCGCCGGGTGAAGACGATTGTATCGCGATCCTTTTTTGGCGCAAAGCACGCCTTCAGCGTCTCGCCGGAGCCGGAGGCGGCGTAGACGACGACCACGTCGTATTCGTTTTCGTGGACCCTGGCAGCCTCGTCGGGCGACCTGGCCGTTACCACGGGCAGAACTTTGAGCGGGAACGGGGCCTGGGAGCACAGGGTCGCCAGTTCCGCAGCGATTCTCTTTGCCTCGGCAGCCGCGGCCTCATCGGTCTGGACGCCGCCCCAGGATTTCCACGAGGTGGCGGGCCTTTTCTCGGCGACGCGGTACATGAGCACAGGCTGAACGACAAGCGTTCGGCCCGTGCAGAGCAGCGGTTTCTTCGGGTCCCAACCTCCCCGATCGATTGCTGCAGATGACGATGCGTTCAGGCCCAACACGCCGCCGGCGATGTTCGTGGCGGTCAGGCCGAGGAATTCTCTGCGATTGACGCCGTCAAAAGCCATAGGTTCCTCCTGAAAAAGGACAGGAGGATTATACCACGGGAGCGAGACGGAAACACAGAAGTTTGGAGTTCCACCTTCAAGCAGCTCAGAACACGGAAATATGGAACTCGTACCGTTGCCGCTCTCACGTCGCGGCGTCGCCGACGGTGGCAGGCGCCGGCTCGTGTTCTTCGAGCAGGAGCTGAATCGCCGAGCGAGAGTCATCGCATTGAGGAACCACCTCGCAGGTCGCGAGCAGGTCGCCGACCACGAGATCCTTCACGGCGACGCCGAGTCGTTTGAGGACAGAGTCGATCCATGTGACCATCGCGATCACGACGGTAGGGTCGAACTCATACCCGGCCGAATCCTTCAGCATGGCGATTACCTCGGCGATCGGTCGGGAAATGTGGTAGGCCCGGTTCGAGGTCAGCGCGTCGAAGGTGTCCGCGACAGCAATGATGCGGGCCCCCAGCGGAATCGCGGTGCGAGCCAGGCCGTCGGGATAACCCTGCCCGTTCCATTTCTCGTGGTGATGCCGAATGATGGAGATCTCGGTCTCCAGGAAACTCATTTTTTCGAGAATGCGGACCGCGATCAGCGGATGTTGCTCGATGACCCTGCGTTCGTGGCCGGTGAGGTGATCCGGCTTGAAAAGGACCGCGTCGGGGATGCCGATCTTGCCGATGTCGTGGATCATCGCGGACCGCTGGATCAGGTCCACGTACTTGGGTCCCAGTTCCATCGTGCGGGCGATCTCGACCGAGTAGGCCGTAACGTTTTCCGAGTGTTTGCGGGCGTAGGTGTCCTTGGCTTCGAGGGCCTGCACGAGGCTCCAGATGCTCTCCATGAACACTTTTTCCGCCTTCTCCGAAAGGCCCATGATTCGGCGTTGGAGTCTCTTGACCCTCTCGATCTCAATGTCGCTGGCGTTGAGGAGCGTAGCCATCTCCTCGCTCCAGAGCTTGACGCAGTTGCGTCCGGCGTTCTTGGCCTCATACAGGGCCACATCGGCCCGGCGCATCACGTCTTCGGGGGACTCATCCGCCTCCAGGATGCACTCGGCAATGCCGCAACTGATCGACAAGCCCATACCCTGATCGAAGCGGATCTCCCGCACGCGGGTTCGCACACGCTCCAGTAGAACGGTGGCCTCCGCGGCCTTCGTCTCAGGCAGGAGCAGGACGAACTCGTCTCCGCCGTAGCGAGTCAGCACGTCGGGACCTCGCTTCTCTCGCTTGACGCATTCGGCCAGCTTGCGGATCGCTTCATCGCCGGTAACGTGCCCGAGAGCGTCGTTGATCATCTTGAAGTGGTCCAGATCGAGGATCGCCACGGAGAACGACCGTTTGTATCGCCTGGCGCGGTCGCATTCCTCGGACAGTTTCTCTTCGAGCAGTTTCCTCGATCCAACGCCGGTCAGGGCATCGGTCAACGAGGTGAGTCTCGCCTGCTGGTACCGGGTGGCGTTGGTCAAGTGGGCGACGAGGATCTCCCGCGTCAGCCGGGCTTTGTATTGCATCAGTTCCTCGTTTGCCAGGGTCGATGCGGGCAGACCACACATGCACAGGTAGCCGGAAAGCCGTTTCTCCTTGCCGGTGGCTGCTTCGGGCAGACCCATGATATCGAGGGGCAGGACCATTCGCGGTCCTTTGCCTCCGCACTTGCTGCACTCAGCAGGAATGTCCGCCTCGCAGTAATCCTCCGGAGACGAGCCGCTCTCGACGACCTGCGGCCCTACGAGGTGTCCGCCGACGCAGGGGCAGCGGTTGGAGCTAATCAGCTCCGGCTCACGGTTGCGGTCCCCCGCCGGATAGAGGCACAGGACTGAGTTGCGAGCCTCGAACAACTTCGGCGCCTCGGCCGCGACGATCTCGGCCGCCTCGTTGAGATCGATGCTCTTGAGGCATTTCGAGAGCATGGCCACTTCCTCCGCGGCCGCCCGGTCTTCGAGAAGCTGTTGCGAAATGATGTCTCGCGCCGAGAGGATTCCAACCACCTTGCCGTTTTCCATGAGGGGCAGGTGTCGGATGCGATGGGCCATCATGAGACGTCGGGCCTCACTCGCAGTGATGTTCGAGTGACATGAGACCACGTGATCGGTCATGATCTGGCCGACGAGGATGTCCTCCCCGGAGCCGGGAGTGACGGCCACATGGCGGGCAATGTCCCGCTCGGTGACGAGCCCAACCAGGCGGTCCTGGTCGTCATTGACAATCAGGCAACCCACGTTGTGCGAGAGCATCCTGACGGCAGCTTCCTTGATGCTATCGCGGCAACGAATGGTCACGATTGCGGCCCGACTCTTCTCGACGTCCGGTATTACGGCACTGACAGACTCAGACATTAGGCGGTCCCTTCCTGAAAACAGCAGACGAACAGGAGATGTATCGACGAGCCCCCGCCTTCGCTTTAGGCGGGAATTTGACGGACAAATGTGTTATAATCGCCCTACAGGACGAGCCGAGACGCCTGGGAGTTCGTAACATTGGAGTAGCCCCTGTGTGGGTTCCCTGGGCTTTCCGCAAGGCACGTAAGAAGCAGAAGTTACGACAAACAGACAGGACGGCGACGGTTGTAGCGTTTATAGGGCCGACCGGACAAGAAAATCGCGTCCGACGCCGGAAAATGCGTTACGGATACCGTCCTGTCGGGCACTTATCTGCAAATGACGACCATGGATCAAACAACACAGTCCGCCGTGGACAGGCAAGTAAATGAGATCGAGCTGGTAGAACGGGCTCAACGGGGAGATCGGCAGAGCCTCAACAACCTCGCCCGAATCGCCAGGGAGCGGCTCAGGACGTATGTCTACCGCCTTACCCAGAAGGACGATCTGGCGCAGGAAATCGTTCAGGAGAGTCTGTTAGAGATGTGTAAGATACTTGGCAATCTGCAGAAGACCGACCGCTTCTGGCCGTGGCTGTATGGGATCGCGACCAACAAGCTCCACCGGCACTACCGAGCGGAGAAGGCCATGAAGCACGCGGCCGCCTCCGAGGAGAGACGCCGGGGCACCATGGCCGAACGCGAGGAAGGATTCGAAGGCTTGGTCGGCGACGAACTCAAGAGCATCATTTCGAACGCCATGCAGAAGCTGCGGACCCGCCACAAAGCCGTCCTGGTCATGCGGTGCTACGACGGCATGGCATATAGCGAGATCGCCGAATCCATGGGGTGCAGCGAATTCAGCACGCGAATGCTCTTCGTGCGGGCCAAGAAAGCGCTCCAGAAGGAACTCCTGAGCAACGGATTCAGCAAGGGATCGCTCCTGGCGGCCTTGATCGTATTCGGCAAGATAACCGCCCCAAGCAAGGCGGCGGCAGCCCAGCTCACCGTCCCAGCGGCAGCCCTGAAGGCGGGCTTGGCTGCCAGCGTCGTCAGCGCGGCGACAAGCGCCACGGGAATCGTATCCGTCGCGGCCGCCGGCGCTCTGACAGTCGGAACCATCGTGACGACGTCCGGACCCAGCCAACCGGTCAATCCGGCGGCCAATCCGCTCTCCGTCGGCACGGCAGTCGTCAGCCCCTATGCCACGACCACGGACGCCCACGAACAGTATTGGTACTATTTCCCCGAAGGTCCGGAGGGCCCGATGATGCTGCGTGCACAGTCCCGCAACGCCGCGTCCCGCATTGTCCAAGGCCCCGAAGCAAACTACAGTTACCACGCCGGCACGGTCTATATCAACAACTATCGCATGTTGCTCGACGACCTGAGCGTTCTGAAGCTCCCCACTGATGGTCCGGAAATGCGAGGCTTCATGGCACAAGTCGAGGGCATCCGCAACGATATCCAGCCGGTGTCCAGCAAAAAGGGCCGCGGGCTGCTTGCAATCGTCGAGCGAAAGACGGATGACGGCGAGGTCAATGCCCCCTGGACGATCAGTAGTTCCAACGTCCTCGACGCCGACTACTTCCAGAGCGACTGGCCAACGAACGCCCGGATCGTGGACAACCGGGACGCGATGCACCGACGGGGTTGGACCTATTTCCGCATTCGGGGCAAGGTCGCCGGACTCGACGTGGCCGGCGTCGGCCGGGTCCCATTCGTCTACGATGCCCACAGACAACACAGCCCCTGGCTGAAGCTCACCGTCGGCGATCTCGTCGTGGCCGACAGTGGTTCGGCGGCCACGCTGCGGAATGCCCAGAGCGAGCTGTCGCTCAAGTACCGTCCAGGCAGTTTCTTCAGCGGATTGTCCCGACCCTGGATGGGCCTGCACGCGATCGACACCGTCCGCCGGGATGCGGCCAAGCAGAGAGCTCCATTTGAGACCCGGCTGATGGCCGAGGGCCGCCAGGCCGAGGTCGCCGTGACATCGGACAAGACGAAGCTGATCTACACGATCGACATTGAAGCGGACCTCGTCCGCAGAATCGACTTCACGGTGGATGGCGTCCCGACAGGCGTTCTCGAATTCGAGTACCTCTCAGACGTGTCCGCCAACAGCAGCGAGTTTGCCGCTCCGTCAGCTCGCAGCGAACGGGGGTCGCTGCGGCAGGACAGTGGGATTCTCTGGCTCGTCCAGCTCGCGAATGGAACTCTGGGCGGCCAATAATCAGGTCGACGATCCGGCCAGCGTACAGAGGTTCCTCGTATGAACAGACGCGGTATGTCCGCAGACAGATAGGAAGAGGCCCAGTGTGGTTTCCATGACGAATACGACTTGTGTAACAGCTTCGCCGAGGACCGGTTGCGCTCGTGGGATCGCGAGCACGTCCGTGAGGTCGTATCTTCGTTCCACTGAGTCGGAGAATGGGGCCGGCAAGGAGGAGGTCGCCACAGAGTCGTTGGACGCTCTGTGGGCGAACGACAGGGAAGTCGCCCCGATCGGAACTCGTCCGCCCCAATCGGGCGACGAGCCGATGCCCGACACGTCCGATACAAAGATCGGCTTGGACGAAGATACCAGGAACGAAGATCCCGGGGCTCTCGGGTTATCCGTGGGCCCGCACGCGCGAAGCGTCGCGCGTGCAGTCCCGAGCCCCGGGGTCTTTATCAGACCAAGGAACTTCTCGACGAGATATTGTTCTAACAGGCTTATTGGCAACTGAACAGTTGCTGGTTGTTTGGCGGCGGGTTTTTAGGTGGGCCGATGTCCACCTAAAAACCCAGTTCTTGCGGCAATCTTCATGAGACATGTGACGACAACTCGATTCGTACAGATCGCTCTTTGGGCCCTGGTCCTCGCCGTACCGGCGGCCGGGGCGGATTGGACGTATTATTCGGACGACTTCTCTTCAAACAATGTGGAGTCCGACACCTATTTGCACTCGACGTTCTGGACCCTCGACGCCAATCCTCTGCCCGAACCCTATCTGCAATATCACGAAAACGAGACGGGAAGGGATCTGCTGTTCGTGGACTACGCGGGCGAGCCTGCCCGTCTGGGCTTTGTTCTGCCCGTGACCACGGCGGACACCCACAGGATCTTCACAGGCACGCTCACGGTGGATGTCGACTTCCCCTGCGACGAGACCGTGTCCCAGTACCCGACCGCTGGCGAGATATACTGCGCGACCTCGCCCGACGGGATCACTTGGTCCGCGCCGCAGGATTTGTACGCCGGACGCAACGTGATTTCGGTCGCATCGAACATGGGCAAATGCCACGTCGTCTTCAGCGGAACCCGCGCCACGATCGACAATATCTCGGTCTCCCTCGCCGCCCCCGCCGCGACGATCCGCGTCCCCACGGACTACGCCACGATCCAACAAGCCATCGACGCGGCCCGAACAGGAGACGTCATCGAAGTAGCGGCCGGAATCTACACGGGACCGGGCAATTGGGACGTGGACTTCCAGGGCAAACGGATCACGGTCCGCAGTGCCGACGGCGCCGCAAGAACGATCATCGACTGCGAAGCCCCTGCCACATCGTCCCGCCGGGGATTCTATTTCCATCAGGGCGAGGCGGCGGATTCCATCCTCTCCGGTTTCACGATCCGCCGTGGACGGGTCTACGGCAAAGACATTCCCGCCGATCCCCTCCGGTGGACGCAAAGCGCGTCCCACCCGATTGGAGGCGGGATCTACTGCGAGTTCAGCAGTCCGACCATTGCCGGATGCGTCATCGACGATTGTCACGCCGAACTCGGCGGCGGTATCGGCTGCGTCGGCGCCGGGCCCACCATCGTCCATTGCACCCTTCAGGAATGTCTCGCGGGCGGCCTCGGCTCGGGCGGCACCGGCGGACGAGGCGCCGGAATCGCACTCGTCGGCGAATCCTACGCCACGATCACCCATTGCGAAATTCAGAGCAACCGCACCTACTACGACGGCTGGGGCGCAGGTCTATACGTCCTGCACAGCTCGGCGGCCGTCGCCGGTTGCACGTTCGCATTCTCCGACAATTACGGTTCCGGCACCCTGCGGGGCGCCGGCGCCTATTGCGGCGGCGACGACTGCGAGGTCACCTTCCGGAACTGCGTCTTCTCGAACAATCACGCGGACGCCGGCACGGGCATCTTCATCGAGCGGACCACGACTGCGACGCCTTCCGTGACCGCGTCGAACTGGCGGTGCACCGTGACCGTCACGAATTGCACGATTGCCCAGAATACCCTGACGTATTCCCTCGGCAGCTCCGCCGCCGGCGGCATCAACTCCAACGGCGCCTACCTCACAGTCACCAGCAGTATTCTCTGGGACAACGACGGGACAGCCCTGACGATCTCCAACCCAGCGGACGTCTCCGTGACCTACTCGAATATCCAGGGAAGCTACTCCGGCGCAGGCAACCTCGCCCGCGATCCGTTGTTCGCCTCTCCGGCGAATCTCGACTACCACCTGAAATCGACCGGCGGACGCTACAATCCACAGAACGGCGCGTGGGTCAGCGACAATACGTGCAGTCCGTGCATCGATTCCGGCGATTGGCTGGAATCGGCGGAATACGAGCCCCCCCGCAACGGCGACCGGATCAACATGGGTGTCTACGGCGGAACCGCCGAGGCCAGCAAGAGCGCCGCACGAACGATCTTCCATGTCGCAAAAACCGGTCGCGACTCGAGCAACGGCAGGAGCCAATCCGAAGCCTTCGCGACGATCGAAAAGGCCATCGAGGCCGCCGACGACGGGGACACCATCCTCGTCTGGCCGGGCGAGTACACAGAGGCGCTCTCCTTCCAGGGCAAAGCGATCACCGTGCAGAGCGCGGCCGATGCGGCAGTGATCACGTGGCCGGGAGACTACGCGGTCTCGTTCTTCACGGGTGAGGGTTCCGACAGCGTCCTGGCCAACTTCGTCATCACGGGTTGCAGCCAGGCCGGCGTCTTCTGCGATGCCGGCGCCTCCCCCACGTTGAAAAACCTGACGATCGTGGACAATCAGTTCGGCATTGTGTCCTATCACGGTTCCGCTCCCGCCATCGTCAACTGTATCCTCTGGGACAATGTGGATGGAGACTTGTTCCAGTGCGGCGCCAGCTATAGCTGCATCGAGCACGCGAGCGAAAGCAAGGGCGTCGGCAATATCAGCAGCAACCCGCAGTTCGCAAACGCCGCCGGCGGGGATTACCACCTGCGATCGCTATACGGCCGGTACGTGCCGAACAGCAACACGTGGGCAACCGACACGGTAGTCAGTCCCTGTATCGACAAGGGCGATCCGTACGAATATCCGCGCTGCGAGCGGATGGCCAACGGCAACCGAATCAACATGGGCGCTTACGGCGGGACCGCGTACGCCAGTAAGAGTAGCGGACCCAATTGCCTGTAGCAAGGACGCCGCCGGCGCACCGCGACGTCACCCGCATCGCACGGAATAGAAGGATCGAAGAATGAACTTGGCTTCGGATGGTAGGATTAGAGGACCGGTTGTTGTGCCGGTTGGGGGGTGAAGGGAGAGCATCTCTGCGGCGGCCAGGTTGTTCCGGCCGGTCCGCCTGCTCTCCCTTTTTCGTCTATTTCGGGTACAATTTCCACTCCGTGTACACCGTTCACTCTTTGATACCCAAGAAATGGTGGCGACGACGCCGACACCTACCATTTGTGGTGTTTTTTGGGGGGCGACCGAATTGACGCACAATGGCAATTCGCGGGGCGTATTGTTCTTGCAATCGGCTTGGCAGGGTCATATAATAACCAGTTAGCTGGTCGAGAGGCCTCTTAAACACGATGTTCTGCCGTGGGCTTCCGATTCGGCTCAGCCAGAAAAGGCTTTTGGATCGGAGGAAATGGCTATCCGCACGAGGTGCCAAACCATCTCGATCGGAGCGTGTAGGGTGACGGGATGCTGGACTGCGCTTTCATGTAGTCGGGCCCGATGCGCTGGTTTTACGCTCATTGAGCTGCTCGTCGTCATCTCCATTATCTCCTTGTTGATGGGCATTCTTGTGCCCGCGATCCACGGCGTCAGGCGTCAGGCAATCGCATTGTTGGGGATGAAGAACCAGCGGGAGATCGCCACCGCCGTGAACCTCTTCGCCGCCGAGAACAGCGACCGCTATCCCTACTCTGTCGCGACGGTCGGGTTTGACGACAAGTGGAGTTGGTATGACCCGACGGTCATTACCGGCAAGACCAACCGAACCGTCCAAATCCACCGCTCCATGAGCGCCTATTTGCACGACTACATTGCAGATGGCAAAACGATGTACTGCCCCGGCGCTCCGCGGCCTTACACCTATGCCCAGGAGTCGTGGGACGCAGGCGACGATTGGGACAACCCCGACACCCCGGTGTCATCCGACCCGGTCGATGGCACCTATTGTTTCTATTGGAACTACATCGGCTACCTCGGCCAACCCCGAACGCTGTTTCGAGGTCCCAGCGGCCCCGCCGCCGGGGGCTTGCAGAGCCAACTGCTGGTCACCGACTACTTCGGCTATGGTCACTGGCAAACGCCTGGGGCCTTCGCAAGCTGCGAGAAGCTGCCCGGCGGGGACGTCGTCGAGGAGACCTGGCTTGCGGCATCCTGGTGGTCGGCCGAAGGCGATCCGAACGAATCCATGCCGGACGTGAAGCTCCGTGCCGCCTATGTCGACGGCCACGTATCGACCTATACGCCCGCTGAGACCATTCCGCTGCGGATCCCGTTTACCTCCGCGGGCACCCCACCGTACCCCGACGGCGCCGGCAGCCGAGGGATCTTCTACATCCCCGAAGATGCCGTGAACTGACACGTCAGACCCGTGTGACAAATCGTTCCCTCTCAACTCTGTGCGTCTACGTGAATCAACGGCACCCCAACAAAGACTTGAAGCATCTGGCGTTCCGGCCTACACTGTGCTCCCGTGACAGATGAATGGAGGATTACTGACATGAAGATCTGCCAATTTGCACGGATTGCCGCCTTCCCTTTGCTTTTGTTCCCAGTCGTCGCCCAGGCGAGTTCCGAGGGGAGACTCCGTCTCAATCTTTCCACAGACAAACCAGGGGTTTTCGAGCGTGTCGAGATCGTAGTGCACGACGTGCCCGCCGCGGACAATCCCTTCGACCCGGAATCGATCGCACTGGACCTCGATGTGCTGCAGCCGTCGGGGCAACGGCTTCGCGTGCCCGGCTATTTCCAGCAGGAATTCGACCGCAAACTCGAAGGGGACCGCGAGATTCTCACGCCCCAGGGCGATGGAACCTGGCGCATCCGCTGGCTGCCCCTGAAGGCAGGCCGGCATACGCTTATCGCGACAGTCACACTCGCGGGCCAGGCCGTCGCGCGGGGAGAGGCCGTCGTCGAAGTCGTCGCCGGCAAGCGTCCCGGCCTGGCGAGGATCGAACCTGAAGAGAAACGCTATTTCTGTCTGGATGACGGCACGCCGCTATTCCTGAACGGTCTGTGCGCCTGCTGGCACGGCAGTCGAGGGACATACGACTATGATGATTGGCTGGCCGCCTATGAGAAGGCCGGGATCAACTACATCCGAATCTGGATGTGGCACCACGCCTTCGGCATCGAGTGGGACAAAGGCGACAAACTCCGCTATCGGCTCGACAACGCATGGCGGCTCGATCGCGTCCTCGCCGAGGCCGAGCGGCGAGGCGTCTTCGTCATGCTCTGCCTCGACTACCACGGCATCTTCGAGGTCAAACCCGACTACTGGGGCAGCAACAACTTCTGGCCGCGACACCCCTACAACGCCGCCAACGGAGGCCCCTGCCAAACACAGAATGATTTCTTTACGAACGAAGAGGCGAAAGAGCTGTACGCCAAGCGATTGCGCTACGTCGTAGCGCGGTGGTCCGCCTTTCCGAACCTGCTCGCCTGGGAGTTCTTCAACGAAATCGACAACGAGTACGCCTACGTAAAGCACGAGGACGTGGTCGCCTGGCATCGTGACATGGGCCGTCATCTGCGGTCGCTCGATCCCTTCGGACACCTGATCTCGTCGAGCTTCACCGGCGGCAGCGAGCGGCCCGACCTCTTCGCCCTGCCGGAGATGGACTTCGCCCAGTACCATTCCTACAATGAGAAACACCCGGCGCAAATGACGGCCCAGAAGACCTCGCGGTTCTTCGAGAAATACGGGAAGCCCTTCTTCGTCAGCGAGTACGGCACGGACTGGCGGGGCTGGAAGCCCGACACGGACCCGCACTTCCGCGCCCTGCACCAGGCGATCTGGAGCGGCGCCTTCACCGGAGCCGCCGGCACAGGCATGACCTGGTGGTGGGAGAGCATCCACACGGCCAATCTTTACCATCACTGGTCGGCGCTCAGCGCGTTTCTCGATGGCACGGGCATTGGCCGGGCAGACATGAAACCCGCAAGATTCGAGAACATCGAAGGACCCGTAGTTCCTTTCGGCGTCGCCGCTCCGGATGAAGCGATTGTCTGGTTGCTCGACAGCGCCTGTGACTGGCCGCAGGGCGCCATGGAGGCCAGTCCCTCGCCCGTGACAAACGCCAAGGCGACACTCGCCGGTTACAACAACGGCATCTGGTCGGTGGAATGGTGGGACACCCTTGCGGGCAAGCGTGTGGGAACGGACGAAGCGACCGTCACCGGCGGCTTGCTCCAACTCGTGCCGCCTGCGTTCCAGGTCGATATCGCAGCTCGACTCAAGAAACAGTGACACGCTTCAGATTATCCGCTGCCACAATCGGGCGACTGCTGCGCCACGCGGCGTCGGAGAATCCCCCGGAGGACGCGGCGAGAACGCAGTGCTATTTCATTTGTGGCTCCCGGCCACGGCGCCAACCTGGGGCATCGCCACGCTGAATTGCACCTTCTCGTCTTGCGCCCCGAAGTAGCCGCCCCAGCCAATGCGGATATCGCTCACGCGTTTCGGGTCCAGTACGCCATCGGCGTCCTTCGACCAGCCTGCGAGTTGAAAACGGCTGAGCGCAATGAAGGTACACTCCCGACCCGGGGCAGCCAGAGAACGGCCTGTCTCCGCGAGGAAATCGCCGCCGCCTTCCTCGTGAAGGATTACCAGGATCTGGCTTGGCGTCGACTGGCCGTCGGGCACCCAGGTTTCTATCGCAAGGCAATCGGCATCGCCCAGATCGAGCGGCTGCGAGTAGTGGAATTGAATGAACAGATGCGTGTCCACGTTGCTCCTGGCAAGGACCGCAGCGGCTTGCCAGGCGGCAGAATCAACGCGGGAGCGAGCAGCATCCGACGTGAGCTCGGCCCGAACGAATTCGCCGTGCCCCACGGTGGGATTGACTTCGGGGGTCGCACGCAGTGCAAGATTCGGCAACGCCCCGCCGGCAACCATGCGCCGTTGCGGCGGCCTCGCGGAGGCAAACCGGAGGAAGGCAGCGTCATATGGCTCCAGACTCAACCGGGCGGCGCCGCCAGTCAAGATCTCCTCCCGTTGGCCGGTGGCGGGATTCCAGCGTTCGCCGGTCCCGGTCACGGCGAAATCCACCCGGCCCGCCCACGGTTTGGCGCTGTCGTTGATGACGAAGTAGACCTCGCGGTCATCGATGCGACGGTGCGTAACGCGCAACGGCGACTTGCCTTCGGCCACCTTCACATCCGGCTCCAGCAAGCCATCGAGCGCCAGGGGAAGCAGGGTCTCCAGACCGAAGGGAAGAAAGACCCCCGCGCCGCCTGCGGGATTTACGCAAGATCGCGGTTCACGAGCCTGCAAAAGGCCTGCTTCGCCTCCGCCGAAGATCTCCTTTGCCAATGCCTGAACGCGGGCGGATGGAAACTCGCCCTCGCTGTTCGCCGGCAAAACGCCGAGCGCAATCACCGCGCCGCCCTGACGGACAAATCGGGCGAGGTTCTCCCAGGACGCCAGCGGCATGGTGTCCACGCAGGGCAAAACGACGACACGCCAGCCAAGCCGGCCGTGAACCAGCGTGAACGGCTCCACATCGGCTTCTCCGATTGCCCGGCTATCGACGAACGTAAAATCACGCTGCGAGGCAAAAAGGCTCTCGGCGGCGGCACGGTAGACGCTCTCAATCCGTGCCGCAGCGGCGGCTTCCGTCGTCCAGTGGCGGGATGGAACGAATCGCGTCCAAAGGCTCTCCGCAGGATAGAGCACGGCGACGTCGGCGACCTGATGTCCGCAGCGTAATGCCGTGCAACAGCGGCCCACCCACTCGTTGAGGCGGCACAGTTGCTCGTCGGACAAGTCCGCAAAACTGTAGTAGCTGGTGAAGCAATTGACGCCCGCAACGATCAGGCGATTACACGTACCACGGATCTCGGCCTCCGTCACCACCCGCTTGGGCCGCTGGTCGCCGGCGGGCCGGTAACGCTGGCTGTGGTCCGAGGTTTCGCTCATGACGAGAGGCCGGCTCTCAAGTTCCGCCGCGCTGCTCAGCAGGCGTGCGATAAACCACGGCACCTCCGGCGGCAGACTGGTCAGGCAGTCGATGCTCGGCGCATCGAGCCGGCGGATGCAGCGGAACAAGTCGCCATAGAGCGGGACGTGCCCGACAATTCCCTCTTCGGCCAGCAGGTGCCCGCCGGAAGGAACGCCGTATTGCCGACAACGAGTCTGAATCTGACCGAAGTAGTTCTCCGAAACAAGCTCCCCGACCGTCAACCAGAAGTCATAACGAATCTTCCAGCCGGCAGGCCCCCCATCCGTCACCAAGGCTGGGAGCATCCCGGCGTCCAGCGCATAACCGCGACGGTTCTTGAATTCGACAGGGAGGTTCGACGCCCAGGGCAGCACACGATACGGCATCGGCCGCAGGAAAAGACTCATCAACGACGGCTCATCCGTAAACGTCGCCATGAAATACTCGCCGAGGTCGTCGCCCAGGTGTTTCGCATAGTTCCCGTAGGTGACATCGATGAAACGGGCCGTCGGTTCCGGCATGAGCAGGTTGACATAGGGAATCTTGGCATGGAGGTTGCCTTCTGCGTGCGTACCTTCGTAGAGTCGGCTTTCCGTGATCGCTATCACACGCCAACGACCGGCCGGCGCCTGCCAGTTCAGTTTCCCATCGCGGACCTGCGCCGCGAGATCGATCCGCTTCGTTATGTCGATGTCGCCCTCGCGGACCTCAAACGCGCCCGCCAGTACCAGCTCGCCCGGCGGCAGTTCCAAATCCACGGGACCGCCCCGCGATTCCGCGTCAACGACGAGCAAGCCGCGGGCCTCCCACTCGGGGTGATCGCGAAGGGTGATGCCGCCGGCGTTGCCGGAGGGATACCCTCGCTCGTCATAGAGCCACATAGCAAAGCCGGCCTTCTTCGCTTCGTTGACGGCGCGTACGAACGCGAGCCATTTGGCATCGCTCTCGAGGTACTGATCGAACGAGACGTTGCAGACCACGCCTCCGAAGCCCTGCGCGCCGAGCCTGCCGATGAGCTGATCCTGCGCATCGGGCGGGTCGGGCCAATTGTGGATGATCTTCAGAATGCGAGAATCCGCCGGCGGTTGGGCGAACCGTTCCTCCCAACTGCCGAGGGCGGTTCTGCCGGGGAAAGCAACGGTATAAAACCCCGGAATCAACAAGACAAAAATCGCCAGCCGTCTATCCTTCATCGAGCAGTCCTCACAAGTTTTCCCCCGCCGGGCGGGAGAGTCAATTCGATTGTATCCTTCCCGGCGGAGTTCCATCGGGCGGTTGCTGCGTCGAACGATTCAAGTCGCCCTGGTCCAACGAGCGATGTCCTCGCCTCGACGGCGTAGTCCAGGTTCACCACGACCACGTGAGTAGGTTTCTCCCCGATCCCAAAGAAACCGAGGAGAAAACCTCGCGGCGAGACAGGCGACTGGGAAGACCCTATCTGGAACGGCACATCCGACGGCAGCGCCTCGCACCCAAGTTCGCGCATCGCCGTATGGTATACGCCCAGAGATCGCAATGGCTGGAGTTGGCTCGCGACGGCGACGAACTCGCGGTTGTAGGATTTGACCGCGTGGTAGAGAGGTCCGGGCGTCCCGTCCAGGTTGACGAGGCTGCCGTAGTGGTTCGGGTGGGCGTAAACGTAATAGCTGATTCCCTGCGCGCCGTAGGTGATCGTGGAGTAGACCAGGTACCGCAGCTCGTCGGCATTCGGGATGCGCATCGTGTCCGGCGCCCAGGTACAGGCCTGCACGATGTTGAGGAAAGGCACGCCCGCCTCCTGCGCCGCACGACGGATCATCGCCAGGTTCAGGAAATATTGCTCGCTGTCGCTCTTGAGCGTGAATTGATAGTGGTCATAGCTGATGAGTGAAGGTTTCACCTGCTCGACGTACAGACGCAGATGCTCCCGGTACGCCGTGACTACATCGCCTTTCGTACCGAGCTGTTCATTGTTGGCGTAGGTCGGAAACAGGTTGATGTAGGCCAGATGCTGCGGGTCCCGATCGCGCAGGTAGGCGACCAGTTTGCCGAGTGCGGGGAATTGCGAAGCGCCGGGCTCGTCGATGAGATGGTAGGAGTACAGCGCCGGGTGCTTGCTGACGCGGGCGATGAGGGCGTCCAGTTGCTCGCGTCGGGCGGGGTCGTCAAGCGACGCGGGGTTGAACAAACCGCTCGTGAGCTGGCCGCGCAGGCCGTGACGCTGCGCCACGTCGAGTTCCTCTTCGCTGCCGCACCAGACGAGGTTGAAGCCGCCTTCGGCCATCTGCTGCGCGACGGCGTCCGTGAGCGATGGGCCCGCCCAGTAGGTTGCGATGGGCGCACCGATCCGCCAGCCGGTAGTGACAGCAGATTCGGGTCGCGTCGCACACCCAAGCAGGAAAAGGCTGAAAATACACACAAATCGCGTCACGACTGAGGGGGAAATCAGGGTTCTCATTGCATCGGACTCCCAAGTACGGTTAGCATATGCCGGGTAGCCTGCTGTGATTCACTTCACAGCGGCGCAATCTTATCACAGAGCGTCGGACAAGACAACAGGAACCGGGAGGCCACGAGCCGCTCGACCACAGGAAAGGAAACCTTATGCCGACAGGACATTCCCCACACCGAAACCTATTCCGACTTCTGCTTGCCCTCGGGACACTGCTGTCCCTGGGCGATGCGGGATCGGCAGCAACTGATTTCTACGTCTCGTCATCGGGCAATGATGGATGGTCCGGCCGGCAGGCGTCGCCCGACGGCAGCGGCGGCGGGCCCTTCGCCACGCTGGAGGCGGCCCGGGACGCCGTACGTCGATTGAAGGCCTCCACGGGTCTTCCGGAAGGCGGAGTCACGATCTGGATCGCGCCGGGGACCTACTCGCTGAACAAAGGCTTCGCGTTGACGACCGAGGACTCCGGCGAGCCTGCCAAGCCGGTCGTCTACCGGGCGACTTCGCAGGGACAGGCGAGAATCATGGGCGGCAGGATCGTCACCGGCTGGCAGGCGGTGGACGACGCCGCCACTCGCGACAGGCTGGAGCCGGCCGCTCGGGGACATGTCCTCCAGGCCGATCTCAAGGCGCAGGGCGTCGACGATTTCGGCAAACTGCGGTCGCGAGGGTTCGGCCGATCCGGAGTGGCGGGCCTGGAACTGTTCTTCCGGGATCGGCCCATGACTCTGTCGCGCTGGCCCAACGCGGATTTCGTGAAGATCGCCAAGCCCGCGGAGCCGACGGGAGATGAACACGGCGGGACCCTGGGCAAATTGCCCGCAGGCTTTTACTACGAAGGGGATCGGCCCGGCCGATGGGCGGATACCGACGACATCTGGATTCATGGGTACTGGGCGTACGACTGGGCCAACTCCTACGAGCACATCGCAAATCTCGACACGCAGAAACGTCTGATCCGAACCAGCCCGCCGCACGGCAACTACGGTTTCCGCGCCGGCCAGCGATTCTACTTCCTCAATATCCTCGAAGAGCTGGACGAGCCGGGCGAGTGGTACCTCGACCGCAAGACCGGCATCCTGTATTTCTGGCCGCCGGAGCCGATAGCCGCAGGCGACGTGACTGTCTCTGTGGTGGAGGAGCCGTTGCTGTCCTTGAACGACGTCTCTCACGTCGAGTTCCGCGGCCTGGCCTTCGCCTGTTGCCGAACCAATGCGATCTCCATCGAAGGCGGCAGCAGCGATCGGATCACAGGCTGCGCAATTCTCGACGTCGGCAATTCCGGCGTCGTAGTCACCGGCGGCGATCATCACGGAATCGAGGACTGCGTCATCTCCGAGACCGGCGACGGCGGCATCTCCCTGACGGGCGGCGACCGCTCGACCCTGACGCCCTGCGGCCACTTTGCCAGGAACAACCACATTCACCACGTCGCCCGCTGGTCCCGCTGCTATGCCCCGGCCATCGCCATGTCCGGCGTCGGCATCGTCGCTGCGAACAACCTGATCCACGACCATCCGCACTGCGCGATCCTGTTCGGGGGCAACGAGCACATGATCGAGCTCAACGAGATCCATCACGTCTGCCTGGAGACCGGCGACGTGGGCGCGATCTACACGGGCCGGGACTACACCTTCCGAGGCAACGTCATCCGGCACAACTTCATCCACCACACCGGCGGCGTCGGCATGGGCTCGATGGGCATCTACATGGACGATTGCGTCAGCGGAACCACAATCTATGGCAACGTCCTCTGGAAGCTGCATCGGGCGGTCTTCCTCGGCGGCGGCCGGGACTTCGATGTCCAGAACAACATCTTCGTCGATTGCGATCCCGCGGTCGAGCTGGACGGCCGGGGCATGAGCAAGGCGCCCGTCTGGCACGACATGGTCTACAAAACCATGAAGCAGAGACTGGAGGACATGAACTGGCGTCAGCCGCCCTACCAGACGCGGTATCCACAGCTTGCCGATCTGGAGCAATACTACGCGAAAGACGAGGGCCTCCCGCCCGGCAACGTGGTCGTCAGCCACAACATCTGCGTCAACACGGAACTGCTCAAGATCACCTGGGGCGCGACGCCCAAGGCCGTCGAATCCAGCGACAACCTCGTCAACGTCGATCCGCTCTTTTTCGATGCGGACAACGGAGACTTCCGTCTCAAGCCCGAGTCCCCCGCCTACGCACAGGGCTTCAAGCCCATACCCTTCGACCAGATCGGGCGTAAGCCCAATCCAGTCCCCACGGCAACCGCATTGCCGGCGGCTGCCCAGCATTCATTCACTCTCGGCGAAAAAAAGTTTCTCTTGGACGGCAAACCGATCCAGATCGTCAGCGGCGAGATCCATCCGGCCCGCGTCCCCAGCGAGTACTGGCGGCATCGCATCCAGATGGCCAAGGCGATGGGATGCAATACGATTTCCGCGTACATCTTCTGGAACCACCACGAAAGCGAGCCCGGCGTCTTCGACTTCGAAACGGGCAATCACAACCTGACCGAGTTCTTCCGGCTCGTTCAGGAAGAGGGCCTGTGGGCGATCCTGCGTCCCGGTCCTTACGTCTGCGCCGAGTGGGACTTCGGCGGATTGCCTCCCTATCTGCTCCGTGTGCCCGACATCAAAGTCCGCTGCATGGACCCGCGATATATGGCCGCCGTCGAACGCTACCTGGCGAAGATGGCGGCTCTGGTCAAGCCCCTGCTGTGCGCCAACGGCGGGCCGATC
The DNA here is from genome assembly GCA_964507995.1 of uncultured Pirellulales bacterium. GTDB lineage: Bacteria > Planctomycetota > Phycisphaerae > Sedimentisphaerales > Anaerobacaceae > PLanc-01. Next base: position 1,168 of record CAZDTD010000043.1, on the reverse strand, counting down.
CTGATGATCCAGGTCGAGAACGAATACGGCAGCTTCGGGAACGACAAGAACTACATGGAGCGGCTCAGACAGATCTGGAAAGAACACGGAATCGACGGGCCCTTCTTCACGGGCGACGGCGCCACGCCGTTCATGCTGGAGGCCGGGAATATCGACGGCGCCGCAATCGGCCTGGACCCCGGCTCCAATGAAGGGGCCTTCGCCCAGGCGACGAAGCGGAACCCCAAGGTCCCGTCGTTCAGCAGCGAGACCTATCCCGGCTGGCTCACGCACTGGGGCGAGCCGTGGGCGCAGCGGGACACGCCGAGCCTGCTCCGCGAAGTCACGTTCCTGCTGGAAAGCAAGAAGTCGTTCAACTTTTACGTCATCCACGGCGGCACGAACTTCGGTTTCACCGCCGGCGCGAATTCCGGCGGCAAAGGCTACGAACCCGATGTGACGAGCTACGACTACGATGCGCCCATCGACGAGCAGGGTCGGCCCACGCCGAAGTACTTCGCCCTCCGCGAGCTGATCGCGAAATACGCCGGTCCGTTGCCCGATGTTCCGACGCCGATCCCGGCGGTGGATATCCCGGAGGTTCCGATGGAGGCTTTCACCTCCGTCTGGAGCAACCTGCCCGAGCCGATCCACTCCGTCCAGCCCAAGCCCTTTGAGGCATACGAGCAGGACTACGGATTCATGCTCTACAAGACCGAATTGATCGGCCACAAAAGCGGGAAACTGGCGATCACCGAACTGCACGACTATGCCACCGTCTTCCTGAACGGCCAATTCGTCGGCACGCTCGACCGACGCGAGGCCCAGTCCACGATCGACCTGCCCCAAAGCGAGGCCCGCAACCCGGTCCTGGATATCCTCGTGGAGGGGATGGGCCGGATCAACTTCGCCCAGTCCCTGATCGACCGCAAGGGCATCACGGACCGCGTCACCCTCAACGGAATGACGCTGATGAACTGGGGTGTCTACCGTCTGCCATTCGATGAGCAGTACGTCCGCAGTCTGAAGAAATCGCCCGTAGACGCCGCACGCAGGGGCGTCTTCTTCCGTGGGGTTTTTACTCTGGATACGCCAGCCGACACCTTCATCGACATGGCCAACTATCGCAAAGGCGTCGTGTGGGTGAACGGCCACAACCTGGGTCGTTTCTGGGAGATCGGACCCCAGA
>CAZDTD010000042.1:18499-24415 GCA_964507995.1 uncultured Pirellulales bacterium | reverse complement strand
GAAGAGAAACTCAAATCCGCCAAGCCGTCGCGGTTTCGTCTGATTGCCACCGATGGTGTCTTCTCGATGGATGGCTATGTCGCCAAGCTCGATGAGATCTGCGAGTTGGCCGACAAGTACGATGCCCTGGTCATGATCGACGACTGCCACGCTGCCGGCGTGATCGGCAAGACCGGTCGGGGCACCACGGAATATCGCGGCGTCATGGGCCGGGTGGACATCATCACCGGCACGTTCGGCAAGGCCCTCGGCGGCGCCAGCGGCGGCTTCACCTCCGGCCGAAAGGAGATCGTCCAGATGCTCCGCCAACGGAGCCGGCCATACCTGTTCTCGAACACCCTGGCGCCGGCGATCGCCGCCGGCTCCCTAAAGGTCCTTGCGATGCTCGATAGCTCCACGGAACTCGTGGATCGCCTTCGGGACAATACCCGTTACTTCCGCGAGCGAATCGCCAAGACCGGCCTGAAAGTCCTGCCGGGCGAGCACCCCATCACTCCGATCATGTTGGGCGATGCGGCTCTGGCCCAGGAGATGGCCCGGCGAATGCTGGGCAAGGGGGTCTACGTCATCGGCTTCTCGTATCCGGTGGTTCCGCAGGGGCAGGCCCGCATTCGGACGCAAGTGTGTGCGGCGCACACCCGCGACGATCTCGATTTCGCGGTCGAGAAGTTCGCTGAGGTAGCGAAGGAATTGGCCGTGACCGGCCGCACACCGACTTGATTGACTCCGGAATTCCCGGTATAATGAAGGTAATCGAACGCTGTTGGTTCTGCGGTGTCGCAGGGCCTGCTTTTGCGTCCGATCGGATGGATGGGTGGTTGGATGCTCGAAAGACCGGTTCTGTCGCTCCTCGGGCGGGGGGTAGGTTGGTGGCTTATCCTTGTGACGGTCGCCGTGCCGGTTTCGGCGCGGTATGGCGGCGGCCTCGGGACCGCCGAGAGTCCTTACCTCATCTTCACAGCAAGCCAGTTGTGTGAGATCGGCAGCGAGTCTCAGGATTGGGGCAGCCATTTTAAGCTGATGGCCGATGTCGATCTCCAAGACCGCGACTCGGACGGATTCCACATCATCGGCACGTCCACGGATGAACCGTTCACAGGCGTCTTCGACGGCAACCACAAAACGATTTCGAATCTGCGGTTGGTCAACGAATTCGGGTTTTACGAGGGGCTCTTCGGATTCGTTGCCGGCGAGCATGCCCGAATCGAGAACGTGACGCTTACGAACCCCAGCGTCATGGGGGAAATCGGGCGGTACGTAGGGGCCTTGGCCGGCGGCATGGAAGGGGCGAGCGTTGTGAACTGCCATGTGTGGTCCGGCAACGTTCGGGCATTCAGCCACATCGGCGGCCTGATTGGCCGAAACGACGGAGGCACGATTTCGGAATGCACGGTTTGGGCCCGTGTCCAAGGCACGTCTCGCGTGGGAGGATTGGTCGGCCAGAGTTACTTCGGAACGCTCGAACGATGTCGGACCGAGGTCGAGGTGCTTGCGCCGCAGTCATCCTACTGGGTTGGGGGCCTGGTCGGCGAGCTTCGTCAGGCGACCGTAAGAGAGTGCCGAACCCGAGGCACAGTCTCCGGCGATGCCTGTGTGGGCGGCCTGGTAGGGGAGAGCTATCTCGGTATCATCGAACGCTGCTGCATGGCCGGCGGCGTGTCCGGAACCGCGAATGTCGGCGGAATCTTGGGCCTCAACAGCGGGGGATTCGTCTACGATTGTTATACGGCGGCCGAGGTGAGCGCCGAAAGCTGCGCCGGCGGGGCGGTCGGATGCAACGGCCCATCCTGCCACTGTGCCGTGTACCAGGCCGGCGTCGTCAATCGTTGTTATGCGGCCGGTCCCGTCTCGGGCGGAAACGCCGGCGGCTTGGTCGGCGTGGACGACAGGGGCGAAGTAGTCAATTCCTTTTGGAACACCGAGGCGAGCGGCTGGGCCACGAGCGCCGGTGGCGAGGGGCGAACTGCGTCGCAGATGGCGAATGCTTCGCTCTATCTGACTGCGGGGTGGGATTTCGTCGGTGAAAAGGTGAATGGGACAGGGGATGTCTGGTATATGCCCGCCGTCGGAGACGGCCCAAGGTTGGCGTGGGAGCTTGTCGACGGGGATTTCAACGCAGACGTGCAGGTCGATTTCCGCGATTTCAGCCTCCTGGCGGCCCGATGGCGACAGGAGGATACGATGGATGGGCCGGACAGCGGCTCCTCCGTTTCCGATGGCGTCGTGGACCTCGACGATCTGGTCCGTTTTGCGGAAGTCTGGCTCGCCGGTCGCTGACGAGACGAGGGCTTCCATGCATTCGTTTGCCTTTCCTCTGTTTTTCTGCATAATGTCTACTGCTGATGGCCCGGACGGATGTCTCGCCTTCGGTCCAAGGGTGGAAACTCGGTGGATGGAGTTCTATGCGGACGTATTTGGATTGTGTGCCGTGCTCAGTCCGGCAGGTGCTGGATTCGGTGCGGATGGTTACCGACGACGAGGCGATGCACGAACGGGTCCTTCGCGAGTTGCTCGGGATGTGGCAGAAGATGGACATGAAGCAGAGCCCGCCGGCGATGGCGCAGAAGATCCATCGCTACCTCCGCCAGCTCACCGGCGTGGCGGACCCGTATCTTGATGTGAAGAACCAATACAACCTCTTCGCCCTCCAATTGTACCCGGAGCTGCGGCAGCGGGTTGATCAGTCGCCCGACCCGTTCGAGACGGCGGTTCGCCTGGCCATTGCGGGCAACATCATTGATTTTGGCGTCAATTCCAATGTTGAACAGGACACAGTCCAGGACGCGATCATGCGTTCGTTGACGGAGCCGATAGATCGGACCGCCGTGCAGCGGTTGAAGACGGCCGTCGAGCGGGCGAAGAACATCCTGTTCCTCGGCGACAACACCGGCGAGATCGTCCTTGACCGCCTGTTGATCGAGCGGATGCCTATGGAGAAGCTGACTTACGTCGTCCGAGGCCATCCGATCCTGAACGATGCCTTGATGGAGGACGCCCAAATCGCAGGCCTGACGGATCTGGTCGAGGTTATCGACAACGGCTCCGATGCGCCGGGTACGATCCTCGAAACCTGTTCGGACGCCTTCCGGCAACGGTTCGAGCGGGCCGACCTGATTGTCGCCAAGGGCCAGGGCAATTTCGAATCGCTCAGCGACACGGAGCGTCCCGTGTTCTTCCTGGTGCGACCGAAGTGCGCGGTCCTGGCTCGCCACCTGAATTGCGAGCTGGGCCGGCTCATGGTCATCGACAGCGGCGCCGGTCCGGCAGGGACGCAGGTCGTATAGGTCACATTGATTCGGAAGGATGCTGAACATGCCGATATTCGAATACCGATGCGAAAAATGCGGGCACGTAATGGAAGTATTGCACAAGAGTCTCAAGCCCGAGACGCCTGTGTGCGAGAAGTGCGGCAGCCCGGATATGAACAAGCTGCTCTCGGGTTTTGCAGTGGGCAAGGCCTCGCAATCCCCGGCCTGCGATTCCTGTCCCTCCATGCCCGCCTGTGGCGGCGGCTGCTCCTGTGGCTGCCAGATGCACGGCCATTGACGACCGCGGCTGCCGTCGGAGCGGCTAATCGAACGACTCGGTGGGAAGAGTCCTTCTATGAAGACCTGCCGGTGGCTTGATCTCTTTCGGCTCGGAAGATCGCGTCTGAGCTGCGCCGGCCGCATTGGGCTCGTTGGCTTCGCTGGGAGCCGCCGGGATCTTGTCTGCCTCCGACAGGCGGGTACTTGTATCGAGAAGCCGCGTTATTGCACTTCGTGTCGTGCTGCCATCCGCGAATCCGGCCACGCGGTGGATCAGGTCGCAGCAATACCCGATGCCGGCGATGTTCACTCTTTGGCCTTGCCGGTCCACGCCGAGCGTGTGGACGATCTTGTTGCGGGCCAGCGGGGTCGTTGACAGGATCAGAGCGACGAAGCTCAGGGTCAGAAACCCGGCCACGAAGCCCAGGACGCCGGAGAGCACGACGTCGAACAGGCTCGGAAAGCGGACGCGGAACTGGCCTGTCAGGAGGACCCACGACAATCCGTGCAGGAGGGCGAAGCAGCCGCTTCCCAGGGCGAGCATGCTCAAGGCCATGCTCCACGAGGCCCGGCCCGGCATCGGGACGGCCTCGGCCACGATCGGAGCCAGGAAGATGGATACGTAGATTGCGACGAGGATGTTGAAGAGCAACGCCCACGTCTCGTAGAAGCCCATCCGGACGGCGAGCCAGATGAACAACGCACCTGTCAAAATGGCGATCCAGAATACCATACTCTCTACCCCACGACCCTTTTGATCTCGTCCAGGCTGGTGACGCCGGCGACGACCTTCTTGAGTCCGGCCTTGCGCAGCTCGGCGAGTCCCTTCTGATTTTCCTGCGTTCTCATTCGTTCGATCAATGAGCCGCTCTTGGCGATTTCGTTCCGCAGGGCGGTGTCCACGATCATCAGGTCCAGGATGGCGATCCGGCCGAAGTAGCCGGTGTTTCCACAGTGCTTGCAGCCGACCGCAGCGAAGATCTGGCCGGCGTCGATTCCCTTCTTGCGAAACCCGTTGGTCTGCGTGTCGCTCAGGTGCGCGGGCCCCTTGCACTTTTCGCACAAGCGGCGCACGAGCCGCTGCGAGACGAGCAGGTTCAGGCCGGCCGACAACAGCAGGGGAGAGACCCCCAGGTCCAGGAGGCGGATAATCGCGGTGGCGTTGCTCTCGCAGTGGACCGTCGCGGTGACGAGGTGTCCGGTCTGGGCGGCTCGCAGGGCGATCTCCGCGGTCTCCTCGTCGCGGATCTCGCCCACGGAGATCACGTCGGGGTCCTGCCTCAGGACGCTGCGGAGCGTCTTGGCGAATGTGATCTCGGCCTTCGGATTCACCTCGATCTGACTGGCCTGGGGCAATATCGCCTCGATCGGGTCCTCGACGGTGATCACATTGCGGGTAAAGCGGTCGATCTCATTGAGTATGGCGTACATAGTCGTGGTCTTGCCGCTGCCCGTCGGGCCGGAGACCAGGATCATTCCCGCGGGCTTGGCGATCTGGCTTCGCAGCAGGGAGAGCTGTTTTTCAGGCAGGCCCATATCGGCGAGAGTGAACGTGCCGGCGTCCTTGTTCAGCACGCGGATCGAGAGCTTCTCGCCCTGCATGGCGCCGGCGCTGGCGAGGCGGAAGGACGCGGTGGTCTCGCCGCGTCTGGCCATGAAGCCGCCGTCCTGGGGCCTTCTTCGCTCGGCGATGTCCATCCCGGCGACGGCCTTGATGCTGTTGATCATGGCGCGGGATGTGTCCGCGTCCAACTCTTTGACCATCCGCAGCATCCCGTCGATTCGCAGTCGGATGGTGTAGGTGGCCGGGTCCTTCGGGTCGATCAGGATATCGCTGGCCCGGCGGTCCAGCGCGTTGCCGATCGTGGCTTCGGTCAGACGGAGGATGTGATCGTCCACTTCTTTGATGTCGCCGTGGCCATAGATCTCGTCGATGCTTCGCCCGGAGGAATCCAGCAGGTGGATCCCGGCGTCCTCCTCCTCGGAGTGGAGGTGAATCGAACGGATGGTGATGACCGCCTGCTGGAGCTGCCGCTTGAGGACTTCGAAGAAGTGCGTCTGGGTCTGACGGCTCTTTTTCGCGGTGTCGATGAGGAAAAGCGTCAGAAGCAGGAAGGGGCCCGTCAGCAGGGTGACGACGTTCGCGACGGTCTTGTATTTCAGCGGCACCAGCGGGCTGAAATGGCATCGCTGGACCATGTACAGGCACAGGTACACCCACGCGATCAGCAGGATCAAACGCAGGGGATTGAACGGCAGATCCACAAGGGAGAGCGCTTCGCCATACCCGGCGTGGATGTTCCGGAACGATACGAGTCCCGTGATTGCGACGACTTCCAGTACCTGCATAGACCCTCTCTGCCTCCGAGAGCGAACGTCGACGATCCTG
>CAZDTD010000042.1:0-18399 GCA_964507995.1 uncultured Pirellulales bacterium | reverse complement strand
TTCCAGTACCTGCATAGACCCTCTCTGCCTCCGAGAGCGAACGTCGACGATCCTGCATGATATCCTACCAGAGTCGCCCGGGATTGGCAAGCGCAACGATGCTGGTTTGCGCATCTTGGGTGTAGTTCGCGTTTGCAGACAGATTCAGCTTTGATCTGAGTTGTGTCGTTCGACACTGACTTTGTCATTCCCGCGCAGGCGGGAATCCACGTTCCCGGGATGCGATGAATCCCATGATTCCTGGATTCCTGCTTGACGCAGGAATGACAGTGTCGATTTCCAAGGCTTGAAAGGACCTACACACGAACATGAATCGCACCCGCGTCTTGGGACTTGGCGAGGCCCCAGCCGACGCCGCTCATCTTGTCCACCTCCACGATCTCGGCCCGGCGGACCAGCCAGGTCCCGTCCGCCTGCCTGCGGAGATGGAACTGGATGACGACCAGAGCGGTGGGCTTGTAGCTGCGGGCCCAGACGCTGTTTTCTTCGAATCGCACCAGCAGGTTGAACGTCGCGACGGCCTCGGGCGGCGTGATCTTTATCTCCGAGGCGATCTTGTGGACGTTCTCGATGGCAGGGGGGACCAGCCGGGATCGGCAGTGGGCGAGGGCCGCTTCCTTGCTCTTGTGGTAAGAATCCGCGTAGTCCGGACTGAGCAATCGGCCGATGGCGGCGCAATCCTCCGTTTGGGCCGCCTGGATACCCGCCTTCAGGAGTCCGTTGATTTGCTCCAGGTCTGTGGCCACCGCGGCATCCAGACCGAAAGCCAGCGTCGCGACGCCCAACGGCAGGAGCCACTGCCAGAAACGCCTCTTTTCCGGCAGGACGCCGCGGACCGTCAGAACGACCAGCAGGACAAGGACCGCCGCGGCCAACAGCGTCCACGGCTGTTCGAAAACATCCCACATATCCGGCCTCCCTCACAAAAGGTCGTCGCCATTGTGACACCACATTCAGAGAGGCATTGTAGTGTGGACGCCGGCCCGATGCAAGATCGGTCCGTGGGGCATGATTGTCGCGTGCGCAAAAAGAATCCGCCCGGCTCGTTGTGGGCCGGGCGGAGAGGGAAAACCAGTCAAATGCCGCCGTAGAAGACTACTGGATGGTCTTGTACGGCCAGGCTTCCGTCACGAAGCGAATGTCCTCCAGGTCGTCGCCGTCCGGGGTCATCGTAGTATAGCTGAACCTCTGTGGGTCGTACATGGCTCCTTCGCACCATTCGATGAACTTTTTGCTTTCCCAGGTGTGCATTTCGCCGTGGCCGTCGGCATAGCCGATCGTGCTCTTGTCGTTGTGCCACATGGCGAGCGGATCGCACCAGGTCGATGCGGCGTAGTTCTTTCTGACGTTGGTCTGCCAGGAGCCTCTGTTTTCGCCGCGCGTATCCATCTCTTCGGTGAAAATGAGCTGTTCCGCCGGTTTCTTGAGTTGGGTGTAGAGCTTGGCCGCGGTGTAGTTGCTCCAGGCTTCGCCGTTGGCGCCGCCGGCGATGGAGAACGTCCGATATGCCACGGGGATGGCGGAACTTTCCTTTCGCTTGTCGGCCGGGCAGCGATAGACCTTGATTTCCTTGCCGACGTACTCGTACAGAAGTCCATCTCGGATGGCTTGCTTCTTGACGTCCCAGGAGGCCGTATACTCTGCGTTGCAGACCCAATTTCCCCCCGTCTTGGTGTCGCCGCCGACGAGCCTGCCGTCATAGTCGTCTTTGTACAGGAGCCAGCCCAGAGTGAGTGTCCTGGTGTTGGCGACGCAATGGACGCGCTGTGCCTGGTCCTTAGCCGCCTGCAAGGCGGGCATCAGGATGGCCATCAGGATGGCAATCACCGCGATGACCACCAATAGTTCGATCAGGGTAAACGCTTTCGATCTCATTAAATCTGTCCTTTCTGCCTCAAAAACCAGTCCTCTCGTCCCCGACGGCCTCACCATCGGAATGCGCCTTTGCGACTGATACACATTGTGCTCCACTATTCAAGATGTCTTCCGGGAAACAACTGTTCCCCACTTGCCCAAACAAAGACCCGCCTCCCGAGTGGTTCCGATTTTGATGTGGCAATCTCTCAGGGCGCCGGGTGAACGTTCCTCGACGGTAGCGACGTATCCGTAATCTTCTGAGGGAATCCGCCGATCATGAACTGCAAATCGACACCCTGACCCGCTGGGACAGGGTAGAAGAACTCTTGTTTACGGGACATCTCCATGCTGCTGGCGTCCACCCAATGATGGATCTCCGCGTGCCCGTCGGCGTAACCGAGCGTGCCCCTTGCACGGCTGTGCCAGATGGCCAGCGGGTCGACCCAGGTGTCTCCGTGGGGGTTCAGCACCCAAGACCCCCGGTTCCAGCCTCGCGGATCGGCTTCCTCCACGAAGACGTACTTGGTTGCCGGCTGGAGGATTTCAGAGTATCTCTCGGCTTGAACGTAGGCGTCCTGCCAACTCTCGCCGTTGGCGCCCGCCGCGATGGAATAGCTGCAATATGCGATCTGTCCCGGGATCAGCTTCCTCTGGTCGGCAGGGCATCTGTAGAGCCCGACATCGCTGCCTGCATAGCGGTACAGCGCGCCCAGGCGAATGCCCTCCTTCTGCCGTTCCAGCATAGATCCAGCCCCTGTAGGCCTTTGAACCCAATCGTGGGGGTACTTGCCCACTTGTCCGCCAACGATGCGGTCGTTGTTATCGTCTTTGTAGAGCAGCCAGGCGAACGAGAGCGTCTTGAGATTCTGGACACACACAGTACCCTGCGCTTGATTCCTCACCCGCACCAGTGCAGGAATCAGCAATGCCATCAGCAGAGAAATGACGCCTACGACGACCAACACCTCAAGTAGTGTCAGCCCCTTTCTTGCCATCGGTATCCTCCCAATGGACCCATGCAGGCTGGCAAATTCACTCAGCGAAAACCACAACCCGACAATATGACTTTATCGAGCTTCGACGCGGTTGTCAACAGTTTTCGGACGAAATCTCAGTTCCGCAGGGCCTGGAAGGGCGCCGGCTGTCGGCCGCGGCGCTCGATGAACTTCGCCGACGAGTGTTTCGTCATCACCTTCATGACAGGGGCCGAACCGAGCAGGCCGCCAAAATGGACGAGGCTCCCCGGCTTGGCGCCGGGAACCGGAACGATGCGAACGCTCGTCGTCTTGTTGTTGGCCACCCCGATGGACAGCTCGTCCGCGATGATCGAGGAGATGATCTCCGGGGCGGTGTCGCCCGGGACGGCGAACATGTCCAGGCCGACGGAACAGACACTGGTCAGGGCTTCCAGCTTGTCCAAGCTCAGGGTGCCCGAGCGGACGGCGCGGATCATGCCGGCGTCCTCGCTGACCGGGATGAACGTGCCGGAGAGCCCACCGACATTGCCCGAGGCCATGGCGCCGCCTTTCTTGACGGCGTCCATCAGCAGGGCCAGCGCTGCGGTCGAGCCGGGACAACCCATTCGTCCGACGCCCATCGCCTCGATGATCTCAGCCACCGAGTCGCCGGCGGCGGTCGTGGGGGCCAGCGAGATGTCCACGATGCCGAAATCGACCTTCATCAGGCCCGCCAACTCCCGACCGATCAGCTCGCCTGCCCGGGTGATCTTGAAAACAGTCCGCTTGATGACCTCGGAAAGCTGGGTGAGGTCGCAATCGGGATTCTTTGCAACCACATCGCGAACGACGCCCGGGCCGGAGATGCCGATGTTGAGCGAGTAATCCGGCTCGCCGATGCCGTGGTGGGCGCCGGCCATGAAGGGGCTGTCTTCCGGCACGTTGGCGAACACAGCGAGCTTGGCGCAGCCGATCCCTTTCTCCGAGCGGTGGGCCAGGTCGCTGATGATGTGTCCTATCTTGGCCACTGCGTTCATGTTGATTCCGGCCAGGGTCGAGGCCAGGTTCAGGAAGCCACAGATGCGGTCCGTCTCGGAGAGGGCCTCGGGGATCGAGTCGATGAGGTTCTCCTCGGCGGCTGTGGCGCCCTTCTGGACCATCGCGCCGAAACCGCCCAGGAAGTCGATATCCGCCTTCTTGACCGCGCTGTCGAGGGCCTTGGCGAGCTTGACGGCGGTGATCGTCTTGCGGGGCAGCGGCTCCAGCAGCAACGACGCCGGCGTGATGGAGATCCGGCGGTTCGTGATCGGGATGCCGTACTTCTGCTCCAGGACATCGGCGCAGTGGTTGAGCAACTGGCCCTTCTCGACGATCCTCGCCTGGGCCTGTCGGCAGAGCCAGTCCAGGTCGCGATCCATGCAGTCCTTCAGGTTGATGCCCAGCGTGACGGTGCGGATATCGAAGTGATGATCCAGCGTCATGCCCACGGTTTCGAAGACTTCCTCGACGGAGATACGCATGCTGTAGACTCCTGACTTCTTGTACGCGACGTGGGAGGTTCGATCTTTGATGTGTGATCTTTGAAGCAAGAGCTGTCGCCGGACTGCGCGAACCGCCTTGCTTCAAACATCAAACGTCACACTTCAAACTTCTCACACTCTGTGCATCGCCTTGAAGATGCTTTCGTCCTGGATGGTGATCTTGAGCGACATCTGCCGGCCGACGTGGTCGAGTTGCTTCTTGATCTGGCCCATGTCGAGGGTCGCCTGGCCGATATCGGCCGCCATCGTCATCACGAAATAGTCTTCCATGATCTTCTGGTTGACGTCCACGATGTTGATGTTGGCCTTGGCCATGGTGGTGGCCAGCTTGGCGATGATGCCAACGCGATCCCTGCCGGTCACCGTCACGATACAGATCTGGCTTGCGTTCTGCTCTGGCATGTAGAACCTCTACGAAATTTTTGATTGTTGATGTGTGATTGTTGATTCGAAGACCGAAAAACCAGCAATCACACATCCGAAATCACACTTTTTCATCATGCCCCAGCTCGCCGTCGAGCTTTGTCTTCAGAGCGAGGGTCTTTTTGTGATCGGTCATGTCTGGTTTCAGCGGCGTCACGGTGACGTAGCCCTCGGTCAACGTCATCGTATCGGCGGGCTCCTTCTCCTGGCGGGGCGCTCCGCCGGCCAGGAGGTACGTCATCTCGTCGCCGGTGTTTCCCTGCGGGATGTAGTATTCGTGGAAGCCCGAGGTGGCCTGCGGCACGACGCGGACGCCGCGAGGCCGGCCGAGAGACAACCGGGGGATGTTGATGTTCATCACGTCCCCGATCTGCAAAGGCAGCAGACGTTTGAGCGCCGCAATTCCATACTTGGCCGCCTGGTCGAAGTCGGTTTCCTTCTCGGCGGCCACGCTGATCGCCGCCGAGGGGATTCGCAGGAAGGCCGCCTCCATGGCCGCCGCTACGGTGCCCGAGTAGTAGACGTTGATGCCCACGTTGGCCCCGCAGTTGATTCCGGCGACCACGAGGTCGAAGGATTTGTCGAGCAGTTGCATGACGGCCAGCTTCACGCAATCGGCGGGCGAACCGCGCACGCCGAAGCCGGTGAACAGGCCGGCGATGGTCACCTTCGTGCACGCCAGGGGCTCGGCGAACGTGATGCTGTGGCTGGCGCCGGACCAGCAGTCCATGGGGGCCGCGACGGTCACGTCGCCGATCTCAATGAGCTTCCTGTAGAGAGCCGCCAAACCAGGGGCGAAGATCCCGTCGTCGTTGGTCAGTAGTATTCGCATTGCCGCATCGATTCCAGTCCATAACCGTGCAAGACAGGCCGCGAATTCGTCCGACCGTTGATGGAAGATGTTGTTGTCGGAAGGACGCCACCTGTCGTCGTGACACCACGAGATACATTCTAATGGACGCGGAGCCGGGCGTCAATTCACAGCCGCAGGACGTTCGATTGCCTGGGACGCCGACTGCCGACAACAAACGTACGCCTTCGGATCCGCGACGCGGGAGGCGCGCGTCAAGCCGTGCCTGTCGCTGCGGGTTGCTTGGTCTTGGGCTCTCTCGGCTCGGGGGCGGACTTGCCTCGGTAGACGATCACGCCGGTGGGGCACTTGTTGTAGGCCGCCTCGTTCTGGCCGTTGGGCTCGTATTTTGCGTAGTCCAGGCTGGCGAGGTTGTCCTCGACCTTGAAGGCGTCGCTCTGCTTGGCGCACAGGCCGCAGCCGATACAGCCGACCTGGCAGAAGGCCCGCGTGTTCTTACCGCTCTCGCGACTGCTGCACGCGACGGTCATCATGTTCTCATGGCTGAAGGGGACCATCTGGATCAGGTTGCGAGGGCAGGCCTTCGAGCAGGCGCCGCAGCCGGTGCACTTGGCGTAGTCCACTGTGGCCAGGCCGTCGACAATGTGGAGCGCGTCGAATTTGCACGCGCGGATGCAATCGCCGAATCCGAGGCAACCGAACTTGCAGGCTTGAACGTTGGCCAGCGCGTTGGCCGAGGTGCAGCTTGGCAGGCCCTGATAGTGGCCGTGGAAGGTCTTGTCGTTCGTGTGAGCCCGGCAGTGGACGATGGGCCGCTGTGCAGGACCCGAGTTGCTGATCTGCAGGTTGAGGACTGTCGCGATCTTGTTGGCGGCCTCGGCGCCGCCCGGCGCGCATCGACCGAGCAGTTCTGGATTGGCGATCACGGCCTTGGCGTACCCGCTGCAGCCGGGGTAGCCGCAGGCGCCGCAGTCCAGGTGCGGCAACACATCGTAGACCTGCGTCAGACGCGGGTCCACTGGGACTTTGAGCTTCTCGCTGGCGACCAGCAGGACGATCGCGAAGGCCGTTCCCAACGCGAACATAATCAAGCCGGCCAGTCCGATGGTGTCCCATTGGAAAAGAAGGAGGGACGGTTGGTGATTCGGAAGGAATGAAGCAATAGCGTTCGCCCAATCATCCGTAATCAATAATCGATAATCAATCATTAGATCATTCCTGCAAATCCCATAAACGCCAGAGCCAGAAGCCCCGCCGTAATCAACGTGATGGGCGCGCCCTGGAGCGCCTCCGGGACATCGACCATCTGCATGTTCTCGCGAATGCCGGCCATGATACAGATCGCGAGGGTGAAGCCGATGCCGCCGCCGAAGCTCAGGACCACGGCTTCGATCAACGTGCTGGTGCCCCAGACGACGAGGAACAGGCACAAACCGAGAATGGCGCAGTTCGTCGTGATCAGAGGCAGGAAGATGCCGAAGCTCTCATAGAGCGACGGGAAGAACTTCTTCAAGTACATCTCCACCAACTGCACTGCGGCCGCGATCACCATGATGAAGGTGACGTACCTCGCGACTTCGAGGCCCAGGGGCATGAGCAGCCAGTGGTCGATCATCCAGGTGAGCGTGCCGCTGAGGGTCATCACGAACGTGACGGCCAGGCCCATGCCGAAGGCCATGTCGATCCGGCCGGAGACTCCGATGTACGGGCAGATCCCGAGGAACTTCGTGAACACGAGGTTGTTGATGAGAACGACTGAAACAAAGCCCGTCAACAGGGCGTATACCAGATCCATCGTCGGCCTCCTACGCTCGTTTCTTCTTCATGAAGTTGATGAATCCCAGCACGAACCCGAACGTGAGGAACGCGCCGACCGGCATGCCCATCGCCGCCCAGGCGGGGAAGGCGGTGGGCAGGACCTGGATCTCGAAGAGCTTGCCCGTTCCGAGGATCTCGCGGATCGTGGCCAGCACGCACAGGGCGAACGTGAATCCGACGCCCATGGCGAGCCCATCCACGATGCTCAGCAGGACGCCGCTGTTGCTGGCTCGCGCTTCGGCCCGCCAGATGATGACGCAGTTGACGATGATCAGCGGGACGTACGGGCCCAGCACTTCGCTCATCCTTGGCTGGTACGCGCGGAGGAACAAATCGGCGATCGTCACGAACGTCGCGATGGTCAGGGTGAACAACAGGATACGCACGTGCGGGCGAAGGCCCTTGCGCATCAGGCTCACCATGATGTTGCTGCACACGAGCACGAAGATCACGCAAAGCCCCATCGTCAGGGCCGGCTTGACCGCGGCCGTGACGGCCAGGGTCGGGCACGTGCCCAAGAGCATCCGGAAGACCGGGATTTCCCGCCAGAGCCCTGTGGCGACGGCTTCCGCGTAGGGATTTTGTCCGTCAAGGGTTGCTGCCATTGCCGATCAGCCCTTTCTTTTCCAACTGTTCTTTGAATTGCGGCAGGTAGTGGTTCATGGCCTGGACGACGGCCGTGCTGGTGATCGTCGCGCCGCTGATGGCCACGATGGTTGAATCGATATCTTCCGGCTTGGCGGCGCCGGTGCCGACCAGACTGAACCGGTCGGTAGGCGCGCCGACAAACTGTGTGCGGTAGTAAGTGTCCTTGATCTGGTCGCCGAAGCCTACGGTTTCGCTGCTGG
Source organism: uncultured Pirellulales bacterium (assembly GCA_964507995.1). Taxonomy (GTDB): domain Bacteria; phylum Planctomycetota; class Phycisphaerae; order Sedimentisphaerales; family Anaerobacaceae; genus PLanc-01. The sequence continues at coordinate 10,145 of CAZDTD010000042.1, read as the reverse complement.
TCAACACGTCGTAACCGGCGAGCTTCTGGAACGATGCGTCCACGGCTGCGACCAGTTCGATTTTGTCGGCAAACCCGGACCCGACGATCTTGAAGACCCAGCCGACCAGATTGTCGTCCGCCACGGCCTTGAACACGACCGCGGATTCAGGCCTGCCGTCGAGGGCTTTGATCTCGACCGGGTCGAGCGGGACAAACGTCTTAGCCTCCGGCAGCAGACCCACGGCGAGGTTGGTGAGTTTGGCGGCCTTGTTCAGTTCGATCTTTGGCCCGAGAGCGGCATTGGCCGCGGCCAGCAGCAGGCCGCAGACCAGTGATGAGGCGATCAGCAGCCAGCTCTCCTGTGCGAAGCGTTTCAGACTATGCAACACGAGGTTTCCCTCCCACCGGCACCCGCCGGAACAACTTGTCGATCAGCGGCGTCAGGCCGTTCATGACCAGGATGGCGAACATGAAGCCTTCCGGATACTTGCCGACGATTCGAATCAGCAGCGTGATCGCCCCGACGCCCAGACCGAATAGCCACATGCCGCGACGTGTCAGCGGGGCGGTCACCGGGTCGGTGGCGATGAAGAATGCACCGAACAACAACGCGCCGCTCGCCAGATGGTAGAAAGGCTGTACGTAAGCATCGGAATTCACGAGGTACGCGATCCCGGCAAAGACGAACGCCGAGAGCAGCACGGCGAGGGGGATATGCGGATCGATCGTCCGGCGAATGAGAAGCCAGACTCCGCCCAGCAACACAGCGATCACGCTGGTCTCGCCGAGCGAGCCGGGAACGTTGCCTGTAATGGTCCAACGGAATTGCTGCTCGTTGTAGATGTCGGCGCCGTTTTCATCCTTGATGGCGATCTTGCTCCAGCCTAAGGGCGTTGCCTGGGTCCTGGCGTCCACGACGTTCTCCGGACCGACCTGAGGCAGATTGTTGTCGATGGTCGCCGGCACGGTCCAGGTCGTCATCAGCATGCCGAAGGAGGCCGTGAGAAAGGCCCGACCGACCATGGCGGGGTTGAAGACGTTGGCCCCGAGTCCGCCGAAGGCCATCTTGCCGACTCCGACCGCGATCACCGAACCGATGGCGGCTGTCCAGAAGGGCAGGGCCGGCGGCAGCGACAGGGCCAGAATCACGCCTGTGACCACAGCGCTGAGATCGCCGAGCGAGTTGGGTTTTCTGCGGATCAGGTTGCAGACCCATTCGGTGGCCACGCACCAGACGACGCAGACGCCGATGAGCAGCAGGCCACGAAGGCGGAAGTAGATGCCGGCAGCGACCACGAGCGGGATCAGCCCGATGAGGACATCGAGCATGACCCGCTGTGTCGACAGCGGCTTTCGGATGTGCGGAGCGAATGAAACGGTTATGTCTTGTGGCATCGATGGAATCCTCGGAATCCCCTGGGACGACGGTGTCTATCAGCTCGGCATTTTCTTCTTGCGGCGGGCGAGGAAAATCTTGCCCGTCTTGATGTACCCGCTGAGGTCGATGTTTGCCGGGCACACATAGCTGCAACAGCCGCACTCGATACAGGCGCTGATGAAGTAGCTCTCGGCCAGGTCCATGAGGTTGTTCTTCACGGCGTGAGCGATTTTCGTCGGGTTGAGGTTCTCGGGGCAGGCCTGGAGGCATCGCCCGCAGCGGATACAGGGGGTCTGTCGCTGCTCGAACCGATCCTTGCCGATCTGCTGTTTCGTCAGGACCATGACGGCGCCGCCGGTCTTGGTGATCGGCGTGCTCAGGTCGGCGATGGCAATGCCCATCATGGGGCCGCCCAGAACGACCTTGACTGCGTCGTTGGTCATGCCGCCGCAGTGGTCGATCAGCGTCTGTACGGGGGTCCCGAGGGCCACGTAGTAGTTGCCGGGTCGAGCGATGCCCAAGCCTGTGACGGTGACGGCGCGATGGGTCAAAGGCCGGCCGCATACGACCGCGTCGGCGACGGCCGCCGTCGTGGCGACGTTGCTCACGACCACGCCGATCATGGGCGGGATTCCGCCGGTCGGCACGACCTTCTCGATGACGGCCCGAATGAGCTGTCGTTCGCCGCCCTGGGGGTACTTGGTCTTCAAAGGCACGACGCGGATGGCCGTCGACAGGTTCAGTTTCTGGAGTGTCGCGGTCATTCGCTCGATGGCCTTGGGCTTGTTGTCCTCGATGGCGATGTAGACGTTCTTGGCGCCGCAGGCCCTGGCGATGAGCTGCACGCCGGTGATGACCTGCTCCGTCCATTCGAGCAGGACGCGGTAATCGCAGGTGATGTACGGCTCGCACTCGCAGCCGTTGACGATCAGGGTCTCCTTGGGCGTCTTCGTGTCGGGCTGGATCTTGACGCTGGTCGGGAAGCCCGCGCCGCCCATGCCGACGATCCCTGCGTCACGCACCGCGTTGCAGATCTGCTCCGACGTGTACGCGTTCGGGTCGAAACCCTGAGGACGTTCGAATGCGGGCTTCGTCGGCGGGATCGTCGATTCCGGCTCAACGATCACGCCCAGGGTGCGTCCGAGGACCACATGTGGCAGCAGGACCACGTCCTTGACCTTGCCGGCGACCGGTGTGTGCACCGGCGCACAGACGAACGCCTTGCATTCGCCGATCTGCTGGCCGGCGGCGACGACGTCGCCTTTTTTGACGGTGGCCTGGGCCGGCGCCCCGATATGCTGACTCAGAAGTATGGCAAGCTCTTTCGCCGCAGGCCCGGGTTCGATTCCCCGATCCTCGGTGAGATGTTTGCCCTCCGGTGGATGGACACCTCCGGCGAAAGAGCGGCTGTCTTGTGTTGCTGTGGTCATACCAACAGTTCCGAAAATCACTTCTTTCGATGAGACCGTGCCACCCAACGCACGACCCCCATCACCCCCGTGGTAGCAGCCAAGGCCAGGACCAGCGTCAGAGGCGTCTGGTACGACTTGGCCGTTGCGTCTTTCAAGAGCCATCCGAATCCCCCGAGCGCCGCCGTGAATACCAGGATCGGCAGCAGGAAGGCAATCAACACCTCGCGAGTGATCGGCGGACCGTCCGTACTGCCGAGGTGCTCGTAGACCTTTTTGCAGTCGTGGGCGTGACTACAACCTTCACAGGACTCGGATTGAACCATCGTTTTTTCTACCATCAGGGCAAAGCCAGTACTATAATGGTACAAGATTGGGCATTCAAGGGGAATTTGTCCGTCCGGGAGCGTTTTGTCGTGAAAAAAAGAACAGCTTGGATCGTACTGTACCTGGGCTTCATACTGACGCTGCTGTCGGGGTGTGCGGTCAATCCCGCTACTGGAGAAGAGGAGATGATGTTCTTCTCGCCCGAGAAGGACGTCGCTCTGGGTCGCAAGTACGCTCCGGAGATCGAAAAGGCGTTGGGCGGGCGGATTCCAGACGAGAACCTTCAGAACTACGTGAATCGGATTGGCCAGGGGATTGCGAGGGTTTGTCACCGGCCGGACCTTTCGTATTCCTACGTTGCCGTGGATGACAAAATGACCAACGCGCTGGCGTTGCCCGGCGGTTATGTCTATATCACCAGAGGGCTTCTGGCGGAGTTGAAGACCGAGGCCCAGTTGGCCGCCGTGCTGGCTCACGAGACCGGTCACGTTGTCGCCAGGGATACGATGGCGGCCATCAGTCGGCAAATCGGCATGGCGGCGGTTGTGGCTGCGGTGCAGGTTGGCGCTGATTCACGCTCGGCGGGTGTCGGGGCGGGTTTCGTCGCGGCCACGTTATCCCTGCAGTACAGCCGGGAGGACGAGCAGGATGCGGATATCACTGGACTGTCGTATATGACCCAGGCCGGCTACGACCCCAACGGCATGGTCGAAACGATGAAGATTCTTGAGGAGCTTCAGACGATCCGGCCTGTCGAGTTCTTCTCGACGCACCCGAATCCGGAGAGCCGTATCGCGTATCTGGAGGAGAAGATCGCTCGCCGGTATGCCGACATGACCGGCCTGAAGACGGGCCGGGAGGAATATGACAAGAACATCCTGGAACCACTGAGCCGGACCAGGGACCGCGTCAACACGCAGATTGACGAGTCGTGGGGGACAAAGTAAAAGCCGGCCCGCGCATTGCGAGGCCGGCTTCTCAGATTCACGTCGTCCGGCGGGAGGTCAACCACCCTGTTGAGCCTTGGCCTTGTTGGCTTCCCGCTTGGCTTCCATCGCGCTGAACTTGCACTTGGGACAGCGATCCTCGAGGTCGTTGGGGACGGAGCCGGCGCGGAAGATCTCGCCGCACTTCGGGCATTTGAACCCACGGAAGATCCCATCCTTGCCGCAGAGTTTGCACGTGATCGGAAGGGTGATCGGCATCCCCGCAGGACTCATTGTGGCCTTCGCGCGAGCCTCTTCGAGATACTGCTTGAGAGGCATTTCATACCCCTGGCTGCATTGGACGCACTTCACCCACGTCATCTCGGTGTCGGAAAGAGCGTCTATACCCGAGGGACCGCCTCGCTTTCTCATGAATGCGATCACTGCCACGAGAATGCACACGCCGATGATTCCGGCATAGACCACGTTCTTCATAGATCAGACCTCCATAAGCGAGTGAACGATTCCTTGACATCGCGTCGTGCCACCCGTGCTGCCAGGCGTCGACAAAGGAAGAGTAACGCCCGCGAGGGCCGGCGTCAAACGGTTGTCGTTGCGGAAATCAGCGGGCCCGCCATCTGGAGGACGCGCGCCGGTTCCTCCGGAAAACCAGTCCTTGCCGAAAGATAGGCTGATTCCAGCACGGCCATGTTCTTGAGACTCTCGGCGCCGCCGCCGGGGAACTTGTGTTCCTCCGGGCTCTGCAGGCTTTTCGCGAAGCTCTCGAGCAACCGCCCCATGACGACTTGTTCATCCTCTCGGTACTGCCATCTCTGGTCGTCCTGACCGTCGCGTGTCGTGAGAACGACCTCCGTGTCCGTCACGGCGAGTCTTCCCTCCTTGCCGTGGATTTCAATCGCGGCAACGGTGGCTCCGACTCCGTTGCTTCGCGTGGCCACAAGACTGCCCATGAACGCGTCGTTGAACCGCATGGCAACCACCGCGGTGTCTTCCGTCAGGCACAGCCGCTGTTGTTTGTCCGGGGCATGGTTCGTCTTAAGGGCATAGACCTGCGCCGGCAGAGGAAAGTTCCAGAGAATCTGGTCCAGGACCTGGTAGCAGTCATACAACAGGATGCCACCGCCTGCGACCTGCGGATCGACCTGCCAGGAAGGCCGATCCTCGCTGGTGAACGTACAGGAACCCGCGACCAGGAAGATATTCCCAAGCCGGCCCTGCGAAATCACGTCTGCCGCGGTGATGTAAGCCGTTTTGAACCGCCCGAGGTTTGCAACGGCGAATTGTACGTCTTCCCCCTGGGCCAACCGGATGTATTCCAGGGTTTCGGCAAAAGTCCTCGCGGGCGGTGTCGCCTTCAGAACGTTGCATTTCCTCTGGATGGCAGCTTTGATCTGGTCGTCGCAAGTGTGGGTCTCAGCGGCGACCAGGAGACAGTCGAACTGGTTCTGGACAATCAACTGGCGGTAGTCGGTATAGGCCTGGCAGCCGTGCTCGACAGCGGCTTTCTCCACCTTCTGCTGGTCCAGGTCCGCCAGGGCTTGGATCTGAAACAGTCCCGTTGCCCTCGCTGCGTTGAGCATCCGCCGTCCTGTGGTGTTCAGGCCGAGAATGGCAGTAGCCAAGCGTTTCGACCCCATATCGCTTCCCTGGATTGGCTGTCTTCTCACCGCGTTCGACGCCGCCCGGGCGATGCCTGGCTGTGAGGCGGCATCGCCCGGGGAGGGCCGACGATTATGGACGGACGCCGTTCTTGTGATTCGGAATGATGAAGTGCTCCGGCACGGGGAACTGCGAACACAACAGCAGCACCTCTTTGCCGACCTCTTCGATCACGGATTCCTTGTCGATGTTCTCGGCGACGCGATGGATGAAATCGGCGATCTGACGGGCCTCGGGCTCCTTCATGCCGCGAGTGGTCATGGCGGGCGTTCCCAGCCGCAGGCCGCTCGGATTGAACGGCGGGGCAGGGTCGCCCGGAATTGTGTTGTAGTTCGTCACGATTCGGGCCCGATCCAATGCCTTGGCGAACTTCTTGCCGGGGAAACCTTTATTCCGCAGGTCGATTAACATCAGGTGGTTGTCGGTCCCGCCGGAAACGAGGTTGAAGCCGTGTTCCATCAGCCTCTCGGCCATGGCCTTGGCGTTGGCGACGATCTGCTTGGCATAGGCCACGAATTCCGGCGTATCCGCCTCGGCCAGCGCCACCGCGATCGCGGTCATGGTGTGCATGTGCGGCCCGCCTTGCAGGCCGGGGAAGACGGCTTTGTCCACCTTGTCCGCATGCTCGGCCTTGCACAGGAGCATGCCGCCGCGGGGGCCTCGCAGCGTTTTATGGGTCGTTGTCGAAACGATGTCGGCATACGGCACGGGGCTCTGGTGTATCCCTGCGACAACCAGACCGGCAATGTGAGCAATGTCGCTGACCAGATACGCCCCAACCTCCTTGGCGATTTCGCCGAAGGCCTCGAAATCGATCATGCGAGGGTAGGCTGTGGCACCGGAAATGATGATTTTCGGCCTGTGCTTTTTGGCCATGTCGCGGATCAGGTCGTAGTCGAGCCGGCCGGTCTGCGTGTTGATCTCATAGGAGACCGAATTGAAGATCTTGCTGGTCATGGAGACCTTCCAGCCGTGGGTCAGGTGTCCGCCGTGGACCAGCGACATGCCCATGATCGTGTCGTGAGGCTGGATCAAGGCGGCGTACGCGGCCAGATTCGCTACGGAACCGGAATACGGCTGGACGTTCGCATGGTCGGCCTTGAAGACCTTCTTGGCCCGCTCGCGAGCGACGGTCTCAATCAGGTCGGTGACCTGCTGGCCTTCGTAGTATCGTTTGCCCGGGTAACCTTCGGCGTATTTGTTCGTCAGGCAACTCGACGTGGCCGCCATCACGGCCTGGGAAACGTAATTCTCCGATGGAATCAGGCGGATGGAGCCGCTCTGGCGGGCTTCCTCCTGGCGTATCAACTCATAGATCTGCGGATCGTACTGTTCGAGGGCTGTCCTCATGAAAAAGTTCTCCGGAATACACTGTGGGTTACTGCAAAATGGAGAATCAAGCCCATCAGCAGAACCCTGACCATAAACTGGAAACCCAGCCGGGCCTGCATGGCGTTGCGGCTGATTCTGCGTCCTTATAACGCGCCCTCGGGTCCTATACAAGCATTTATTCGTTGACAAATTCGTGCCGATAGCTACCATAACGACAGATACATCATTTGGAAGGGCAATCACTTAACGACGTTATGGCTGATCCGGATGCTCACGTACAGTCGCAAGCCAAGGGCCACTTCGAACGGGCCCGGCAGAGGTCTGAGGCAGGAGACCTCGACGGGGCTATCGAAGCCTACTTGGATGGTCTTCGGCTCGCGCCGGACGATGTTGCGGAGGGGCACATTGAGCTTCGCGTCCTGTCGCTTCAGAGGCAGGATCGCGGGGGGGCCAAGCCCTCACCCGAAGAGGTGAACCGCCGACTCACATCAGGCGGCACGCCCCTGGAGAAGATGCTCAACGCCGAGTACCTGCTCGCGATGGATCCGGAGCATCTGGCCTACGGGGAAGCCCTTCTTGCTGCGGCGGTCGCAGGGGGGTATCGCGAGGCGGCCAAGTGGATCGCCGATTTGGTTTTCCTGGCCAACAACAACGCGGCCAAGCCGTCGGTTGCCCTGTACACGGTCCTGCGAGACGCGTACGCCGCCATCGGGCAGATTCAACGGGCGGCCGCGGCTTGCCAGCGGGCCGTGCGTCTGAACCCTCACGACGAGGAGTTGGTGCATGCGCTGAAGCAGTTGCGGGCGAAGCTCGCCTTCGGCGTCAAAGGACCTCGGGCCGCCGGCGACAAGGGCAAATCCTCTGCCCGGCGCCACAAGCAGCCCAAGCGAGATGAGCAGGCGACCGATGTCGAGGGAGACCCCGAGGCTCGTCGGGAGGCGGCCTTGACGCAGACAGCAAACGAACAGCGAATGGCGGAGGCCAAGTCGTTCTTCGCCAACGCTCGCAAGGCCGCCGAGGGCAAGCAATACGACTATGCGATCGATATGTACATCAACGGCCTGACCCGGGCCCCCGACGCCCTGGAAGAAGGCCATTTGCCGCTTTGCGAGCTGGGATTCCAGAGACGCGGCAAGGGCGGCAAGAAACCCTCCATGATGGAGAAGGTCAAGCGGATGCGGGGCAAGACCCCCCTGGAGCAGATGCTCAATGCCGAATATCTGTTTGTTAAGGACCCGGACAACCTCTCCTATGCCGAGGCGATGCTGAAGGCGGCCATTGAAGGCGGCTACACGAGGACCGCCCACTGGATTGCCAATCTGATCTTCCAGACGAACAACGCCATCGAGAAGCCCTCTTTACAGACGTATTTGCTGTTGAAAGACTCCTACAAAACACTGGGGCAGTACGACAAAGCAGTGGCAGCCTGCCAGCGGGCGTATCGGCTCAAGCCGGAGAGCAAGGAGCTGGCGGACGAGTTCAAGAACCTCTCGGCCGAGCTGACCATGGCCAAGGGCAACTACACGGTCGAGGGTGATTTCCGCCAGTCCATCAAGGACCAGGAGACCCAGGCCAAATTGTACGCCCAGGACCGGGTCATCAAGACCGAGGACTACCGGCTTTCGGCTGTGGAGGATGCCCGCAAGGCGTATGCTCACGAGCCGGACCTGCCCAAGAATATCTTCACGCTGGCCGAGGCCTTGGCCGATCTGGAGGCCGACAACTCCGAGAACGAGGCGATCCGGTTGCTGGAAGGCGCCTACGTCCGCCGACATGAGTTCAGCTTCCAGGAACGGGCCGGCCTGCTCAGGATGCGGCAGGTCCGTCGGAAGCTCCGTGAGGCCCGCAAGCAGCTTGAAGCCAAGCCGCAGGACAGCGAAGCGAAAGAGCGAATGGCGGACCTGACGGCTACGCTGAACGACACGGAGATGACGCACTACCGCCTGTGTGTGGAGAACTATCCTACCGACCCGGCCCACAAGTACGAATATGCGTTGCGTCTGATGCAGAATCAGCGGTATAATGAAGCGATTCCGCTCTTCCAGGAGGCCCAGAAGGACCCGCGGCGCAAGATCTCGGCCATGGACAAGGTCGGGTATTGCTTCCTGATGAAGGGCTGGTATGCTGACGCGGTCGATGTGTTCACCCATGCCATCGAGGCGTATGAAATAAAAGATGATGCAGTCGCCAAGGAGTTGCGGTATAATCTGGCGCGTGCGTATGAAGAGCAGGGCGACAATGAAAAGGCGCTGGATGTCTATCGCCGGATCGCCCAGCTCGATTTTTCGTATAAGGACGTCGGTGAGAGAGTCGATAGGCTGCGGGCAAGGCAGGATAAGGCCGGCCCTGCGACGCAGACGCCCGAGGCAATGTAGGAACCAACCTCTCGGTAAATAGTGTTTGAAATATCGCTGTACAGGAGACCAAAGTGGCACACTCGATATCGGCAAAAAAGAGAGTCAGACAGAACGCGAAGAAGCGGACGCTCAACCGCTCGCGCAAGAGCCAGGTGAAGAGCCAGATCAAGCATTTCGAAGCGACGCTCGCAGAGGGCAACGCAACGACCGCCCAGGAGCAGTTCAGAGAGCTCACGAAGAAGCTGGACAAGGTGGCGTCCACGAGCACGATGCACAAGAAGACTGCTGCGAGAAAAAAGTCCCGCCTGGCCAAGAAGCTCAATGCCTTGAAGGCAAAGCAGAAAGCCTGACCTGGAACCATCTCGGGTCACTCTCTTTGGGCCGTACGACAATGGCGGCAATGACGCAAGACCACAGCACCCGGTCGACACGAGTCTGACAGGGTGCTGTTTTTTTGTGCCGACATGATTGTGGGAGAGCACGGATGCCTCAAATCTACAAAGACCGAATCGTGAAGTTCCTCAAACGCCGGGAATACCAGCCGCTCAAGCTGGCTCAACTGGCCAGGGCGCTGGGGGTCGCAGACGACGCGTATGCCGAGTTCAAGACCGCGTTCGAGGATCTGCGCCGGGCGGGCCGCGTCGTTCTCGGCTCGGGGAACGTCATCTCGCTGCCTGCGATGGCGGCGCAGGTTACCGGTGTGTTCCGGTCGAACCCGAAGGGCTTCGGATTCGTCTGCCCGCTGGAGCCGAACG
>CAZDTD010000041.1:0-24775 GCA_964507995.1 uncultured Pirellulales bacterium | reverse complement strand
GCCGACAGCGAGGGGGAACACCAAGACTACTACAAATCGGGGCCGAGGGACTATCACGAGGCGATTGTCGTTCTGGCCTGCCACCTCGACGTCAACGACTGTACGTTCCAAAAGCTCCCCGATGGGGGAAAGGACGCCGAAGGTGACGCCCTCGCGGTGATTTCGGACGATCCGAACCATCCGGGCGAAGCGACCGCGTCCATCCGGAGCTGTGAGTTTCTCCGTATTGGACAGGGCGTCCACACGCGGTATTCGTACGTGCTGGTCGAGGACTGCTACTTCACCGGCAAGCGGGGTGACAATGACGATGTCGATCTGTGGGGCGAGAGCACGCCGGCGCCGCTGATCCGCCACAACGTTTTCTGGTACCCGGAGCACGATGACACGATCAATCCGACTCGCTGCTCAGCCGTCATCGTTGGCAATCTCATCGTCGGGACCGACGATCACGGCATGGTCATGCGGGACAAGGGCTCGCCCATGGTGATCAACAACGTCATCGTCGATTGCGCCAGCGGCGGCATCGCCATCGAGAACTCGAACACCGCCTACCTGCTGAACAACACGATTGTCGGCTGCGGACGGGGTTTACGGCTGTTCGATCTGGGACGCTGGGACGCCCCGTATTACCTCAATCCCGGCGGCGGAACCGCCACCGTCGTCAACTGCATCATCTGGGGGTGCTCCCAGTCGATCACCCTGGCGGACAGCTCGAATACGACGCTGGCTGACCGCGGTTCGCACATTGCGATTTCGCACAGCGACATCGAAGGAGGTCGCGAAGGCGTCTCCGTCTCCGGTTCGCAATCGACCGTCGTCTGGGGCGAAGGGAACCTCGACGCCGACCCGCTCTTCGTCGACGCGGAGAACCTCGATTTCCACCTGCTCGCGGCCTCGCCTGCCATCGACTCGGCCGACCCGAACGAGGCCCCCGAAGCGGACTGCGACGGTACTCCGCGTCCCGTCGGGACCGGCCCGGACATGGGCGCTTACGAATACCCGTTCTGACGGATCGCCGCATCGGCCCCCAAACCCCGGTCATACCGGACTGCGGCAATTCCCTGTTCATTCGGACTTGGCCATTTCTGTGCTATACTTTACATAGATGAAAGGCGGTACTGACTTGGAGGAGTCAGACCATGAAAGTACCAGTGGAGCATGAGGCCGAGATCCGGAGGATCGTCAGCACGGTACAGTGTCCCTGGCAAAAGGAATGTTGCGACCCAGGCGTCGAGAGACACATTCGCATTCACTACCTGGGCGGCGCCGATCTCGTCGAGTGTCGGGACGACTGCGGCCGCAATTGCGGTTTTGCCGTGCCGTTTGGGTACTCGGTCTTCTGTCGGTGTCCCTTGCGAAAGTATCTCGCGGAGCACGGTCTGCCGCAGTGAGCCCGTGATGGTGCGGCTCAGCCAGTCGATTCCACGGTTCGCCGGGGCCGGCGAGAGAGCAGGGCTAATGCGACCGACGCACCTGCCGCAGCGATGAGACACAGCCACTGTGTTAGACTCATCAGCCCGAGGTACAGAAGGCCTTCCGTGTCGCCCCGGAGAAAATCCGTGGCGGCGCGGCCCAGGCCGTAGACAACAAGGAACCAGAGCAGCTTCGTACCCTGCCAGCGGTCCGCCCGGAGCCATGCGAATAACAGGAGCATGGCGAGCATGAGGGCCGTTTCGTAGAGCTGCGTGGGATGGACCGGAACGCCCGGGGGCGCACCGCGTGCGCCGTCGGGGAAGGTCACGGCCCAAGGCAGCGAGCAAGGCCGGCCGTAGCAGCACCCGTTCAAGAAACAGCCCAGCTTGGCCGCAATCCAGGGGATCGGGATTGTCACAGCGACCAGGTCCAGAGCCGACGCCTTGCGTCGCGAGAGCAGCAGGGCAAGCGGAACCGCCAGTGCGAAATATGCCAGCAGGCCGCCCCACAGGCCGCCGCTGGTCCAGTGTTCTGCCTGCAGCAGCGAAGAAAAGGTCAAATGCCCGCTTCGGACGTCGTATAGCATCTTGGCGCCGACGATCATGCCGAACAGGTAGCAGATGCTCACGGTCAGCCACACGCGGGTCTTCAATCCATAGCGTCGGGCGACCCGCCGGCTCAGTACAAAATGCAGCAGGATTCCGACCAGGTACATGACCCCGTACGTGGCAATCGGTCCGATTCGTGGCCACATAGGCGCCTCCGTATCAGTCTTGTTCTCCGGTCTGGGCAGTGTCTGTCATCAGACGCCTCGCCCGCTCGAGCAGGACTGGCGGATAGCCCTCCTGCTCCAGGATGCGCAGCGCCGTCTTCGTCTGGGCCGGACCCGGGCGAAGCAGGTAATCAAACGCGATGCCGCCGTCGCGCAGATGCTCCTGAAAATGGAAGTTCCGGGCCGATGCGCAGTTCGCGGCGGTTCGGGCCAACAGTTCCTCGTGCGTGGCGATCAGGAACAGATTCTTCGACGCCATGAAGTGCTCCAAAAGGGCGACGCCTGCGGCGGCTCGTTCCACAGAGTTTGTGCCACGGAAGGGCTCGTCGATCAACCCGAGCAACGGCGCATCGGCTTCGTCGTCCAGAACCAAGCGTCGCAATCGGCGAACCTCCGAGAGGAAGTAGCTCTCGTTGTGAGCCAGATCGTCGCGGATGCGAACGTCGGTGAGCAGGCGAACGGGCGACCATGTCATTTGCCTGGCCGCCGCCGCGGCGCCGATTTGCGCAAGGAGGACATTGACTCCCACCATTCGCAAGAAGGTGCTCTTGCCTGCCGCATTCGGACCTGTGACCACCCAAGTGCTGACGTCGTGGTTCAAATCGATGCTGTTGGGCGTGACATTCTGCTGCGGGATGAGCGGGTGGCTACCCTCTTCGATGCAGAGTGTCCTGTCCTCGCCCGGCTGTGGCCAGCAGGCGACCGGCAGTTCAGCGGAGAAACAAGCCAGGCTGCACAGGGCGTCCAGTTCCGCCATGGCCGACAGGCCGTGCAGGAGCGTGTCGCGGTGAGGCACGATCCGCTCCAACGCCGTCTCGGCGATGTGCAGGTCGAAGAACATCAGGAGATTGAGAACGCCGCGCACTAAGCCGTGCAGGCCGGCCCACTGCAACCACTCGCAGAGCGAGGGAATATGGGCATTGTGTATCACGTCCTGAAAATGTCCTTTCAGGATGCCCAATTGTGTTTCGCCGGGCAGATCCTGTTCGCCATTCTGGGAGATCACGCGAAAATGGCTGAGGGTCGATGTCAGGATCGTCCAGGGCGATACGACTGCCTGAAGTCTGCGAAACAAGGGCCTCGCGACAATCAGGATCGTGATGTTTGCCAGCAGCAGGACCTCGAGCGGAGTGATCCACGCATACTGCCCGTTGGCGATGCCCAATACGCCTGCGAGGAAGGCCAGGCTGCTGACGACGGACCAGAGCCGGATGGCCCAGGACACTCGCGACTTTGGTGGACGTTTCGTTGTGTGGAGGAGCTGAACGAATAGATCGAGGCGTCCGCCATGGCGGCGCAGCAACACGAGCGCAGCCATCATCTCCAGACGCTGCTCGGGATGTTGTGTCAGCCAGCGGACGGCCTCCTGCCGTTGACGGATGTGCTCGGCCGACAGGTTCGGCGAGTCCAGGATATCGCGCAGCCGCCGCGTGCCCAACACGGTCGAGGTCCGATTCAGCAGGCCGAAGACGCCCACGGGCGGGCCGTACAGATCGAGATCGTCACGCTCCTGATCGGTCAACGGCCACGTGGGACCGGGATCGATGACTTGCGGAAGGGATGCAGGGAATTCTTTCGAATCCTGTGGGCGTTCCCAGGAACGGGCGGAGCAATCGCGTTGCGTACTTGCGTGCAGAGATTCGCCCGCGACGACCAGGACCCGCTCGGTGAATGCACGTTTGTCTTGCCACTTCGCATGTCGCAGGACGGCCCCTGCGAATGCCCCAAGGCTAGTGATTCCCACTCCGGCGGCGATCGGCACGTTGTGTCGCAGGAGAACCACTGCGATCAGGCCTCCGACAAAAACGACCAATCGGGTCCATGACCAGCGTGATTCCAGACTGCGAAAGCGGCCCAGATCACCTTGCGATCTCTCGCGATAGGCAACCAACCAATCCGAATACGATGGGTTCGGCGAGGCCATGGACCACAGATACCACGGCCGACGCTTCCGTGCAAGGTCGATCGTCAATCGAACTCGCCGATCGCTCGCTGGTGGGAGGCATATTGGAATTCACTGCCGTCGGGGTCGTGCTGGACGGTTCGGTAGTGCAGAAGGCTGTCCGCGATGCGGAAATCGGGAAGGACCTCAATCCCGGAATCAGCGGACGCCTCTACAAGCGTCCGACGCACGCCATCGAGGGTGATATGGCACAGGCTGCCGCCGAGCGAGACGGTCCCATAGGTGGGGCCGACCACACAGAAGATCCGGTCTTTGTCCGGGTGCCATTGAAAAGATTTGACCTTGGTCTGGGTGGTTGCGTCGCCGATCAGGCAGCGTTTTTCGGTCCCATCGGGCCGCATGATCCAGAGTCTTGTTGGAAGCTCCCATTCCACGGCGTCCAGATAGGCGAGGTATCGGCCGTCGGGCGACCATTGCACGATGCTGTGGAACAGATTCTCCTCGGGTGTAGTCTCCGCAAGGATCTGGGGATCTCCCGTGTGGAGCGTCACCTTCACGATTTGGCCGGCGGTGTAGAACACGATGACGGCGCCGTCCGGAGCGATCTGAGGCGTTGTGTGCCTTCGGTCGATCAGGCCCTGGGCAGGTGCGTATAATTCTCTCGCCGAGCTATTGGTCACGAGCCAGATGCCGCTCGGCGTTGTCACGATGTTGAACTCATCCTTGAAACGGGTTACTGCGACCTCGGCCTCGGCCACGAAGGGAGCGAACCCCTCATTTTTCAGTGCCTCCGCGTGCTCTCTTGCCCTGTCCTGGCTCTCGAAGACCCCGGCTCGCAGACGCAGGTACTGCCGCTCGCCCACACGCTTGGGATAGTAGTAGACCAAACATCCCTTGTCTCGCAGCGATTCATAGACCGAGAGCATCGCCGGCTTGTTCTCGATCGGCGCCGCCAGGACTTGGACTGTATAGCATTTCCGGGCCGCTTCTGCGCGGACACCGGGTATCGCCGAGAGAGCGAATGGGGCGATCTGAACACTGATCCCCAGGGCAATGCCTATCGTCCAGACTCGGAACATCGCACAGCCTTTCCAACGATTGGCCGGAGTCTATCCGATAACCGCCATCTTGTCGAGTCGGGAATCGAGCCAGGTTCAATCAAGACTCACTCGATGGTCAGTTCGAGCTTGCCTTCGATCTTGCCTGCGAGCGGTCCGGTCTCCTGGGTCATTACGACGGTGTATTTGCCCGGCTTGTCTTCTGGTCCTCGCCACGAGAACCCGCAGTTGCCGCCTCAGCCATACTCCATGTCGGCCGAGGCCACCTCTTTGCCGTCGGCGTCGAGGATCGACACGTGGGGTTTGACATCGGCCCATGGATTGCTCTCGGCCTGCTTCTGCGAGAATCGCGAGTAGACCTCGCTGGCCTTGCCCTTGATCTGCGGCGACAGGTAGATCGACGTGCCCTTCGCGTAGACTGCTTTCTCCTTCACGTCGTTTCGATATCGGTCCTGTTCCGCGACCGACTTGACGGAGAGCGTCAGCTCGCCGAGATCGATACCGGTTGTCTGGTCTTTTGCGACTGCGAAGGCCGGGCCCTCGCTGAAGTTCGCCTGCCACTGGTCGTCGCTCTCGACGCCATAGAGGGCGGAGCCCGACGAGAGTTTGTAGTCGCCGACGGGCAGGGCCGACTGGGCGTTGTACGTGTTGAACTGGATGGAGTTGTCCGTCGCCCCGTTGATCGTCGCATTGGCCAGACGGGTCTTGATCGCGTCCTTGCCCTTGAGCTGCAACGCCACCTGACCGGTGGGCGAGGTGTCCTTCTGGAGCGTCAGGCGGAGCGTCTTGTTGCTTTCGTGAGAACCGGCGAACGCGAGACGATAGAACGCCCCATCATGGCAGATCAGGCTGCTCAACGTCGTGCGAGGCACGTACCCCTCGATCTTCTGCCCGGCGGGAACGAACGTGAACGAACACTGCCCGAACGTGGTGAACGAGCCGGTGAATCCCTGTCCGTAGAGGAACAGCCGCATCGGCTCGCGTCCGAAGGTCGCCTGGCCTTCCAGGACGCAGCAGGGGCTCCACATGTAGTTCATCCGTTCGCCACCCCACAAATTGGCGACCAGCATGACGCGGAAGGGGATCTCCCGCCCGTCCTCCTTGCGGATCGTGAAGTCCGGCGTCACGAATGCGAACTCGTGGCTTGGCCGGGGGTTCGACGACAGCGTGGGGAGGATCTTCTCGTTGTCCGCCAACTTGCCGTCGCCGTCGAGGTCGAAGTACAGCGCGACGGGCTTCTTGTCCTTCAGTTCTACGACCGACCATGGAGCGTTGGGCAGGAGGGCGTTGTACACTGTGTCGTAATCCTGGACCCGCTGCTTCACGGCCTGGACGAAGGGGGACTCGGTCTCCCCTCCTCCTCCGAATCCCCAGAACGAGCGGTAGCCGAGTGGATCGTCCGGTTCGGTCAGGCCGCGATACTGCATGTCGAATGCCACTGCCTCCAGCGGCTCGGCTCGTTCGCCCGCCGTCTGCGGCGCCGCGGGAGGCGGCGAGACCGGAACGCTCCGGAAACGGCGAATGACCATGACCGCCACGACAACCACGACAGCGAGGGTTGCGACGACAATCCATGGTTTCTTCATTCTTCACCTCCGTTCTTGGCTTCAGCGGTTGCGACCGACAGACGATACCGGTGACTCCGCCCGAATCCCGGTCGGGATCGAGTGCGCGGGCGAATGCTATCACGGAACAGGGGAAGACACAAGCCAAATCGCACAGTTGACAGATGGCTCTGGGAATGTGAGAATAACGACTTTCTGGTATAGGGTTTTAGAACGACCAAAGGAGTGATCTCGATGAATCCGGAGATTTTCAAGGCGTACGACATTCGGGGTGTCTACCCGGACGATCTGTGTGAGGAGGATGCGTGGAAGATCGGCCAGGCGACCGCCCGGTTCCTGCCCTCGCTGATCAAGGGATATGAGCGGGGACTGCGCGAGGCGCAATCCCTGATTGTCAGCCGGGATATGCGGACGCACAGCGAGCCGCTGGCGCAGGCCCTGATCGAGGGCATCCGCTCGGCGGGCGCCGGCGTGATCGATATCGGCATGATCGATACGCCGCAGATCTACTTCGCCGTGAATTTCCTGGGCACCTGCGGAGGCATCCAGGTGACAGCCTCCCACAACCCCGCCAAATACAACGGCTTCAAGATCTCCGGCAGGGGGGCGATTCCCATCGGCGTCGATACTGGCCTCAAAGAGATCAAACACATGGCCACCGCGCTGCCGCACACGAAGGGCAATCCGACGGGTCGGCTCGAGCAGCGAGACCTGTGGCCCGACTACAAAAAGCACGTCCTGCAGTTCCTCCGGCCCAATCTCAAGCGGAAGAAGATCGCCATCGACGCCTCGAACGGGATGGCGGGTAAGGCGATTCCCATCCTGCTGGCCGATGTCCCGGTCGAGGTGGTCGCGATCAACTTCGAGCACACGGGCAAGTTCAAGCACGACCCCGATCCGCTGAAGGAAAAGAACCTTGCCCAGCTCAAGACGACGGTGAAGAAGGAGAACTGCGATTTCGGCATCTGCTTCGACGGCGACGCCGACCGCATGATGATGGTCGATGAGAACGGCGAGACGATCCCGTGCGATCTGCTGACGGCGCTGCTCGTGCCGTACTTCCTCGAAAAGAAGCCGAAGTCGGCGATTGTGTATGACCTGCGAAGCAGCCGGGTTGTGATGGAAGAGATCATCAAGTACGGTGGGACCCCGCGTCGGGAGCGCGTCGGACATTCCTACATGAAAAAGGCGTTGCGCGACACACACGCGGTCTTCGGCGGCGAGCTCTCCGGCCACTTCTATTTCGAGCAGAATTTCTACGCGGATTCGGCCGCCATCATGTTGATGCACGCGCTCAACGTGGTGGACGAGAAGAACAAGCCCATGAGCGAGCTGGTCCGGCCGTTGAAACGCTACTCCAACAGTGGTGAGAAAAATTTCCGCGTGGACAACAAGGAACTGAGGATGGAGGAACTTGCCCGCCGTTATAGCGAGGGCAAGATCGACCACCTCGACGGCGTGACGGTCGATTTCAAGGACTGGTGGTTTAACTGCCGGCCGAGCAACACGGAACCCCTGTTGCGGCTGAACGTCGAAGCGAAAACTCCGGATCTTCTGAAGGAAAAGCTTGGCGAGATCGAACAGCAACTCGGCTCGCCGGCATAGGGGAACGAGGGACAGAAAATGGGGCAAGATCGTCTTTCCCGTCGGCGCTTCGTGGCCGGTTCCGCAACGACCTTTGGGGCAATCTTGCTGGCCGGGACCGCCGGGGATTCGCACGCGGGCAATTCCGCAGGATTGCGCACCTTCCGATACGGTCTGAACACCAGCACGATCCGGGGCCAAAAGCTCGGTCTGGAGAGGGAAATCGACGTCGCCGCGGAGGCGGGATATGACGCGATTGAGCCCTGGGTTTCGACGATTCAGGAGTACGTCAAGGCAGGCGGCACGCTCGCGGAGATCCGCAAGCGAATCGAGGACCACGGCCTGACGGTGGAAGGGGCGATCTCGTTTACGCAGTGGATTGTCGATGACGACGCCAGGCGGGATGCCGCCATCGAGCAGATCAAACGCGAGATGGACCTCTTGTCGCAGATCGGCGGCAAGCGGATCGCCGCTCCGCCTGTCGGCGCGACGGGCGAGCCCTTGCTGGACCTGGCGAAAGTGGCCGAACGATATCGGGCCATCCTGGAGGTCGGCGATGCGGCGGGCGTCACGCCGGCCCTTGAACTGTGGGGGCCGTCGAAGAACCTGCATCGAATTGGCGACTGTCTGTTTGTGCTTGCCGAGAGTGGCCATCCGAAGGCCTGTCTGCTGGGCGACGTGTACCACATCTACAAGGGCGGCTCGGATTTTGCCGGTCTCAAGGTGCTCAGCGCCGGCGCGATGCCGGTGCTGCACATGAACGACTATCCGTCCGATCCACCTCGTGACAAGATCGCAGACCGCGACCGCGTCATGCCGGGTGACGGCGTTGCGCCGCTGCCGCAGATCCTCGCGCACCTGCGAGCCAACGGCGGTTCGCGGGTCCTGTCGTTGGAGTTGTTCAGCCAGGTGTATTGGGAGAAGGACCCGCTGGAAGTGGCGAAGATGGGCCTGACGAAGATGAAAGCTGCTGTGGAGGAGTCGTTGACCGTAGCGTAGACGCACGTTCTAAAAAATTGCGAGTGAAGGGAGAGTGTATGGCGGTTCATGCGTATCTCATGGCGATCCTGTTCGCGACCCCCGTTGGCGGAGTTGCTGAAACGCTGCGAGACCGAATAGAAGAGCCTTTTCTGGTTTCTGCCAACTGGGTCCTGGCCGATGTCAACGAGGTCAGCGTGGTCCTGGCGACCGAGGACACGCCGCGTGTCGAACAGATGTTTGACGCGCCGGATGTGAAGGCCCGAATCCTTCAGAAACTCGGCGATGCCGGTGTCCGCGTGGTCGTGCAGGGAACGGAGACGACGTCGAAACTGGTCGTGCATATCGAAGGAATGGAAGTACTAGGCAGCGACAAATGGGTTTTCCGCGTGCAAACGACATTGGATCGGCTCGTGATGGTTCCCGGCCGGGAGACTCGGCAGTTGCTGACGGAGGTCTGGCGGGTCGGTCCGATGATGAATGTCGTCGCCAAGCCGGAAGTGGGCGGCGTGATCTGCGACGCTGCGTTGGTCCAGGTGGGCGTCTTCGCCGACGCGCAGAAGAGTGCTCGCAGCCTGGCGGAGACCGCGAAGGACGAGTCTGGTACAACGTCGTCTGCTGCACCGTACCTGTTTGTTGCATCGAAGAGCGGCAAAGCGTTCCATCGGCCGGATTGCCGCTGGGCGCAGAATATCTCGGCCGACAACCTGGTGACCTATAAGACCCGGGAAGAGGCTGTGCAGAGCGGCAAGCGACCCTGCAAATCGTGCAAGCCATAAGGAAGAAGATCGAAACAAGTGAATGATGCGACCGTACATGATTAGCCCCGGTGACTTCACCACCTTGCCCGGCGGCGCCAAGCGACTGCAATTGATCGCCTGCAAGGTGTTGCAGCGGGAGGCCTATGCCTGCGCCGCGCGTTCGAAGAATGTCGTCGATGTCGTGCTCATGCCGCAGGGTTTGCACAATGAGCCGGACCGGCTCCGCACCGAGGTGCAGAAGGCCCTGGCCTGCACCACAGATATCCAGGGCCGGCGCTATGATGCTTCTCTGCTCGGCTATGGGCTGTGCAGCAACGGCGTGGTGGGCTTGTCCGCGGAAATCCCCGTCGTCATCCCGCGGGGCCACGACTGCATCACGCTGTTGCTCGGTTCCAAGGAACGATACCAGGAATATTTCGACACGCATCGCGGCGTCTACTGGTACAGCCCCGGCTGGATCGAGGCGGGCACGCAGCCCGGCAAGGAGCGTTACGAGAAGCTGCTCGAAGAGTACACCCGCAAGTACGGCGAGGACAACGCGCAGTATCTCCTGGAGCTCGAGCAGACCTGGATGAAGGAATACGAATGGGCGGCATACGTTGATTGGGGGCTGGCCGATTCGGGCGACTACAAGGTATTTACCAGGGATTGTGCCGCGTTTCTGAAGTGGAACTACGACGAGCTGGGGGGGGACGCCGGGCTGATGCAGCGTTTTGTCGATGGCCTCTGGAACGATGAGGAATTCCTGGTCGTTCAACCCGGCCAGCGGATCGTGGAGGATGTCACCAGCAGGGGGATCATCAAAGCCCAATGATTCACGCGATGTCGCCCAGAGAACTGGTCTCCGTGCTCCTGCTTGTGCTCGTCATCCTGACGGTCTGCGGCCTGGAGATCGCCATATTGGTCCGTTCCATCCGCAACCGGTTGTACGGTCTGTTCGCCAGGAAGATCCTGTTTGCAAAGCCCGCCATCGTCGTCCATGCGGTGGTTCTTTCGATGTTTGGCTGCCTGCTCTACAGTTACTTCGTCGAGCCACGCTGGATCGACGTGCACAGCACGACGCTGCGCACGGTCAAACTGAAGGAGGCCGGCTTTCGCATCGTCCAGATCACCGACCTGCACTGCGACAGGACGGCAGGAAATGAAGAGCGGGTCGTCCGGATCGTCAACGGCCTCAAGCCGGACATTGTGGTGGCAACTGGGGATTACCTCAACGACCGCGCCGGCCTGTCTCGTCTTCGCCAGATGCTCGGCCAACTCGAAGCGCCGCTCGGCAAGTTCGCCGTGACCGGCAACTTCGAGGTCCGCTGCTGGTCGGACATCGATCCGTTCGAGGGCACAGGGTTCCGCAAGCTCGAACGAGAGACGGTCGTTGTGACGAAGGGGACCGACAGCATCGCGATCTCCGGTATGGGGTACGTGCCGTCCGACGCCATGGTGGAGCCCCTCGACGGTCCCACGGACGACCGCTACGATGTCTTTCTCTTTCATACCCCCGATCTGGTCGAGGACTTTGGTGGTCGTGGCATCGACCTGTATCTGTGCGGGCACACACACGGCGGACAAGTCGCGATGCCCTGGTATGGCGCTCTGATCACGTTCTCGAAGTTCGGCAAGAAATACGAATCGGGCATATACCGCGTCGACGATACGGTGCTCTACGTCAATCGCGGACTGGGCCTGGAGCCCCGCCCGGCGCCCCAGGTGCGGTTCCTCGCCAGACCCGAAATCGCTGTCTTTGATATTCTCCCGGAGTAACAGTCGTGGTTGTCCTCGCGCAAACCATCTCAGAAATGCATCTTGTCACGATCCTGTTCATCGCACTGGGCCTGGCGATGGACGCCTTCGCGGTTTCCATCGTCTCCGGCAGCGTCTACAAGGATTTGCAAATCAGACACATCCTTCGCATGTCGTTGTTCTTCGGCGGTTTTCAGGCGGTGATGCCTTTGATCGGTTTTCTGGCCGGTCTGGGTCTCAAAGGTTATATTTGTGCGTGCGACCATTGGATCGCCTTTGTCCTGTTGTCCTTCGTGGGAGGCAAGATGGTCTACGAGTCCTTCCAGATCGAATCCGCGGAAAGGAATCGCGATCCTTCGAACCTGCTGGTCCTGCTGGCGTTGTCTGTGGCGACGAGCATCGATGCGCTGGCCGTCGGCGTCACGCTGTCCCTGCTGACCACCGCGATCTTTGCGGCGGTGACAGTCATCGGGGTCGTGACATTCGGCCTGTCTTATGCCGGAGTCTATATCGGCAGACGCTTCGGCCACTTTTTTGAGAACCGGATCGAAGTCGCCGGTGGCCTGATCCTCATCGGCATTGGTCTGAAGATTCTGGCCGATCATCTGCTGTAACGTTTGCCTGGACGTTGCGTCATACAGATGGACGACATCGCAAGAGACCGCGGCGTCGATACCTAACTTGTGCTTTCACAGGGACTAAGGACACGACAGGATGCCTGTGCCGAAAGAACTTCAGACGAAGATCCTGGCCGTTCAGGTCCGCTGCGGCGTGAATCTCCTTCTCCGTCAGGCCGGACGCGTCCTGGCGGCAGCCGCGGCGGTGGCGATTCTGGCTGTGCTGGCGGAACGTCTGATCGCGGTGCGACTCCTGACGGCCTGGGGAATATGGTCGTTCTGGTGCGCTGCGGCCATTGCCCTGTTGGTTCTCTGGGTTCTCAGCCTCCCCAGCCGGATGGCGGCGTCGCTGCTGTTGGACGAGCGGCTGAAGCTCAATGAACGGGTCAGCACGACGTTGGCTTTGGCTCATTCCGACGATCCCTTCGCCAGAGCGGCCCGCGTCGAGTCGCTGAACGTGATCCGACAGGCCAACCTCGCCGGCCATTTCCCGATCGTACTGTCGCGCAGTTGGGCCTATGGCGCCGGCGCCTGGGCGGTGGCGATTGCGTTGGCTCTCCTGTTGCCGCAGCAGGACCTGCTCGGATTTCGTCGGGATCGCCAGGAGCAGCAGAAGAAGGCGCAGATCGCTCAGGAGACTCAGACGCAGGTCAAGAAGGCGGTTCAACAGGCCAAAGTCGCTCTGCGTGCGATTGGCGAGCCCAATCTCGTTGCGGACCTAAAAAAACTCGATGAATTGGGTCAAGGGGCAGGGCCTGAGGAAGTCAAACGCGAGGCAATCAAGGCCTTGGGCGACCTGGCCCAGAGGATTCAACAGATGCAGGCCGGCGCCCAGGCTCGCACAGCCGACGCATTACAGCAGATGCTCAAGCAGTTGCGCGGCTCGGGCGATCCGTTTTCTCAGCAGATCCGTTTGGCCCTCGCCAAGGGGGAGTTCGGCCAGGCCGCGAAGATGCTGACGCAGTTGCAGAGCCAGCTCAATGACGGATCGTTGCCCGAGGAAAAACGCAAAGCCCTGGCTGCTCAGATGCAGACGCTGGGGAAGGAACTCACGAAACTGTCCGAGCAGAAGCGTCAGATCGAGGAAGAGCTGGCCAGGCTCGGACTCGATAAGAAGCTGGCCCAGGCGAGTCCGGAGCAGTTGCGACAGGCCCTGCAGAAGCAGGGGCTCTCGCCGGAGATGGTGGACCAGCTCATGAAGAAGGTGGAGGCCGGGCAGGCGGCGTCTGCCCAGTGTGCCGAGCTGGGACAGGCCCTGGCGGGCAGCGACCTCTCGGGGGACGGTCTTTCCGCTGCCATCGATGAGTTGGATGCGCTGGACGCCATGGAGCAGCAGATGATCCAGCTTGAGGTGAGTCTGGCGGAGATCTCGGGGGCCCTTGGTGGTCTCGGCCGAAATCTGACGAGCGGTCATTGGGAGGTGAGCGAGGGAGGTGAGGAGGGCGGGTACGGTCAAGGGATCGGTCTGAAGGCCGGCCGGGATCATGTCATCGCGTCGGACCCGCTGACCGCAAACAAGATGGAAAGGGCGCCGACACAGGGGAAAGGCGGTCCCGTCGTGGCAAGCTGGTATTTCAGGGACGCGCAGGTCAAGGGCGAGGCCCAGCGGAGCTTCACGGAGGTTGTCCAGGCCGGTCGGGCCAGCGCCGCCGAAGCGATCAGCGAGAACCAGATTCCGCGTCGATACGAAGACGCAGTCAAAACATATTTCAATCAACTTGAGGAGAACGGCCCCCGGCCGTGACAAGCGGTGAGCGACGCATACGGCTTCTATCTCGGTCAGCCCTGGTGGCTTGTGACAAGCCTGGTGGTCATTCCCATGGTCTGGCTGGCCGGGCGGAGCCTGACGTCGCTGCGCACGACCCGCCGCGTTGTGGCGATCCTCCTTCGCGTCGCGGTCGTCCTGCTGTTGGCGGTCCTGCTGGCTCGGCCCACCCTGCTCCAGCGGAACCGGCGCACGACCGTGATCGCGGTGCTGGATCGCAGCCAGTCCATCCCGACGCAACTTGCCGAGACGGCTCTCGACTACATCGTCAAAGCCGTCGTCGGCAAGGAGACGCAGGACCAGTTTGCAGTCGTCGACGTGGCCGAGAAGGCGAGCATTTCCACGCTCCCCTCGGGCGACGCCCAGGTCCGTCGGAGGAACACGCTCCTGACGGGCGGTCAGAGCCGGCTCGCGGACGGCATCCAGATGGCGATGGCCATCGCGCCTCCCGATACGGCGGTGCGGATCGTCCTGGCCAGCGAAGGCAATGAGACGGAAGGCGACCTGAAGGAAGCGGCGAGAACCGCCGCGGCCAATGGAATTCCCATCGATGTCCTGCCGCTGCGATACCGATATGGCAACGAGGTCCTGTTCCGACGGCTGGCGGCGCCGCCGCGGATCCGGAGCGGCCAGACCGTCCCCCTGCGTTTTCTCCTGGACAGCACAGGAAACGTTCGCGGCAAGTTGCTGTTGACGCTCAATGGCAAGCCGGTCGATCTGATGCCGGAGACTTCGGAGGTTGCGATCCCTGTGGAGCTCAAGGCCGGGACCAACGTCAAGCTGGTATCGGTTCCGGTGGGACCTCGTGGCATTTACGACTTCGAGGCCGTTTTCCTCGCGGACGACCCGGCGCAGGACAGGATCGCGGAGAACAACCGGGCCGGTACGATCACCTATGTCGCCGGACCGGGCCATGTGCGGGTCTTCGACACCGAGAGAGCGGGCGAGGGCATTGCCCTGGCCCTCCAGCAGGCGGGGATCAGCACGATCCACGAAGACATTGCCGAGCTGCCTGACAACCTCGCTCGCCTGCTCGACGTGGATGCGATCGTCCTGGCGAATACGCCGGTGCATTACTTCACGATGGCCCAGCAGGAGATGCTGTGCCGGTACGTGAACGACCTCGGCGGCGGGCTCGTCATGGCGGGCGGGCCGGAGGCCTTCGGGGCCGGCGGTTGGATCGGCTCGCCAGTGGCAACGATGCTGCCCGTCGATCTGGACCCGCCGCAGAAGAAGCAACTGCCCCTGGGCGCGTTGGTGCTCGTGTTGGACCACAGCGGCTCGATGGTCGGAGAGAAACTCGAGATCAGCAAAGCCGCTGCGGTGGGGGCCGCCCGGCTGCTGAGCCGGCGGGACCTCGTGGGCATCGTGCTCTTCGACGCGGCCAGCGACTGGATCGTGCCGCTGGGACCGGCCGTCGACAAGGAGGGAATCTTCCACAGGATCAACCAGATCGGCGCCGGCGGTGGGACGATCATGGGCCCGGCCATGGAACTGGCGTTCGACGCATTGAAGGACGCCAAGCCGACGGTCAAGCATGTGATCCTGTTGACAGATGGGCAGACCGTCTACCCGGAGGATTGCAGCAAGCTCGGGATGGATATGGCTGCGGCGGGAATCACGATCTCCACCGTCGCGGTGGGAGCGGATGCCGATGGGCAACTGCTGCACGACATTGCCGCCGCGGCGCAGGGTCGCTTCTATCCGGTGGCCGATCCGGCGACGATCCCGGAGGTCTTCATCAAGGAGGCCCAGGTTGTCCGCCGGTCGATGATTGTCGAGGAGACGTTCTCGCCGCAGATCGTCTACCTGCTCAGCGAAATCCTCACCGGCGTCTCGACCGCGTTGCCCCCGCTCGATGGGTATGTGCTGACCGGCCCCAAGGGCGGCCTGAACCAGGTGGTTCTGGGCAGCAGCCAGGCGGACCCGATCCTGGCGACCTGCCAGTCCGGGCTCGGGCGGTGCGTCGCGTTCACGAGTTCCGCGGACAGCCGGTGGGCGGCGCAGTGGGTGCAATGGCCCGAATTCGCGAAATTCTGGGAACAGGTGATCCGCTGGGCGGGCAAGCCCTCTCAATCGACCGAGTGCGAGATCTTCACCGACGTGGAGGGCCAGGAGGCCACGGTCCGCGTCGAGGCGCTCGACGCAGAGGGCAGATTCCTGCAGCTTGCGTCCATCGAGGGACAGGTGCTGACGCCGGAAATGGAGGGCCGGCCGCTGCAATTGACGCAGACCGGGCCGGGACAATATCTGGGCCGATTCCAGGCGCGCTCGCCGGGCAGTTACATCGTGAGCCTCCAGTACCGCAGAACAGAGGCGGCGCAAGGCGACGGAAGCGACGCGGCGGCGCCGGTGCAGAATGGCCCGCGTCTGGCCAACGCAATCGTGACGATTCCCTTTGCGCCGGAATTCCGCGACCTCTGCGACAACGCGCCTCTGCTGGTGGAGGTCAGCAAGATGACGCGAGGCCGGGTTCTGTCGCTGGATTCCGATCCGAACGAGGCGAAACTGTTCGATTCCGCAGGCCTGAAGTTTCCGGAGACGCACCTGCCGCTGGTGCAACCGCTGATGCTGGTGTGGATCGCGTTGTTTCTGCTGGACGTGGCGGTCCGTCGAGTCGTCGTCGATGTGCGGGCGGGCCTGCGCAGGGTCAAAGGCTGGCTGACCGCGACGGCCCAGCAGCAGAAGGATGAGCGGATCGCGCGTTTGCAGGCCCGGCGGCACAAGCTGCGGGCCCAGTGGTCCGCCGGAGCGGCGGACGGCGTCTTTGCGAAACGATATGAAGGCGGCGAGAGGTATCGGGGCGACACCCTCGATTCGCAGCCCAGGCGGCAGGAGACGCCGCCGGCGAAGCCCGTGGAGGAGCCCAAGTCGCCCTCGCCCGTTGTGAAGAGCACGCATATCGATCAGCTCCTGCAGGCCAAACGCAGAAAGACAGGTCATGGTGAACAAGGATAAGATGATGAGCGACGAAAAGAATGTGGAACAGCAGTGTGCGGACTTCCGCGAGATGTTCGAGGCGATTCGTGGAGAAGTCGGTCGGGTCATCGTCGGCCACGAGGACATCGTGGACAACGTCCTGATCACTCTCTTCGGCGGCGGGCACGTCCTGCTGGAGGGCGTTCCGGGCCTGGGCAAGACGCTGCTGGTGCGGACGCTCGGCTCGGCCCTGTCGCTGGAGTTCCGTCGGATTCAGTTCACGCCGGACCTGATGCCCGCGGATATCGCAGGCACGAACCTTGTCGTGGAGGACCAGGCGACCGGCCGACGAGAGTTTCAGTTCCAGAAAGGCCCGATCTTCGGACAGATCATCCTGGCCGATGAGATCAACCGCGCCACGCCGAAGACCCAGTCGGCCATGCTCGAGGCGATGCAGGAACATTCCGTCACCAGCGGCGGGCAGGTCCGTCGGCTGCCTGAGCCGTTCATGGTCTTGGCGACGCAGAACCCCATCGAACAGGAAGGGACTTATCCGCTTCCCGAGGCCCAGCTCGACCGGTTCTTCTTCAAGCTGCTCGTGACGTACAGCAATCGTGAGCAGCTCAAGGCCGTTCTGGACCGGACCACGACGGGACAGGAGCCACAGGCTCAGCCGGTCGCGGATGCGGCCAAGATCCTCTGGGCCCAGAAGCTGGTCCGGCGGGTCGTCGTCGCCGAGCACGTGCAGGACTACGCGATCCGCCTGGTCCTGGCCACGCATCCGCAGGGCGAGTTCGCGACGAGCCTGACGAACCAGTTCGTCCGGTTCGGGTCGTCGCCTCGCGGCGTGCAGGCGATCGTCCTGGCGGCCAAAGTGCGGGCCATGCTCGACGAGCGATACCACGTGAGTTTCGAGGATATCGCGAAGTCGACGCTGCCTGCCCTGCGACACAGGCTGCTATTGAACTTCGAAGGCCAGGCCGAGGGCATCCAGACGGACGACGTGCTGACTGACATCCTCAAGAATGTCGCGAGAACCGTAGAGGAGAAGTCTATCGCATAGGTTCCATGCGTTCCATGCGTCCTATCCGATTCCGCTGAACACAGATGCCAACGACAACGCCGACAACCCGAAAGCTGACCGACCTGCTGGACCCGAAGTTCATGGCCCGGCTCGACTCGCTCGACCTGCTCAGCCGCAAGATCCTGCAGGGCAAGCTCCAGGGCGAACGACGCTCGAAACGCCGCGGCCAGAGCGTGGAATTCGCGGACCATCGTCCCTACGTGGTCGGAGACGATCTGCGCTTCGTGGATTGGAACATCTACGGCCGGCTCGAACATCTCTTCTTGAAGCTGTTTCTCGAAGAGCAGGATCTGACCGTGCACGTCCTCGTAGACACGAGCGCCTCGATGGGCTTCGGCGAACCGGCGAAAGGGTTCTTCGCCAGGCGGCTCGCTGCGGCACTGGGCTACGTCAGCCTGGCCAACAACAATCGGCTCACGATCAGCCTGTTCGGCGACGGCATCCGGGCCCAGTTGCCCAACATGCGGGGTCGCAACTACCTGCCGCAGATGGCCGAGATGCTCCTGAACGCCGAGTGCGACGGCCTCTCGGATTTCGAGAAGGCCTGCCGGGCTGCGACTGCATCCCGCATCGGCTGCGGCGTGACAATCGTGGTCTCCGATTTCCTGTTCAAACAGGGCTACGAGGCTGCCTTGCGACGGCTGATCGGCGCCAAGTACGATCTGTACGTGATCCAGGTCCTGTCGCCCCAGGAGATCTCGCCGGAGCTGACGGGCGATCTGAAGTTGCTGGACATCGAAGACGCCGATACGGCCGAGATCACGGTCAGCGCCGCCCTGATCAAATATTACAAACGCAACCTGGCGGCCTGGTGCGACGAACTGCGGAACTTCTGTACGAATCGCGGCGCGGTCTACGTGCAGGCGAATTCCGCGGATTCCGTCGAGTCCCTGGTCCTGAACTACCTGCGTCGGATTCACTTGCTGCGGTAGAATCGCTATGGAATTTCTGACACCCCTTGTTGGTCTCTATGCCGCGGCGGCCGCCGTACCGCTGTTGCTGTTGCTCTATTTCCTCAAGCTCAAGCGGCACGAGGCGATTGTCTCCAGCACGCTGCTCTGGAAGCGAGCGGTGCGGGACTTGCAGGTCAACGCGCCGTTTCAGAGATTGCGGCGGAACCTCCTCCTGTTGCTGCAACTGCTCGCGCTGGCCGCGATCCTGCTCTCGCTGGCGGGTCCCGTGCTCGACCTGCAACGAGGGCCGGGCCGCCGATACGTCCTGCTCATCGACCGCTCGGCCAGCATGAACGCCACCGACGTGGCGCCGAGCCGGCTCGATGTGGCCAAAGCCCAGGCGAAGGCCTTCGTCGCATCCATGCGAAGCGGCTCGACACTCTCCTGGCGGGATCAATCCGACCACGCGATGGTGATCGCCTTCGATCAGCGCGCCGGTGTCGCATGCAGCTTCACATCGGACAAACGTCAGCTCGCGGCACGCATCGACGCGATCGAGCCCGGAGACGGCGTCTCCCGCTTAGGCGAAGCGGTCACGGTGGCCCGGGCGTTCGCACAGTCCTCCAGTGCGGAGGCCAACGGCAAGTCGGGCGAGAAGCCCGCGCAATTGGTGCTCTTCAGCGATGGACGGATTGCCGACCTGGAGGGCGTGGTCGTCGGTCCCGACGAACTCGTCTTCCATCGGATCGGCGAATCGCAGGACAACGTCGGCATCACGGCCATGAACGCCAGGCGGTCGTACGAGCAGCCGCAGGAGGTCGAGGTCTTCGCGTCCCTGGCCAATTTCGGGACCGAGCCGGTCACTCGGGACGTGCAGTTGGCCGTCGGCGGCAACGTGCATGCGGTCCGGTCGGTGACGATCCCCGGCTGCGAAGCCGAAGCCGGCGACGATCCATTTCGACCGGGCGAGGCCACCGTCAATTTCTCGCTGTCGCACGGTGAAGCCGGCGTTCTCGAAGTGCGGCAATTGGGCCGCGATGCGCTGGCCTGCGACGACGCGGCCTGGAGCGTCCTCGATCCGCCGAGACGATTGTCGGTCCTGTTGGTCACGCAGGGCAACGCCGTGCTGGAATCGGCCCTCAAGGCCTGCCCGATTGCCCGGCTGGACCCCTGCACGCCGGCGGGATTCGACGCGCTCGACCCGGCCATGTTTGCCGCCCGGCAGCAATACGACGTGATCGTCCTCGACAACCACGTCCCGGCTCATCTCCCGCAGTGCAGATACCTTGTTTTCGGGGCCCCTCCGCGAGGGATCGATGTGAATTCGCCGGGCGAG
Source organism: uncultured Pirellulales bacterium (assembly GCA_964507995.1). Taxonomy (GTDB): domain Bacteria; phylum Planctomycetota; class Phycisphaerae; order Sedimentisphaerales; family Anaerobacaceae; genus PLanc-01. The sequence goes on along the minus strand of CAZDTD010000041.1, from coordinate 4,390 downwards.
GTGGAGAACCAGCTCGTCGTCGACTGGCGTTCGCAGCATCCGGTCTTGCAGTATGTGAACATGACCAATCTCGTTGCTGTGAAGAGCCATCGACTCGTGCTGCCGCGGGATGCGGAAGTGCTGGCGGAATTCAACGAGTCGCCTGCGGTGGCCCTGCTGAGACGCCACGGGAGCACGTACCTGATCGCCGGGTTCGACATCCTCCAGAGCAATTGGCCGTTCGAGCCGAGTTTCGTTCTGTTCTGTTACAATGCCTTGGGTTTCCTCGGGACCGAGGCTGGCGACGGACGAAGGCATGCGCTGGCCGTCGGCGAGCCCATCACGATCGAGAACGCCTCGGGTGAAACTGCCTTCACCGTGGTCTGTCCCGACGGCGCCAAGGTGGAGATGCAGGCGGACCCGAGCGGCGTCGTACGTTTCCCTGGGACATACCGCGTCGGCGTCTACACCGCTCGCCCGCCGGAGGGACCGCCGCGATTCTATGCGGTCAATCTGTTGGCGCCGCAGGAAAGTCGAATTGAACCCAAGGGCAAGATCGAGCTGGCCGGCGCGGCGGTTGCCGCTCAGGAGCAGGGGGTTCAGCGGGCGAACGTCCCTTTGTGGCCGCTGCTGACGCTCGCGGCCCTGGCGCTGGTGTGCATCGAATGGCTTGCGTACAATCTGAAGAGTCGGATCTGAGCGAGGATCGGAGTGCAGTGGAGTGATCAGATGCTGAGAGTGTGGACTGCGAGTCTGTGCGTGCTGGTGTGCGCGACCGGTCTCCAGGCGGCGAAGGACCCCGAGTTCAACGTGGACTTCGCCTGCGGATGGGACGGGTACTATCGACCCATGGAGTGGACGCCGGTCGAGCTTGGCATCAGCAGCGAACTGAAGGAACCGTTTGCAGGGTCCATTTCCGTCTCGGCCCAGCAGGATGGGCTCAATACGCTGGATGTCGCGCAGACCTTCGTCCTGATGCCCGATGTCTCCCTCCCGATCTCGCTCGTGGCCAAGTTTGCATTCGGCGCAGGCGCCTGCGACCTGACCGTCCGGGACGATCATGGGCGGGTCCGCTGGCGTTACTCCCGGACGCTGTGGGACTACTCGTCTCAGAATCGCCTGCTTCGCACGGTTCACGAACAGGACCTGCTCGTCGGATTGGTGGGTTCCCCGCAGTTCGGCCTGATGCGACTTGCGAAGGAGACAGCATGCCTGTCGGCCCGCGGCCAGGGACACGTCTATGTGGGACCCAAGCTGGCCCGGGATGTCCCGTGGGACTGGACCGGGTTCATGGGCCTGGATGTCCTGGTCCTGTGCGATCCCGATTGGTCGCAGTTCAAGTCCCAGCAGGTCCAGGCGATCTGCGAGTGGGCGTCGAACGGCGGGGCGGTGCTGCTCGTTCTCGGGCGGCATCCTCTGCCGCAGGATAGCCCGCTGCGAGCCGCGATTCCGTTCCAGATCGGCGAGCCGTTGCAGGTCGAGATCCCGTCCCTGGCGATGGACGCGTGGGGACTGGATTCAAGTCGGCCTCAGACGGTGACTGCGTGGCCCCTTTCGGCCAAGCCCGGGACGCCGATGCCGGCCCGGATTCCGCCGGAGACAGGCTCCCTCCATGGAACCGGCCGCCTCGGTTTCGGATGCGTCGCGATGCTGGCCTTCGATCCCGCACAACTGACAGGGTCGCAGGCCGAGCGGGCTGCCGCATTCTGGACGAACCAGATCGCGGCCTGCATCGGCGATGCAGCGGGTCCCTCAAACGCGACGGATACCGTGAGTGCGGCGGGCCGTGGACGCAGGATCATCCTGGCCGGCAGTCCCTCCGAATCCGATCCGCCGGCCGGCTCCAATCCATACGACAATCGCCATCGCATCGGGGTGGGCCAGACCGCCGTCAACCAGGTGATGGACTATCTGTTCGAATTGCGGCAGATGCAGCCGTTGAGCATCTGGTGGGTCATCCTGACGCTGACCTCGCTGGCGGTGCTGCTGGGACCTGTCGATTACTGGGTTCTCAAACGGCTGGACAAGCAGCCGTTCACCTGGCTGACGAGCGCCGCGTGGATCGCGGTGTTCACCATCGGCGCCTATTACGGCGTCCAGTATCTCCGCGCCGGTTCGATGGAACTGCGGGCTGTCACAGTCACCGACGGCATCGCCGGCGGCGACTGTGCCTGGTCGACCTGCTACGCCGGCATCTTCGCCCCGCGCAGCGACGACTACGTGCTCGACAACCTGGCGCCGAACCAATGGTGGTCGGGCATCTCGCCGATGCAGACCGAGATCTGGGCCCACCAGCGGGAAGCCGGCGTGCGACAGATTCTCTGTCGGCAGGCAGACGGCGGCAATCTGCCCGTCTCCCTGCCCATCAGCATCTGGACTGTGCAGGCCCTGCTGTGCGAGTGGGTACCCAAGGACATGCCGCTGACCGCGACCGTCGAGCGGAGCGACGGCAGGGTGGTCGTCGAGATTCAGAATCTCTCGGACAACCGCATTCGAAAGGGATACGTCTTGTTTGCGGGTTCGTATGCGGACCTGGGCCCTGTTACGGCCGGCGGGACGAAGCGGTTCGAGACATCGAGTCGTCCGTTCCAGCTCTGGGCGACTCAGAGTCCGACTCCCGACGTCGACCCGAGCGGCCGCCGGCCGTCGAACCGGCCGATTGGCGCAGAGCTGCCCCGCATGCCGATGAGCCTGACGGGCATTACGGACAACGCGTTCTTTGCCCAGGGCTGCCTGGACCGCACGTGGGGCATGTACTCCTGTCTCGATGCCGGAGCGGCGATGGTGTGCGTGGTCTTCGAGAACGCGCCGCCGCCGTTCGCGATCCGAGATCGATCTTACACGGTGAATCACATCCAGTTCGCACGACTCCTTGTTCCGGTCGAGCCTTGAGGAAAAGCCATGATCGAGACGAAAAAACTGACGAAGACTTTCGGGAACCTTGTGGCGGTGAGCAATCTCGACCTGTACATCGGGGCCGGGGACATCTTCGGCTTCATCGGACCCAACGGCGCGGGCAAGACCACGACCATGCGAATCCTCGTGACGTTGCTGGAACCCACCAGCGGCGAGGCGTTCATCGACGGGCTGAACGTGGCGAAGAAGGGCAGGGAGGTTCGTCGTCGCGTGGGGTACATGCCCGATTTCATGGGCGTCTACGACGACCTGAAGGTGTTCGAGTACCTGGAGTTCTTCGCCGCAGCGTTCGGGATCGAGTACAAAAAACGCAAGGCCATCGTCGACGGCGTCCTGGAACTGACCGATCTGGTTTCGAAGCGAAGCGCCCCGGTGGACAGCCTGTCCCGCGGCATGCAGCAGCGTCTCGGTCTGGCCCGCGTGTTGATCCACGACCCGAAGGTCCTGATCCTCGACGAACCCGCCAGCGGCCTGGACCCGAGGGCCCGGATCGAGATGCGAGAACTGCTCCGCGAGCTCAAACGGATGGGCAAGACGATCATGGTTTCCAGCCACATCCTCAGCGAGCTGGAGGAGATCTGCGACCAGATCGGGATCATCGAGCACGGTCAGTTCGTCTTCAGCGGGAGCATGGAGGAGATCCGGCCTCGCCTGGGAATTCAGAGGAAGGTCCGCGTCAAGGTGCTCGGCGATCCGGCCCGCGCGGTGGAGATGCTCTCGGCCCTGCCGCAGATTCAGAAGGTCGAAACCGTGGGCGACTACATCTCGGTGACTTTCCGCGAGGGCGAGAACACCGATGGCATCATCGCTCGCACCCTCGTCACAGGCGGCGTCGATCTCGTCTACCTCCATCCGGAGCAGCTCAAGCTCGACGACGCTTTCCTCCAACTGACGAAAGGGATCGTGCATTAGAGCGTGACTCGCACCTCGTGCAGCGTGAAGCGAAGGGGTTCGAACACACCAGTACAGCGGTCTCATGGAGATGACAGCGATAGCCAACTTGTTCCACTGGTTCAGCCCGTTGCGGCTGGCGGGTCCGATCTTCGAGAAGGAGCTACGGGTCGCCAGTCGGCGGCGCAGGCTCTATGTCTTGCGTCTTGGCTACATGGCTCTTCTCGTGGTGATGCTCTTGGGGCTGTGGTATGCGGTCCCGCGTTCTCGCGGGGCAGCGGTCGTCCAGGTTTCTCGCCTTGGCGAACTGGGCAAGCAGATCGCGGTCGCTGTGATCTGGTTGCAATTCCTCACCGGACAGCTTCTGGCCATCGTGCTGCTCGGTATGGCGGCAGTCCCGATAGCCTTGCTGTTCTTGAGGCTGGCGACGGAGCGTGTCCGTTGGAATGTGTTTGCCGGAGAATATGGATGATTGCTGATATCGGAAGGACATTCCGAGCGGTTCTGGACCCGGCGTGGCTGACCGGTCCGATTTTCGACAAGGAGCTGCGGGTCTCCAGCCGCAGACGCCGGAACTACTCGCTGCGATTCTTCTACGTCCTCG
>CAZDTD010000040.1:23454-24976 GCA_964507995.1 uncultured Pirellulales bacterium | reverse complement strand
CGCCGGGCGCCATGCTTATGCTTGCATAAGCATGCTCCTCGGGATAGAATCGGAATCCGCGTTGATAACGTGGATAGGGTTTGTCGGCACATGTATCGTGAGGGCTGCCCATGTTCGCACCATTCACGGATCGTGCCCGGAAGGTCATGGCGGCGGCGGACCGGGAATCGCGGCGTCACAGTCGCAAGTACGTCGGGACCGGGGACATTCTGCTGGGCCTCGTGAAGGAATCCGGCAGCGTCGGCGCCGGGGTTCTCAAGAACCTGGGCGTGAACGCCAGGAAGCTGCGTCTGGAAGTGAACAAACTGGTCAAGAGCGGCCCGCTCGGGACTGCGACAGGCAAGTTCGGCCAGGACCTGCATGCCGAGAGAGTCGTTGAGTATGCCCTTGCGGAGGCCCGGGCGTTCAACCACGATTACGTCGGGACCCAGCATCTTCTGCTGGGCTTGCTTCGCGAAAGCAGCGGAATCGCGGCCCAGGCGGTGGTGAACCTGGGTCTGAGGCTGGAAGACATCCGCAAAGAGGTCCTCCACATCCTCGGCCAGGAGCAACCGCAAGGGGACGAATTGACCGCGACAGAGACCGTCGGCGTCAGCACAGTGGAGGATGCCATGTTCGAACGTTTCACAGATCGAGCCCGGAAGGTCATGGCGTTGGCGAATCAGGAAGCGCAACGTCTCAATCACGAGTACATTGGGACCGAGCACCTCCTCTTAGGCCTGGTGAAAGAAGGCAGCGGCACCGGCGCCACGGTTCTCAAGAACCTGGGCGTGGACATCGAGAGCCTTCGGTCGGAAGTCGAGAAGCTGGTCAAGAGCGGCCCGAACATGGTCTTCATGGGCAAGCTCCCCCAGACGCCGCGAGCCAAGAGAGCCGTCGAGTACGCGATCGAAGAGGCTCGCGCCTTCAACCATCGCTATATAGGCACCGAGCACATCCTGCTGGGCCTGCTTCGCGAAAAAGAAGGAATCGCGGCCCAGGTATTGACGAATCTCGGGCTGAACCTGGATGAGGTCCGCCGCGAGGTCTGCGATATACTTGGCGGCGAACCGGCACAGACGCCCGATCACCACGAACTGCCGGTGTGGCAGATGGCGAACGAGCTGGCGCATGCGGTGTACAAGGCAACGAGCGTTTTCCCCAAGAAGGACGGCTATGGAGTGGCCGCGGAGCTCCGGCGAACGGCAATGCAAATCCCGCCCAACATCGCGGAGGCATACACGCGAAAGAACAGCGCCGAAGCCCGGTGGTTGCTGAACATCGCGTTGACCTTGTCGCAGGACGTTCAATATGGCCTGGAATTCGCCGCCCGATTGGGGTATCTCAAGCCCAGGAAACAACGGACGCTGATCGAGGTCGCGACCAAGGCCGACAGGGCCCTGCGGGAATTCTACGCATTGATGGTAGAAACATGATGCGGCACCGATGCATTGTCTCACGGCGCCGCGCTCGGATCGACGAAGATCGCTTCGTCGAAGGCAATCTTGACCGATTGCGGCGTGTCCGTAGTCAGGACCATGCC
>CAZDTD010000040.1:18230-23354 GCA_964507995.1 uncultured Pirellulales bacterium | reverse complement strand
TGATAGTTGCCGAAGACCTGTCCCCGCAGGCGGACCTTCGACGAGAACGCCCACTCGGTCGTTTCGGGAGTCGAACGCCAGATTAGCGGGTAGGCCGGAGACGACGTCGCCAGCGGATAAGCGGCTTCGTCCCACACCTGCAGGATCAGGCTGCCTTCCAGCTCCGCCAGCGAGTAGTAAGGACCCGTGGTGTAGTTGGGACGAAGGATCGCGTTCTCCACATTCCAGAACGATTCCAGACGCGGGACATCGAATGTACTGAGTCCCTGCGATCCATAGACCGCGATCTCCCGTTCGACCGCCGCAGCCAGGCCACCGGCGTCGGCGCCGGCCACCGTCAGCGTGTACAATCCCGGATAGGCAAAGGCCATCGTCGCCTTGTCCCGATCGCCCACCTCCAGCGGGACATCGGAAGGCTCGACGGACCATGCGTAATGCAGCTCCGTTCCCTCCGGGTCGCAACTGGCCGAGGCATCCACTGCAATCGGCTCCAGGACAGGCACCGCCCAGGACGGCGGATCGGCTTCGACCGCCATCCTGGGCGCCGTATCGCCCAGCCGGGGCACCGTCACCACCTCCTGCTCCAGGATCGTTCCGAACTCGTCCACGCCGTTGATCGCAAGCTCGTTGACTCCGCCTTGAAGGGCGATGTCCGTCACAGTCCATGTGCTCTCGCCGGTCCAGGCAAACTGGGCCTCCGGATGGCCGGCGACCTCGACCTTGAAGACCCGCAAGGGGGCCGTGCCGACGACGCTCGCAGTGTTGCCGGAGACGGTAACAGCCGTGCGGCCGCCGGTGCCGACGGTAAAAGCCGCGGTCCGGCCGGCGCCCACAAAGCCAAACGCCGGGTTCTGCCGATTGGAGAACCACGCCACATAGGGGTAGTTCACCACGAATTGGCTGCTGGCGTTCTCTTCCAGTTCGAGCCACCTGTAGATGCGGGAGGAATTCAGCGTGTAGTTCTCCAGCAGTCGGACGAGGTAATGCTTGAATATCCGCATGTTGTAGGATTTCTCAAGGTACGGTCGGAATCCCGCCATGCCGTTGTAGAACGAGGCGCCGGCGCTATCGAACGAGCGTTTCATGTCCCATGGAAAGAACATAAAGCGTCCATCTGTGACGCGGCGATAGAAATAGCAGTTCTTGCCGCGATCCTGCGAGAAGAAATCCCACGCGTGGATGTAGCCTCCGACTGCGACCGCCTTCATCAAAGCCACGGGATCGACCAGCCGTTCGATATCCGTTTGTGTGTAGGGACCCACATAGACTTTCTTGAAGAAGCTGATCAGGGCGCTGTAGTCGTACTCGTTCTCCCGGGTCCGCTTCATCCATTCGCTGTGATACCGGCCGGGGTTGTCGGAGCCCTTGTAGCTCCAGTCGGCGTTGCGGCTCGTCCGCTCCCAATTGTCCCGGAACCACCATTCGTCGTCGATCTTGTACAGCTCGCCTTCGCTGCCGTTCTCGAAACCACGGTCGAGCATGTCGTTGCCGACCACCTCCACCTCTTCCCGAACGGAACTGCCTCGATTGTTGACCTCGACGAGGATGAACTCGTTCTCGGGCGTGACATTCCCGAGCAGATACAGCCAGTAGCGGACAATCCGGTCGTGGGTCCAGTAGCCCACGTCGTAGTTGCGATAGAGGAGTTTCCCTTTGTTGCGGAAGCGATTGTCATCGGGGAATTTGAACTTGGCCCGGCCGATGTCCCCGCCGCGGGTAAAGGGGCTGCCGGCGGTGCGAATCTCGCAGCCGTAGATGACGTCCTGCTCATTGACGATCACGGTCGTATTGAAGTAATGGTTGGAATGAACGGGAAACGCATAGCCGTAGGGGTCCGTTGGACTGTTCCCGCTCTGGATCGCCCGCAGATCGAGTGCGGACAGGATGAACCGCATCCGCCGCAGGTCGCCCGGGCTCGTGGGCGTATCGAACACGAACAAGGCCGGCCGGTCGCTCCCGGCTCTGGGCGTTTCGCTCATCTGGCCGTTTTTCAGGAATGCCTGGACGTAGAACTGCACGATCTGCCCACTCTGGCCGTACTCGGTCAATTCCGTGGTGTAGATCCCGTCGCCGGCTTGCTCGTCGCCGTCGGAGAGACCATCGTCGTACATGGTCTTGCTGGACCAGTCGCCGCTGCCAGTGTTGTTGTCCGGTCGATGCCACAACAGCACCAGGGGCGAGGGGAACGATGATGTCACGCGGGCGGTCACTCGCACCGTCTGGCCGGGGGCGGGCACCGCTGGCGAGTGCATGAGTCCATCCACCTGGGGAGCAGGGTCCGGGATATAGCAGGAATTCGCAGCCCCCGGCGTCCCGAGGTCCGACGGCACAGGCAGTGAAACGCTCGTCGCGATGCTGTGGTCCCAGGTCTGCGCGATCAGGCGGGATGCGCCCGAGACCCAGCGCGCGTCGAAGCGGATTTCGTAGGTCTGGCCGGACTGGATGCCGGTGATATCGATCTCGGCACGGTTGGGCCGGTTGTCGCCGTGGCCGTCCGAGATCAGGTGCAGCTCGCCGTTCTCCAGATGGCTGGCGTAATGCGTGCCCTGGGCGAGCCATCCGCTGGCGCTGGCGCCGTCGGTGGACATGGCGTTGCCGGCCAGGATCAGGTTGGCCCCTGCGCCGTTGCGGCGGACCTGGATGTTCTTCAGAATCACATGGCTGTCGCCGACCAGATGCAGGTGCAGCTCCTTGTAGTCGGTCTCGCTGCCCAGCGTCGCCAATTGCCGGTAGACGCCTGAGCAACTGTAGTGCTGGAACTGGGCCCGATTGGATTCGTCGCTGTCGAGCCAGGCGGATGCCCGGCTGTTGTCCATCCAGGGGTTCCGCAGTTCCATGCTGCTGCCGTCGCCGTGGGCCAGGTTCGGCCATTGGCCGCCGGCGAGGTAGTCCACTTCATCCGCCAGGTTGCCCCACGGGTCCACGAGCCGGAGCATTTCGCCCTGGTTGCTCAGCCGGCCCGCGAAGTCGCCCACGACCGGGACGTCGCCGTAGGTCGCGAGGACCCAATTCGCGTCGGCCGCCACGACTAAGTAGCCCTGGGCCGGGATCGTCGTACCCAATGGAAACGTGAAATCGATCCCATCGACGAAGGACCAGCCGGAGACATCGACCGCGGCATCGCTGCGATTGTAGAGTTCGACGAACTCGCCCGACGGCTCGCCCGACGGCGGGTCGTACAGGATCTCGTTGATGACGATGTCCTCGTTCTGGGCCGGCTCGTTGGCTGCGTCACGGGTGCTCCGGGCACAGGCGTACCACTCATTCGACCCATCGGGATACGCCTGGAAACAATCCCCCAGCGTCGGCAGTTCGAACACTCGCGCCGAGAGCACTGAACCGGTCGAGTTGACCAGGAACAGCGTGACCTCGCCGCCGATAGCGAGAAACGCCACGTCTTGACTGGCATAGCCGCCCGCCGGGATGGAACCGCTCAGCGGCACTTTGTCGGACAAATCGGCTTGGGACGCCAGGAACAGACCGTCCAGGGAGACGGGCTCATCGCTGCTGTTGTAGAGTTCCACCCAGTCGGCCGTGTACGAGGCGTTGAAATGCACTTCGTTCAGGTGGATCTCGGCAGCCACCGCGCTGGAGCTGACGTTCACAGCGCCGGGTGTCGGATCGAGAAACAGGTACCAGGAGTCGCCTCCGACGGGTTGCCGGCCGATGGACCGGCCGTCCAACGACATCGCGACGCTGATGGCGTTGACGATCGTCTCGCCGTCGGCTGCGACCAGATAGATCCTCACCGGGCTGGCGATCGCCAGGCCGGACTGGGCATAGTCGAGACATGCCAAGCCCCCCGCCGGAACGATGATGTCCGTGCCGATGCGGGTCTTGGTCAGGTTGGCGGGATCGTCGGTCAGATAGCAGCCGTTGAGGTTGACCGAGGCGATCCCTGGATTGTAGATCTCGACGAATCCGGTCCCTGCGACGCCAGGCAATACCTCGTTGATCTGGAGGCTCGACTGGCTCGGCGCCGAGATGTTCAGACGCATCCCGAAGACCAGGTCGGAGCTTTCCGGACCATTTTGGTGAACCTCCACTGCCAGAACGTTCGTGCCGTTGACGAGGGTCGAGCCATTTGTCGTGATGACCGCCAGTTCCTCGACGGCGTTACTGGTTACCCTGTCGGCAGCCGTCGCGAAGGAGACGGTTCCCGCAGGCATGCCGGAACGCCCGATCTCCTTACCGTTCAGGTAGTACACTGCGCCATCGTCGAGCACCTGATCGACGGTTATCGTGACGCCCGTGAGCCTGCCGGTGTAGGTGAACGTCGTGCGAAAATAGTACGTCAGTTGGCCCGTCTTTACCAGGCCGGTCTGAATCCCCGGGCTGGGCAGCGAGGTCTCCTCGAACCCGAGCAGGCCGGGCCCCTGCGGCCAGGCGCTGTCGTCGTAGGCCGGAAACCGCCACGAAGTACCGAGATCGACGCCCTGGGCATTGTGCTTCCACACGTCGCCGTAGTTGACGAAAGGGATTCCCGCGGCCAGGTTCACTTCCGGACTGGCCACGGCGGTCTGGGCCTGGCGGACCTCCTCGGTTCCGGGCGAGCCTCCCGGCCGGAGACTGACGCCCCAATTCCGCCAGTTGTCGATCGCACGGTCGGGATTCGTGAGGACCAGGGAATGGCCGGCGCCGTCGGCCGCCGGAGACCACCGGTTGCGGTCGTTGTACTCAACCGTGCAGACGAGGACGTCGTTTTTGTCCCGCAGCGTGATCCGTTCGCCGCCGTTCTTCAAGTTGCCGGTCCAGGGCCCATAGACCCGAGTCGCCGCCGGCACGTTATAGGCGGCCCGCAGGGTCGCTTCGTCCACGCCACAAAGGAGTATCCGCTCGAACGGCTTGAGGAACGTCCGGTCCGCGTCTTCGGCCGAAAACGACGGAAACGCGTACTCGACCCCATCGGTCAACCGCCAGTCGGCGATGTCGAACGTCGTCGCGGTGTTGTTGCAGATTTCGATGTACTCCGGCCGGCCGCCGGCCGGGTGGTACATGATTTCGCTGAAAACGACCTGCTCGGACCGAACTTCGGAGACCCCCATCAGAAACAGGATCGACACGACCCCAACGCGATACAGACCCTTCATCATGGTCCTCCAAGAACACATCTGCCGATACATC
>CAZDTD010000040.1:0-18130 GCA_964507995.1 uncultured Pirellulales bacterium | reverse complement strand
AACGCGATACAGACCCTTCATCATGGTCCTCCAAGAACACATCTGCCGATACATCTGCTTATTATACCACAGATTGGGGGCAGAACCCCATAAAAGTGACTCTGGACGCGTGGGACGAAGTATCCTGCCCACTGGAGCATTGGATACACAGGTGGCTCGCATTCTCCGCTCTCGAAGTGCTCTATGCCCGGTGTGGCAAAATCACTCCGGCGTGGTGGAGTAGCTGGCGTCGACTTCGGTGTAGAGGTCCCACTTGGCGGGCATCCAGGAGGAGACAGTTCCGCGACCGGAGATGCCTTTGAATCGTTTCGTGCCGGAGAGGAAGATGATGGTCCCGGTCTGCTTGGTGTTCGGCTCGCCTGCGACATCGACCTTGGCCAGGATGCTGGAGCCATCTTCAAAGTCGTACATGACGAAGCCCTGATAGAACTCCCTGCCCTCGGGGGACGTGGTGTGTACGAGCGAGCTCCACAGCCGGCCGAACGTGCCGTCCGTACGAACGATGTATCCGGCGCGTTGGACACCGTCCACGGCGGCCATCCGGCTGTCAAACCGGTTCGTCTGCTTGGCACAGGAGAACTCCCGCCAGCGGCTTACGTCGAGCGGGGTCTGGGCGGGACTGAACCGAGCGGTGAACCCCAGGATCGAGACAATCGCCGTGAACAGAAGCGTCTCCCACCGCATGGCCGCTCGGACGTTGCGACATTCGCATCTCATGGCTCGCATCTCCTGTTATGTGCCTTGGGGCTTTCTCCGATCGATCAGGTTCTGGCCAGACTGACGAGCGTTTCGGCCACTTTGCCCAGCGGCACAACCCGCTCGGCGCCGCCGCGGGCGATGGCCTCTTTGGGCATTCCGAAGACGACGCAGGTCTGCTCGTCCTCGGCGAGGGTGTGGGCTCCCGCCTGGCGCATGTTCAGCAGGCCCGTGGCGCCGTCGTCGCCCATCCCCGTCAGGATCGCGCCGATTGCGTTGGCGCCGGCGTACTTGGCGACGGAGTTGAACAGGACCTCGACGCTCGGCCTCTGGTGACAGACGTGGGGTCCGTCCTTCAGAGTGACGTAGTAGTTGGCGCCGGAGCGTTGCAGCAGCATGTGCCAGCCGCCGGGCGCAATGAGGACCCGGCCGGGAACGACGTGGTCGCCATCCTGGGCCTCCTTGACGCTCATGGCGCACTCGTTGTTGAGCCGCTGGGCGAAGGAGGTGGTGAAATGGGCGGGCATGTGCTGGACGACCACCGTGCCGGGGGCGTTGGCCGGCAGCGCGGACAGCACGCAGGTCAGCGCCTGGACGCCGCCGGTGGAGGCGCCGATGGCGAAGATCTTGTTCGTGGTTTCCGCCATGCTCAGGCGTTGCGAAGGCGCGACGGCGTGCCCCCCCTCGGCCGGCGCCCTGTTGATACGGGCCCGGGAGGCGGCTTTGATCTTGTCCACAAGGGTGCTGCAAACATCGCCGACGCTGTAGGAGCCGCCGGGCTTGCACATCACCTCGACCGCCCCGGCCTCGAGGGCCTCCATGGCGGTCTTGCCGCCTTCCGGCGTCAGCGAGCTGAGCACGATCACCGGCATGGGCTGATGCTTCATCAGTTTCCGCAGGAAGGTGATGCCATCCATACGGGGCATCTCGACGTCGAGGGTCAGCACGTCCGGGTGCAAAGCGAGAATCTTGTCGCGGGCAATAAACGGATCCGGCGCGGTGCCGACAATCTCAATGCCCGAATGCCGGCTCAATTCCTGGGTGAGGATTTTGCGAACGATCGCCGAGTCATCGACCACGAGCACCCGCACAGTATTGTTGAGCGTCAAGGTCATCGCAGATGTTTCTCCAAGCCGTTGGACCGAATGGTGACGGCGCCATCCGCCATGTCGAGGTACAGATTGCGAGCGGAGTTGCCGCCGATGTCCTCAGCGTCGATGATCATGCCGTTGCTCCAGAGGATCTTGCGGATCGCGAGATAGTTGCGTTTGCCGATGTCGAAGCCCTGGGGTCCGGTCATCATGTTGGCGCCGCCGGCGATCCGGACCTGGAGACGCTTTTTCACCGCCCCCATGGACAACAGCTTGTCCACGAGGATCTTCATACCGCTGTCGGCGAACATGAAGGGCTTCGATTGGGCTCGGGCCGGGTCCATCGTGGAGGTCGGCAATTGATAGTGGAGCATCCCGCCCATGTGGAGATTGGGATCGTACAGGCAGACTCCGATGCACGAGCCCAGGGAATACGTCACGAGGACGTCGGCGGGGTTATCGGAAACCTTGGCGTCTGAGATATCGATTACGACTCGAGTCTTAACCATGGTCACCCTCTATGGCTTGCTGTAAATCGTGGGTTGGACATACCTGAATCGGTGCTCGATTCCCGTGAGGGACTCCGAGTGGCCCGTGAAGAGGACCCCGCCGGAGGCCAGCAGGTCATAGTAGCGATTAATCAGGCGGCCCTGGGTCGGTTTATCGAAATAGATCATGACATTGCGACAGAAGATGAAGTCCAGCGGTCCTTTCACCGGCCAGTCCTCCATCAGGTTGAGATATCGGAACAGAACCACGTTGCGAAGGGCGTCGCCGACTTCGTATTGATCCCGGCCCCGCTCTTTTCTGTGGAAGAGATACTTGTTCCGCAGGGGCATCGAAATCGGCTCGACGCGGTCCTTCTCGTAGATCCCTTTCTTGGCCCGTTCGAGGACGCGGGTCGAGACATCGGTCGCCAGGAGTTTGACGTCCCAGTGTCCCCGTCCGGCCACGGCCTCCAGCAGCGTGATCGCGATGGAGTACGGCTCTTCGCCCGTGGAGCACCCTGCGCTCCAGCCGCGAATCCGCGTGGCCTGCCGACCCTGCTTGGCCGCCATGATGCGGGGCAGAAACTGGGACCGGAGATACTCAAAATGTTGATCTTCACGGAAGAACTTGGTCAGGTTCGTGCTGAGGGAATCGACGAGCATCGAGAACTCGTGGCCGGTCGGGTCTTCCAGCACGTGTCGAATGTACTCTGCAAAGGTGTCGAAGTGGCCTTCGCGCAGGCGCTTGGCCAGGCGGGCCCGCACCAGCTCTTTCTTTCCATTGTGCAGATTGATTCCGCAGTGTTTGTATACGAGATCGGAAATGAGCCGGAACTCCTGCTCGCTCAGAACCAACTCTTGCACGGTCAGTGCGGTCATATGAAGGTCTCCTCGCCAATCACTGCTGCTGGGCCAGCTTCACCAATCCGGGAACATCGAGAATCAACGTGACTTTCCCGTCGCCCATGATGGCCCCGCCGGAAACGCCCACGACCCGCCCCAACGCCTCGCCCAGGCTCTTGATGACGACCTGCTGTTGGGCCAACAGGTCGTCCACCATCAGACAGCACTTCCTGCCGTCTTCCTCGACCACGACGATCAACGCCTCGGTGGGTTCTTCCGTGGAGGGGGCAACGCCCAGCAACTGATACAGGCGAACCAGCGGAATCAGCTCGCCTCGCTCCAGGACCATCTCGCCGCGGCTCTGCACCGTGGAGATCTGCTGACGCGTGGGACGCAGACTCCGCACGATCGCATTGATCGGGATGATGTATCGCGCCTCGCCGATCCGGACGACCTGGCCGTCGATGACCGCCAGCGTCAGGGGCAGGCGAATGGTGAAGGTGGAGCCCTTGCCCTTTTGGGAGCTGATCTCGACACGGCCTCGCAGCAATTCGATGTTCTTCTTCACGACGTCCATGCCGACGCCGCGGCCGGAGACGGCCGTGATCTTTTCCGCGGTCGAGAGGCCCGGATGAAAGATCAGTTTGAACGCCTCTTCTTCGGAGACCTCCTGTCCGGGCTCAATCACCCCTTGCTCCACGGCTTTCTTGACGATCTTGTCCCGGTCGAGCCCCTTGCCGTCGTCTTCGAGCTCGATGACGATATTGCCCGCCTGATGGAAGGCCCGCAACTCGACGCGTCCCGTGGGATTCTTGCCTGCTTGGGTTCGATCTTCGGGAGACTCGACGCCGTGGTCGATGGCGTTGCGGACCATGTGAACCAGGGGATCGGCGATCTTGTCCACAACCGTACGATCCAGCTCGGTTTCTTCCCCGGTGGTCACAAAATCGACCTGTTTGCCGGCTTTGCGCATCACGTCGCGGGCCAGACGTGACATCTTCTGGAAGACGCCCTGGACCGGCACCATGCGCATGGACATCGACAGATCCTGCAGCTCGCGAACAATCTTGCCCTGGTGGGCCACCTTGCGGGCCAGATCGTGCGCAAACGACTCGGCGCCGCTGTTGCTCTTGACTTCCTCGGCGACCATCAACTGCGCGATGACCAGTTCACCGGCCAGGTTGATGAGGCTGTCCAGACGCGCGGTGCTCACCTTGATCTTGTCGTCCGTGGTGTGCGATCCCGATGTGCCAGAGGCCTTGGTCTTTTGCGAATCGGACGACTCCTCCAGCACCCGATCGAGTTTCTTGTCAGCCTCCTCGGCCCTGACCGCAGCCTGCGGCGCGGACGAGGCCCGGCCTTCGGCCGCCGCCTTGACTTTCTCGAGCAACCGCGGCAACGGCTCAAACGGAGCGATCGGCAGGTTGGCCTCAAGCGAGCTTTTCAATCCGACCAGCATCTTCTTGAGGGCATCGATGGATTCGAACGCCACATCGCTGTTGGCCCCGGCCAGGACCAACTGGTTCTTCCTCGCAAGGTCCAACAGGCTCTCCGAGGAATGGGCCAAGGACTGAATGTCCGCGAGGTTCAGGAAACCGGCCATTCCTTTGATCGTATGGAAGGCTCGGAATATCTTGTTGACCAGTTCGGCGTCGTCGGGATGATTCTCCAGTTCCAACAACGCCGACTCGGCGGTCTCGATGTGCTCGCCGGCCTCTGCGATGAAGTCCAGAACGAGCGGCGCATCCTCTTCGGAGATCGTCATGGCCTTGGGGGTCTCCGCGGCAGTCTCTTGCGCCGGGACAGCGGCTGACGCGGCAGCCGGCGCCGGATCGATCCGGGCCTGAGGTTCCATCAGCCGACGAAGCAACTCCTGCAATGAACAGATCGCCTTGGAGACCGTTTCGAGCGCCTTGGCGGTATCCTCCACGTCCTGCTGGAGCACCTGCTCGAGCGTCCGCACCGTCTCGCTCGTCGTGTTTCGGAACTGCGAACACACCTCCGCGGGACCCTGATCGAGCCCCTCGGCGATTTCCGCAATCTGGCGAAGAACACCCTGAAGCTGCTGAATGTCCGACAGATCGCTCGGGCTGAGCAGAGTGAAGCAACAAGCTGCTTGCTCGACGAGCTGATTCAGCTTGTCGTTGTTTTCCATGGTCCTGCCTTCCATCACTTCCATATCGAGAGCCTCACCGTCATCAGATCAGCAAGGGAGGCGCCTGAGGCGGCCTGCCCTTCCAGGAAATACTCTTATCAGATTCCAGAATTCGCAGGAGGATGTCAAACACAGTGACAATCCCCTGCACAGCTCCCTTCGCATCGACCACAGGCAGACATCGCCCGCCACAGCGTCGCATCGTCTCGATCACCGACGCCAACGTTGCATCCGGCCGGACCGTCCGGACCGGACGACTCATGATCCATTTCACCTTCACGCCGAGCGTCGCATCGTCCTGCGGGCGACGCCACTTGGCGAACATCGGACGCAGATACAGGCTGACCGCCGCCATGAGGTCTGAGCCCGAGATCAGTCCCTCCGGCGCCCCCTGCGTGCCGACCAGCACGTATCCGACGTTGTGCTGTTGCATCTTGGCGATCACGTCCTGCACGGTGTCTTCCGGACCGGCCCAGATCACTTCCTTGTCCATGATTTCGGCGACCGACATGCCGAGGAACTCCCGCAGACCGGCCTGCGGCTGCGACCGAACGTACGCTTCGTCGAGAAACGTAAAACCGGCCCCACGCGATGGGCTGCCGGACTGGGTTGAGGCCAGTTCCGAGGGGAGCATGCCGGCGTCGACCAACGGGCTTCGCCGTCCGGGCGGAATGAACCCGTCGGCTTGCTCCGACGTCTGAGGAGCCGGGGACGCGCAGTTCCGCTTCGCGACTTCTGCGTCTTCGTGCGGTTCCGGCGTCGGCGTCTCGACCTCGACCGGCTCGGGTGTTTTCGCAACAGGCGCGGACGATTGCGCCGGCTCGGGGGACGACGCTGTCGGATAGTCCGCGGCAGCGACAGACTGGGGAGCTGCCTGCGCTGCCCCGGCCCCTCCGAAGCGATCCAGAACCCCGAGGGGAATCACGACGGCACACTTGAATGTCGGATAGGGCTCGACGCTCATCTCATACACGACGGCCAATACTTCCGTGTCCGTCTGCAACTCGATCTGCTCGGGTTTGTCCCACGGCTTGCCGAGAACCGTGGAGGTCTTCACGAAATGCTCGTGGCCGGGACAGTCCTCGCGAAAGACGCGGTCCCAGGAACCGACCAGGAGGTTCCCGACCTCGCGGGCCGCATCCTGGAGCTGCGCAATGTCCTCCATGGAACCCCGTTTGGCTTCATCGATGATCCGCGATTCGGGGAGCATGACCACCACACCCGAGAGGATGAACAACCCTCCCTGATCGAAGACCAGTTGGAACGTTCCACTCAGCGCCCCATCGGCTTTCGTCAGGTGTACGGCGGAGAGCTTCTTGAACTGGCCTCGCAACGTCGAGACCGGCAAAACATCGGCCCCTTTGCGATCACATCGCATCTCCACGCCGAACATGCCGCCAACGTCTTCACAGAACGCACTGAAGGCGCTGTCGGACAGATCCGCAATACGAGATACGATGTCGGTTGCTACCGCTGCCATAAACTCACCAACATGGAACCGCTTGAGCGCGCCACACGTCTACGCATTGGCGTAGTCGTGCGTCACGACTTCTTGCCTTCCCGGTACAACAGGGAGAACTCCGCGTGATACTGTTCCTCGATGTTCACCCGGACCTTCGCCTGGCCGGCGCCATCCCCCAGGCTGTTCTTCAGCTCGCGTCCCTGCACAACGGACGGGATCGACACCTCGACGCTTCCAACGTCGTTCTGGATGCGGGCCTTCACCGCCCCCATCACCATGTTGGCGATCTCGCCCATGGCGTCGCTGATGTCGTTCTCGCTCAGTTCATCCGTGGACAGCATGCCCAGCATGTTGGCCGCAATCGTCCGGGCGCAGGCATCATCGCAGCAGACTCCGAGACAGCCTTCCAAATGCCCCTTGAACGTGATCGATCCAAGGAGAGTGGTGTCCCCAAGGCCCGCCCCATCGTCGGTCGATTCCTCCATGGCCATGAACACCATGGTTTCGAACACCTCTCTTGCGCTGTCCAACAACGCATCCTTCAACGACAATGTCGTCATCATCTTCGATACTCCAAAACAACTCATCAAGCAGATGGGACGCGAACGGCTAATTCAGCAACGGCGTCAGTTTTTCCTGGAACTTCTCCGGCGTGAACGGCTTTGTGATATACCCATCCGCACCGTCCGCCATCACTTGTTTGATCAGGTCCTCGGCGCTCTCCGTTGAGACCATAATGATCTTCGTGGCCGCACAGTTCGGCAATTGCCGCGCCTGTTTGACCATCTCCGTACCGTTCATCTCCGGCATGTTGATGTCGCACAGCACCACGTCAATCGGGCCGGCCTTGAGCTTCTCCAGCGCCTCGACCCCGCTGCCTGCCTCCTCGGTACGCTCGAACTCCAGACCTGACATGCGCACGGTCCGCATGATGATCTTGCGCATGGTGGCCGAGTCATCCACGATCATCAGTGACTTACCCATAGTTGCTCCTCTGAGACTGTCTGTTGTATGGTCGGCAGGCGTTTGCCCGCCGGACCCCCCTGAGAACACATTCTGTCCCTTAATCGGCGCACAAGAGGTCTTTCTCAAATGACTTCTGCGATTTTCCATCGAGATCGGCGGAACTTGGATCGAAAAGGACTGAGATTTGAGACCGCAGGCCGCCAGACGTGATCCCATTGAGGCCACACCGCCTGTGGCATGCGTCCCATAAGCCCTTCATCGAACGCGCGTCTGCGCAGTTACCGAGGGGACTTGAGGTCAGCCCAGTTCCGCGGTATCCTCGGGAACCCAGGCGTCGGCGTCGTCCGACAGGCGGATGTGGAGCCAGCCGGGACGCTGTTCGATGAGGTCGAACTCCGTGCCGGCGTGGAGCGAGTCCTTGAAGCTGGGCGGGTAGTTCGGGCCGTCGCCCTGACGGGCCTCGACCTCGGCCGCGGTGATCACGCCGAAACGCTCGCTCGACTGATGGCGTGTGTCAATGATGACCGAGGCCAGCAGCGACACGACCAGAACGGCCGAGACGCCCGCCGCAGCGGTGCTTGCCATGCCTCGCCCCCGCCAGATCATGGCCGTGCCGCACAGGCATAATGAGGCAAAGCCCAGACAGGCCAGCAGGAATCTCGTGTGAAGCGACAGGTCGTAGTGCCAGAAGAACAGCGTCTCCAGCACGCGCTTCGGAGCGGCTGTCTCGACCCGATCGATCCGTCGGCTTCTCGCAAAAGCGAGGTTCTTTTTGATGTTGAGGTCGGTAGAAGCGGATTTCAAACCCACCCGTGCGAGCCTCTCGGCCCGGCGGTAATTCAGAATCGCCCGTCCGATATCATCCTTCAGGAGATAGGCGTTCGCCAGGTTGTAATAGAGTCCGGCGTTCCGCACGCCGGCCTGGTCGATGATCTTCTCATATAAGAGGATGGCCTTGTCATAAAGCTGCCGGCCTGCGTCGGAATCGCCCGCCGCGTTGGCCTGCTGGAATGCGGCGTTCGCCTCGTTGAGCAGGGCATGGAGCCCCTCGCGAGACAACGCGGTCGGTCCCTGGTTCATCCCATCTGCTCCGTCGGTCCCCTGGGACGAATAGGACGCATCGGACCGATCCTGCCCTGCGGACAGAGGAGTCGCGGCCCCCACCCAGACCACGCCCAATAGAATCAGAGCGGCTCGTCGAATCTTCATCTCTTCAATCGCCTCTCGATTTCCTCGATCAGTTCCGTGGCCTCCTGCACCTGGCTCGACCCGACGTCGCTCGCCAGCGGCGAGTACCGCGAGCCTTCGCAGGCGGCCAACAGGTCCGCGTATCGGGCCGCCAGGGAAAAAGGTGAATCCGTTTGGAGTTCCGCGTTTACGCGGGTCGTTGAAGAAGACAGGCCCGGTTCGCCTTTTCTCGACGCGTCGAGGGACTCGGCAATCGCCTGGCGGCAATCGTCCGGCGTCAGCGACGCGGCCACGCGGTCGAAGCGGTCGCCGACGTAGCTCTTCAACGCCGTCAGCAACAACTCGGGCCTTCGCTTCGGATCAGCCGCTGCGAGGGTCTTCAACTGTTGCATCGCTGCGCCGGCGGCCTTTCGGCGGCGTCTGCGGGCAACCGACTCCGGACTCGTTCGACCGACCACCCGGATCGCGGCGCTGGCGACCAGAGCCATCAGCGGGATCGACCAGATCGCAGCGTACCCAGGCCTTACGACAGCCGACAACAGGGAGAAACTCTGATCGACCAGGACCTCCGGACCGTAATAGTTCGCGGAAAGGCCCTTTCGGATCGCCTCGACCTCGCGATTCACAGGAGTGAACCCGGCGCCTTCCAGGTCGGCGTTCGTGAGCATCTTCGTCGGCGCGACCGCCAGCGGGATCGGGTTCGTGCGAACCACCGCGTACTGGCCGCGCTGCGAATCGAAATAGGCCAGCGGGATCGGCGGAATCTCTTTCACCGCGTCGCTGTTGGCGCGGAGCGTTTGCGTAAAGACCTTGCATCCGTTCTCGATGGTGGGCGAAGCCTTCTCCGCCGGGATTTTGAAATTCGCCGCCAGTTCCGGCGTCTGTTCGAGCTGCGGCCATTGGACGGCCTTGAGATAGGGATTGCCACCGATGCGAATCGTCAGGGTGATCGGATCGCCCACGCTGACCTGGGTCGGAGCGGCGGACGCGGAGATCGTATACTGCCCGACCAGCCCATAAAACTCCGGCGGTTTGTCCGCCTCCGGCAACGGCAACACCTCCAACTCGATGGCATCGGACCGCACCGAGACCCGCTCGAACTTCAGCGTGTACGGATTGAAGGGATTGTTCGTGCGGACCCGACCGGTGGCCAGGTTCGTCGACACGCTGACCGGGTCCAGCCGGATGCTGCCGGCGCGCTGGGGGATCAGGACCTTGCTGAAGACGAAGACCTCCGCCTCCATGCCGTTGATTTGCTGCCGACTGCCCTGGACGGTGGTGGGAATACCGTCGATGAGCGTCTGTTCCCCGCCGGCGGAGGAAGAAACCTCCTCGATCAGAAAGTCGTGCGACTCGAAGACCGGCACATCGAATCCGACGTTCTGCCATCGCGCCGAGACAACCCAACGCACGGTCATCACGATCGGCTGACCCACGTAGCACTTACGGTCCAAGAGGGTGAACTCGACGGTCATCCGGTCCGTCGTCCCCGGCTTCGAGACCGTGACATCGACCGCGTTGGTGGTGTAGGTCCGACCGCCCACGACGACCGCCACGCCGGGAAGGTGCATTGTGCCGGCCTCTTGGGCCGTGATCGCGTAGTTCGACGAGTAGCTGACGACGACCTGGTCGTTGAATTGCTGATAGGAGGTCCCTTCGCCCGCGGGCCGGGGATTGAAGGCCGCCAGCGACGAGACATCGACCTGGCTCGGCTTGCCGCCCCCTTCGACGACGACGGAGTACTGGAAGGCGTCGCCGGGATAGATGGTCGTATCGGAGTTCACCGTTGCATAGACGCGGACACGGTCCCCGCTGCCCGCCGTCGCCGACTGGGCGAGAAACATCGCGAGAACGATATATTTCCAGACGTCCTTCATTGCCGGTGTTCTGCTCATTACCAATCTTTTTCGACCTGCTGATACCTCGCTCTTTGGCGAATCTCTCGTTCTTTCTTCTGACGCTGCTCGTTGTCGAGGATTTGCTGGGCCGTCGCATCCGGCTCGACCTTCTGCTGCTGCTCCTTCATCTGCTGGGATTGCTCCTGCTGGTCCTGCGGCTCATTGGGCTCCTGCGACGCGGAATCCTCCTTCGTCTGATTCGGGTCCTGGGACGGATTCGCATCCTTGGCCTGATTGGGGTCCTGCGGTTGATTCGGATCCTGCTGCGACTGCTTCTGCTGCGGTTGCTGTTGATTTTGTTGCTTCTGCTGATCCTGCTGCGGCTGGTTCGGGTCCTGCTTCTGCTGCTCCTGCTGCTTCTTGATCTGGTCGAGGATGTCCTTGATCGTCAGGCGGGCCACCTCGATATTGCGAGCGGCCTTCTCGTTCTTCGGGTCGATGTCGAGCGTCTGCCGCCAGTGGGCGATGCTCGTCTTCATGTCCTCCACCGCCTTTTGCAGGTCGGAGTCCCGCTGCTTGACGCCCCGCTGGAAGAACGCATTGCCGAGGTTGTACTTGGCCTTGGCGACGAGGTTCATGTCCTTGCTCTGGGCCGCCACCTCCTGGTACAAGTCCATGGCCTCGCCAAGATCGTCGAGCTTGAAGTAACTGTTGGCCTTGTTGAACTTCGGTGCCGCCGCCTGGGGCTGCTCCACGAGGGCCTCGTTGTATTTGTTGATGGCCTCGGTGTATTGGCCGTCACCATAGAAACCGTTGCCCTGGCGGAGCGTCCCCCGCACGGAATCCGCCTTCGCTCCGCAGGCCAGAACCGTCAGCAGGATCAACACGGAAAACACTGTTGTTCTCAGGGGCTCTGCCCCTGAAACCCCGGCATTTTCCGCTTTGGGCCAATAGCATGGAACGGTACCTGATGATCCGTGGTCCGTGACTCGCGACCCAGGCCACCGGCTACAGATCATCAGGTACGCGTGCAGAGCACGCCTATCCTGCTGCTGGCTCAAAGCGGAAAATGGCGGGAGTCTGGGGGCAGAGCCCCCAGTAGCCGTAGGGTGCGTACCACGCACCGCCTTCTTCGAGCCGGACTTGGCTTCGGTGCGTGATACGCACCCTACACGCTTGCTATGCCGTTTTTCTGCGTTCACCGATCAACACCTCGCAAACCAGCAATCCGATGGCCCAAGCCACGAACACCTGGAATTTTTCATCATACTTCATCATCGTCATGGACTCCAGCTCGCGTCCCTGGGCGGAGGCGATGAGGTCCTCGTAGATCCGGCCCAGGTCCAGCGTCGTGCCGGGCGAGACGGACAGGTACTTGCCGCCTTCGGTCGCGTAGGCCACCTCGCGGAGCGTGTCGCTGTCCAGCTTGGACCACACCTCCTGGCCCTGGTACTTCAGGAAGGTCTTCTGACCGTCGGGCCCGGTGATCGGGATTCGCGAGCCGGTCGCGTCGTCGCCCAGGCCAATGGCGATGATCCGGACCCCCTCTTCGGCCGCCTTTTGCGCCGCCTGGACAGGGAAACTGTCGTGGTCCTCGCCGTCGGTGATCAGGATCAGGTCCTTGAACTCCCGGCTCTGCTTGTCGAAGACCTCCTCAGAGGCCTTGCGAATCGCGTCGCCGAGCTGCGTCCCGCCCCGGCTGGTGCTCTCGGTCGAGATGTCCGCCAACGCCATCCGAACGAACGCGTAGTCCTGCGTCAGCGGGCACTTCACCGTGGCGACGCCGGCGAACGTGATGATGGCGATCCGGTCGCCCTTGAGGACCTCCAGCAGATCGGAGATGGCGATCTTGGACCGTTCGAGCCGGTTCGGCGTGACATCCTCCGCCAGCATCGACTTCGACGTGTCGAGCAGAATGACCACGTCGCGTCCCTTGCGTTTGATCTGCTGCGGCTGCGGATTCCATTTCGGCTCCGTCAGCGCGACCACGATGCTCGCAAACGCCGCGATCAGCAGACCCGCTTTGAATATCTGCTTCTTCAAACTGACGGTATTGTTGATCTTCGCGAGCATTTCGTTGCTCGCCAGGATGCGCAGGGTCCGGGCCTTCCGCCAGAAGCACCAGACATACGCCGGCACGAGCGCCAACGGCACGAGAAACAGAAGCCACAACGCGTTGTCATTGCCGAGATTCATAAGCCTATGTCACGCACTCTGTCATGCTGAACGAAATAAAGCATCCGCTCCGCGTAGGGCGAGCGTCCCGCTCGCCAGAATGTCGTGCGAGGACGCACGACCTACGCAGACCCGATCCTTCGCTGCCGCTCAGGATGACAAGCCACGATCTCAGTTCCCTTTCTCATCTCTGTTGCCAACCTACGGTATCTTCCGAAACACCGTGCAGCTCAACAGCATCTCCGCGCCCAGCAGCACCAGGGCCGGCAGCGTCCACCAGCCGAAGTGCTCTGCGTATTGCGTGTACTGCACGGACTTGACTTCCGTCTTTTCCAGTTTGTCGATGGTCTCGACGACCTTGCGGAGCGACTGGGCGTCGTCGGCCCGGCTGTAGAAACCGCCGGTCGTCTCGGCAATCGCCTTGAGCAGCCCTTCGTCCAACTCCTCCGCAGCCGGCATCCGGAACGTCCCGAGCAGGGTCTCTACGGTGCGATACGACTGGGACGAGCCGATGCCGATGCAGTAGATTTTGATGCCCCACTTTTTTGCGAGTTCCGCAGCCTCCAACGGACTGTGCCGGCCGACGTTGTTCCGACCGTCGGTCAGCAGGACCATGATCTTGTTCTTGATCGTGAAGCCGGGAACATCCTTCTTCTGGCCCACCCCTGCGAAGCCCAGGTCCACATTGCGGCGTTGGATCTCCTCCTCGGCCTTCTTGAGCCTCGCGGCGCCCAGCGCAATCGCGTCGCCAATCGCGGTCCCATCCTCGCTCTGCATACTCACGATCTGCGTCTGCCTGAGGAACTCGGTGAGCACGCCGTGACTGAGAACCAGTGGGCACAGGGTATCCGCATATCGCGCGAACGTCACCAGCCCGATCATGTCGCCCGGCCGGCCGCGGAGGTCCTTCTTGTCCCCTTCGACGAAGTCGGTCAGGACTCGTTTGACCACCTCGAGCCGGTTGAGCTTCTCGCCGTAGTAGTCCATCTCGGCCTGCATGCTGCCCGAGCGGTCCACGACCGCTTCGATGGCGATGCCCTCCGTGGAAATCTCCGAGAGGACCGTGCCCTTGCGAGGCCGGGCCAGAGCCAGGATCAGCAGCGCCACGCACAACAGCCGGAGAACGACCAGCAAGGGTCGCAATCGCAGCCGCCAGGAGACCGGACAACTCCTCATATCGACCAAGCTCGGGAATCGCACCGCGGCCCCTCGCTTCTTGCGCAACATGAGATACGCCAGAAGAGGCAGGATGAGCAACAGCAGCAACGCCCAGGGCGAGTACAGTTCCATCTACGTCACCTCCGCCCGGGCCATCTGGTCCGCCTTCACCTGGTCCGTCACGTCCACCATCCGCTCGTCCGACCTGGTCCGTTCGATGAAATCCTTCACGAGGTCGAACGTCCGCTGGATCTGTTCGGTCGGCGGCTCGTGCTTCGCAAATTTGACCAGGTCGCAGTGGGTGAGGAACTCTTCGAGCGTCTGTTTGTCCGACGAAGCGAGCACTTCCGCGTTCCGCAGCTCCGCCAGGAATTCTTCCGTCGTTCGCTCGGGCGCGCGCAGATCGAATCGGTCCTCGATGTAATGTCTCAGAATGCCGCTGATCCGCTCGTAGAACTCCTTGATCCGTCCCTGCTCGACAAGATTCAGAGCCACGAGGGCTTTCAGGCGGGCATAGGCCACCTCGTGGGCGGGTTTGAAGATTCGCACCAACTGTTTCGCACGCCTGCCGCGAAGGAGCAGCCGTCCGGCGGGAATCGCGGCGACGACGAGCGCCGCGACAGCCCAGAGCCACCAGCGACGGGCCGGCTTGGGCATCTCGACGACGCCCTCGATATCCTCGATCACGAGCTTCACCCGCTGGTCGCCCAGCAGCGACGCGACCTCGACGGCAATCGGCTCGCTGACCAGTTCGTGCTTGGCGTCGGAGTCGTTGGCATCGCGAAACTCGAAGGTGAACGCCGGGATTTCATAGCTGCCCGACAAGAACGGCTCCAGTCTGTATTGGTAGGTCGTCACGATGTTGTTCTTCGCATCGAGCTTCTCGCCCAGGTCGTCCCAGTCCACGATCCCGAAGTTCTCGAGCGTCTTGTCCACCTTGGGCATCTCGATCTTGTACCCAGGCTGCAAAGTCGCCTCGAACTGGAGCAGGACCGTGTCCGCGATGCTCAGCTTTGTTTTGTCCAAACGGATGTGAACCGTGACAGGCCCCCGCTCGTAGACCTTGTCCACCTCGAACTGCCCCTCTTTCGCCTCGCCGGTCGAAGCTTTCTTGCAGCCGGGCAAGATCAGCAGCAAGCCCATGCAGATGAGCAGCGATGGAAGATGGTGCGTGGTACGCACCCTACTACGCCGTCCATCTAAAAATGGTGGGCGAAAGTCGCAGACTCCGTTTGGAGTTCCGCCTTCAGGCGGGTTAAGACCGCGTAAACGCGGAACTCCAAACAGGAAAACCACCCACTGTTTTAGCCTGGACGGCGTACTACGAATTGCTCGCGTCGGCTCCCTCATGGCTTCGGCGACGCCTCCTGGGACGAGTCCTGCCGGGCCGGCGACAATGCCGAGGTGTGAACGACCACCTTGTGCTTGTCCATCATCTCCTTGATGTAGTCGCGTTGGACCTCTTCGCTCTTTCGGCGAAGCAGCTCCATCGTCACCTGCTGGCGGACCTCGTCGAAGGCCTTCTGCCGGGGCGGATGTCTCTCATCGACCCGGACGATCTCCCAGCCTTTGTCCGTTTGGAACGGTTTGTCCAGCAGCTTGGGCCCATCCGCTGCGAAGATGCTGGCGTTGATGTCGTTGGCATCGCCGATGCCCGGGACATAGGCACCCGGCCGCACGTCCTCCGCGATTTTGCCGCCAGTGTCCTTCGTAGCCTGATCCTGCGACGACTCTTTCGCAATCGCCGCGAAGTCCCCGCCTTCCTGGATTCGTTTGAGCAGCTCGACCGCCTTCTGTTCATCGGCCACAAGGATATGGCTGATCCTGGCCCTGGCCGGCTCGACGTATTTGTCCTTGTTGGCCGCGTAATACGTTTCCACGTCGGTGTCCGTGATGTTGATCTTCGAGGCGAGCTGCTCATCGAGCATCTGTCGACTGAGGGCCTGGCGGTTCAGGCTGTGGAGGAGCCGCTTGATCTCGGGCTTGTCGCCCAACTGCTGATCGAGCGCCTGGCGGTACAGGATCTCCTGCGCCAGCCAGTTTTGCAGGAACTCCTGTTTCGCCTGCGGATCGCGGAACTGCTCCAGAGCTTTCTTCTTCTGCTCGTTGAGCTGTTCCGGCGTCATGAACGCCTTCATCGGGGTCAACTGGTCGTCGAGGCTCTCCTCGATCCAGGCGTCCAACTGCGATTCCGTGATCTTCTCGGCCCCGATCTCGGCGACCACCTTGCCGCCGGCGGATTCGGTCGGATCGACGCTCGTCCGATCCATCAGCTCATACCGCAGGGCGGAGAACCTGCCCAATCGCTCGAAGCACTCCTTGACGTGGGCGTTGATCTGCGAGCCCAGTTCCTCGACCTTGGCAACCGCTTCGCTGCGGTAGTAGTGCTCGATGGCGTCCGCGTAGAGTCCGGCCTTCTCCAGCAGGCCGCCGATCTGGAAGTGAATCCTCGCCTGCTCGGGGCCGTCAAGCTTCACCGTCGCGAGATAATCCTGCCACGCAGTCGCGGCCTGCTGATACAAACCCCGTTGGGCCAGCTTGCCCGCCAGGTCCTTCGTCTGCCCGGCGGTGAGATCGCCGACCGCGACAGGCTCGGGTTTGGGACCGGATCGCGTGACGTAGAGATTCGCGCCTGCGAGGGCCACCAGAACGATCAGCAACAACACCGTCAGTGCGCCCGCGGCGGAACCTCGGGTCTTCTTCTCCGGTAGCGAAAAATCCAACTTCTCTGCCATCGTCGTTTTTGCCCTCAACCCACTCGAAACGCTTGCCGTCAGCGGCGTCGATGCCGCATGTGAAAGAACTGAATCAGGTCATTGATATAGGGTTTGTCCGTCGCAATCGGGATGAAGTCCACATTGCTCGAACGAAACATGTTCTGGAGTTCGTTGAACCGCTGCGAGCTGTGCCCGCCGTACTGGTCGCGGAACCGCTTGCTCGACGTATCGACGAGCAGGATCTCGCCTGTCTCCGCGTCCTGAACCTCGATCAGGCCCAGCGAAGGCATGGCCACCTCCACCCGGTCGCGAACCGGAACGCAGATGACGTCGTGCCGCTTATTCAGCAGGCTCAGCGGCTTCTTGAAGCCCGTCTCGATGAAGTCCGAGACGAGGAACAACGTCGCACGTTTTCGCATCACCTTCGCGATATAGTCCAACGCCAAGGGGATGTCCGTCCTGCGTTTGGGCATCTCGAAGGCCAGCAGCTCGCGGATCAGGCGCAGAATGTGCCGGCTGCCCTTCTTCGGCGGGATGAACAGCTCGATCCGGTCGGTGAAGATCAGCAGGCCCACCTTGTCGTTGTTCTTGGCGGCCGCGAAAGCCAGCACGGCGCAGAACTCGGCCGCCAGCTCGTTCTTCATCTTGCTGACGGTCCCGAACTCGCCCGAGGCGCTGAGGTCCACCGCGAAGAGCACCGTCATCTCGCGTTCTTCAACGAACCGCTTGATGAAGGGCTTTCCCGTGCGGGCAGTGACATTCCAGTCGATGGTGCGAATGTCGTCGCCGGGCATGTACTCGCGGACCTCGTCGAACTGCATGCCCCGGCCTTTGAACACGCTCTCGTACTGGCCCGCGAAGCTCGCGTTCACCGCGCGCGAGGTGTAGATCTGAATCTGCCGGATTCGCTTGATCAGGTCTTGAGGAATCATAGAACCAGTTTCGAGTCTCTCAGTTTGATGCATGTCATTGCGAGCGCAGCGAAGCAATCTCCCATCCTTCGAACTGAGATTGCTTCGTCGCTGCGCTCCTCGCAATGACATTCTTCAGATTTCACACTTCAAACCTCTTACGGCACTTCGATCGTGTCGAAGATCGTTTTGATGACGTCTTCGCTGGTCTTGTCCTCGGCTTCCGCTTCGTAACTGACGATCACCCGGTGCCTGAGCACGTCGGCGCCGACGCTCTTGACATCCTGCGGCGTGACGTAGCCCCGCTGCTGGAGGAACGCCTGGGCCTTGGCGGCGACCGCGAGATAGATCGTCGCTCGCGGCGAGGCGCCGTAGCTGATGTAGTTGGCCAGCTTCAGGCCGTACTTTTGCGGATCGCGCGTCGCACAGACGATGTCCACGA
>CAZDTD010000039.1:0-25149 GCA_964507995.1 uncultured Pirellulales bacterium | reverse complement strand
TGCATGCCGGCGCGGGGCAACGAGAAGCCCGCCGTCGAGCACAGCGTGTACGACCAATCCAGAGCGACTGGAGGATTCTCCCTATCACTGTCGAATCGGAACACAACCACGCAGACGCATGCCACAGGCAACTCCCTGACATGCTCGTTAGAATCCAAAACGTAATCCGAGGTAGACTCTCAAGTCCCCGTGGGTCTTGTCTGGATCGGCGATGGACTGGTATTCATACAGCGTCCCAACAAGGAAGTTCAAAGACATCTCCGGGCCAAACAGATAACTCCATTCCCCGGTAATTCGGGCCCGGTAGTCATCCAGATCACCTATGACAGAGTAGACATAAGGTGCGAGGGTGACGCTCGACTTGTCCGTCATCTCCCATCGGAAATCCGTCCCGATAAGACCCTCCAGCTTGGCGTTGTCGTTCTCCGATCCCCACTCCTTGCGCGCACCCAGACCCAGGCGACTGTTCAGCATCATGTTGTCGGTATTCACAAGATGATAGCCCGGCCCTCCCTGCGCGTTGGCCCGCTGTTGCCACGACTCGAATTGGTCATAGTCGTATCGTGCCATCCCGAACCAGAACCAGACCGACTCCGGATTCAGCCAGTCGTGCGTATAACCAACCGTAACCTTGTTGTCGGAGAGCGCATCGTCACTGAACTTGCGGTAGTAGGACAAGTCCAGTTTCGCCCGTTGCTCGGGAAGCTCGCGAGAAACATGAGTGCCAATCCGCGACACCTGCTCATTCGTGTTGCCGGAGGAGGTGTCTAAGGAGACATCAAAACCGTATCCCCATCCCTTCTCCTTCTGCCGAGAGGTCCAGGCGGCCAGCTTCCTCAGATAAGGATCGAACGGTCCCACCCTCTGCTTCTTCTGGACTGCGGGAGCTTCGAGTTCCAGGGAATCGATCCGTTCTCTGGGAATCTCGAGCCGTCCCAGGGTGGGATGCTCGATCACGATGGCCGAGTCGGTTCGCTGCAGCACTCTGCCTTCGATTGTATCTCCCCCGGCCAGACGGATCTTGGCCTGAGGCAATCCCACTTCGGAGGATACGATACGCTCCCGAGGAATCGTGATGCGCCCGAGGTCCTTATGGTCCAGCACGATGGCCGAATCACTCTCTTGCACAATCTTGCCGCGTAGTGTCCTTCCATCCGTCAGCTTGATCTCGACGTCAGGGGTGTCAATCTGGATCGATTCGACGCGATTCCTGGGGATCTCGATCCGCCCCAAGTCATTGTGTTCCAACACGACAACGGAATTCGTCTGCTTCGTCACCGTGCCATCCATGACATCCCCGCCGACCAGGACGACCTTGTCGGCATAGCCGTGCGAGGCAGGAAACAACCCGATGGCTGCCAACACCACGAGTTGGAGTCCCCAACCATGCCAGACGAGAGATCCGGCGGACCTGTCTGCCGAATGGATTGGGCGTTTGTTCATATCGGTCTCTCCTCTTCGCAGATCGCCGTTCATACGTCTTCTCCAGGAGGCACATCGCAGTCCCTGCGAATGCCTCACATCGCGATGGCACTTCGGTCCCAGGACCCCGTGCTAAAACCACAATGCCCCCAGGACCTCCTGCACAGCATCATCGATCACCGATGCTCCCGGCCACACCATATCCACGGGCCCAGGACAGCTCCGAGGGTATGTCCGAATCCTCACGCTTGACCGCAAGCGGCAACTTCTTTTCCGGGAGAAGCCGGTAGCCCCTCTGCTGCATGCAATCCTCCATGAATTGGCGTTCATAGTCGCCAATATGGCGCTGGTCCGTCCGCTTCAAAAGCTCGGCCCGACACGCAGCCCGGTCGGCCTTGCATTCCTCGAACGTCTTGCCTTCCTGGTACCAGTACTTCTGTCCGCATCCCGCGACCAGAAACAATCCCAGACCAACCACGGAGAACAAAACACGTGTCCTCATATTCATAACCTTTCCACACACACCACAATGTGAACAACCCCGCTACCTACTTGGGGAACCGAAACATCACGACAAAGCGTGCGCCCGAATTCTCCGGCCCGTCAGCAACAACAGTCCCTTTCCTCATGAACCTGCTCCTTTCATCCTCAAGAACACAACGTCAAAACGTTGTTGAATCTGCGCCTGAAAATAGACACCTTCCAACGTATCGTCGTTGGGGTCATAAGTCAGATCATATGTACAACCCGGATAGCCCTTGCCCTGCAGCTCGACAAACAGCTTCATTGTGTTTGCTACCGGGGATGTGCTTGCTCGCGAGACATGGATCGGATCTGGATTGAAGTAGGCCGCTTCCACTTGTCCGGCCGGATTGACCGTACGCACACTGAGGACGTAGCCTCCATCGGGGCGAACCCAGTTGCCCACCAGTCTCTGTGCATCCGGCTTCCCCTCGCTGCGTGCGACAGGGGCAGAGGCGACAGGGGCTGCGGGTGGTTCCGGGTCTCTCAAAGCAAGCACAGCGGCGCCAACGCCAACCACCACCACGATCACACCGCCGGCCGCGACAAGCAGCTTTCGGCCCGCCGTCGTCGCTCGCACTCGTCCATCCGGCTTCTTTGCTTTACTCTTGCGTCTGTCTCTGCTCATAGGATTGGCACTCTCTCTGTCTGTTAGCTGGTATGTTTCCTTTTCGGCCTATTGATAGTCATACCCTACTGTACTCTCCCAACCGCCGGGCGCGTCGACCGGCCATCACGGCCTTTGTGATAGCCACTGGGCCCGGGCGGAGAATTGCTGCCGCACCTCGGCCGGAACTTGCTCTGCCGCCGCGGCCTGCCGGTAGAGCTCAACTGCGTCGTTCTTCTGCCTGCCCTCCTCGTAAATCTGCCCCAGAAGCACGTATGCGTCGAGATAGCCTGCGCGTCGATCCGTCACCGTGCGCAGCAGCGTGACCGCCTCATCGCGCGCTCCCTTCGCGTGCAAATAGAAGGCAAGGGTGTACGTGAACTTCGGCTCCTGCGGTTCCAAGGTGTGCGCCTTGCGGCACCAATCGAGTGCTTCGTCGGGCCGCTCCGCGGCGAGCACGACGCCAAGGTTGTAGGCGGCTGTGGCTGATTGCGGATCGCTCTTGAACGCGGCCCGCAGCGAAGTCTCCGCCTCTGCCAGACGTCCTTGTTCGCCCAGCAAGAGCCCCAGGTTCAGGTTGGCGGCGGCGCTGGCCGGCTCTACCTTGAGCGCCCGCCGCAGGCAATCCTCGGCCTGGTCGTTCCGCCCGGCGAGATTGTGCACAATGGAGGCGTTGACCAGCGGTGCGACGTTGTCCGGCAGCAGTTGGACGGCACGCTCAAATGACGCTACAGCCGAGTCGAACTCACGGCGAGCCATGTAGTAGTTGCCCAGGTTGTAATACGAGGCGGCGTCATCCGGCCGGGCCCGGGTGACCGCCAGGAACTCGTCGGTGGCACGCCGCAAAGAGAGTTGGTCCGCCTCGCTCAACCGTTCCCGTGGAACGCCCGCCAGCGATGCCGCCGCGCGGATGCGCACCAGACGGTACTCGTCGCCTGTCGCCGCCAGCAGAGCGGCAACGCCGTCCGGGGTGGGGCAGTTCTCCAGCCCCTCGGCCACAGCGGCACGCACCAGTGGCGATGAATCCTCGACCGCCCGTGCGAGCGTGGGCCATTTGCGCGCGTCCTCACACGTGCGTACCAGACGGATCAGTGCGGCGGCGAACACCTCATCGCGGCTTTCGTTCGTAATGTACGCCAGCATCTCCGGCAGGCGAGTCCAGTCGCGCTGCCGGGCGGCGGCCACCAGACCGGCAATGTGCAAGACAGATTTTTGATAGTCACGGGGCCGCCACTGGCGCACGTAGCGATCAGACCAGGCCGCGTCTTTGTCTGTGTGGCAGACGTTGCAGGCGTTGGGCGACTTGAACGCCAACGTCGCCGCCGGCATGGGAGGCCGCATCGAGTGATCGCTGCGCCGCATCCTCGCAAATTCGGTCATCGGCATGTGGCAGGCAACGCACTGGTTGCCTGTGCTGTCGGACTGATGGTGCGTATGGTCGGTTGCGTGCTCCACGTGCGATTGGTGGCACGGCAGACACGCCTGGTTGCTGTTCTCGGCAAAGCGGTAACGACCGCTCGACGTGTGGCAGTGCATGCAGCTCAGCGTGCCGGCCTTGACACACGGGCTCATCCGCCACGACGTGTACGTGTAATTCTCGCCCAGGTCGCGTCCATCGGGGTAGAAATCGCTGTGCTCCGGCCCGGCCAGATCGTAGTTGTCCCAGTAGCGATCGCCAGGTCGGAAGGAGTTGGTCAACGGCATCGACTTCGCGTGGCAAGGTGCGCACAGCGCGTTGACCTGCTCGACCGAGAACTTCTTCGTGCTGATGATCCGGATGTCGTCCGGCTTCTGCCCGGCGGGCAGGCCACGAAACAGCCTCACGTGCTCACTGCCGCCCGCATGACAGGTCTCGCAGTTGATTCCCGGCTCCGCCCACTCGCTGTGGTAGGCATCCGCCTGCGGGTCGTAATTCGACGAAAACTGGCTCACATGGCAGCCGTGGCATGACGTGTTGAACGTCAGTTGCGGGGCCCGCCAGTCAAGCACCTCGTCCTCGAAATGCATTTGCCCGCGGGCGGCGCTGCCGGTCGTGTCGAACCATTCCTGGCGGCGTACGTCGTACGCGACAGGCAGCACCTGCAACCGTCCGCGTTCCATCGGCGTCAGCAAGTAGAACACGTTCTTGCCGCCCAAAACATGTTCCATGGCGTATCTCTTCTCCCCATTGGGGCCACTCTCTACGACCCAGCCTTTTTCGCCGGCGAGCTCGACTCGATAGCGGCAGTCGCGAATCGTGATGGGCTCTGCAAGCGGTTTCAGTTGCCTGGCTGCGAGGTCCGCACTGAACGGCTGCATGGCCAGCCCGTGGTGGGAGGTCGCCCACTTCTCATAGAATGATGCGTGACACTCACGACAACTGGAAGAGCCGGCCAGTGACGGCGCTGGACCAGATGCGGCCAGAGCCGCTGTCGCTGCGCTCTGCATGCCCTCGCCAGCGAACGCCAGCGACGTGAGACTGGCAAAGATACCGACTGCAAAGGTCAGTGTTCTCATAAATCTGTTTCTCATGGCCGCATCCAGGCACCGCCGAACTGCACGTAAACCACTGGGTCATCCGGGCCAAACACCACGTTCAAGCCGTCTCTACGCGCCAGTTCGTAACACAATCCTGTCATCTTCTTGCACAATTCGTGTTCTCTCATCCTGCTGTCGTGCCTTGGGATGCGCGCACATTTCAGAATCTCAGCATGGCCGCCACGAACGGACCCGAAAGCCTCACCTTGATGAAATCAAGATCATCCTCAACGTCGAGGTCCGCGTATCGGTATCCACAGAGGACCGAGACGTTCTTCATCAGGATGAAGTTCAACCCACCTTCTACATTGAGTGTATGCCCGTATTTCCCGAGGGGAAGGCCGGAGAGGTTGAGAGAACCTTCTATCCATTCCCAAGGAGCCACGGTGAGGGCGCCGCCAATCGCAGGAACTGGAGCCGTGAGACTTGTATCAGCCTCAGGGAGCCCTCCTGTGCCCTGAATGGAACAGTCCTCGCTGACCACTGATACCTCAAGGAGGGTTCCCAGCTTGATCTTCCCGTCAGCGAGATTGATGAACTGCCACGCCCACCCTAAGATTCCATACTTGAGATCGGCGTCTGATTCAACGGTTGTCCCCAAGGTGAACGTCCGCCCATTGAAATCAATGGTCCTTTCCAGCGTGTTTTCGCCGTCGTAGCTTGCCTGCAGATACGACAATCTCAGCCAGCTATTGGGTCCGGTATGCCATG
Source organism: uncultured Pirellulales bacterium (assembly GCA_964507995.1). GTDB lineage: Bacteria > Planctomycetota > Phycisphaerae > Sedimentisphaerales > Anaerobacaceae > PLanc-01. The sequence goes on along the minus strand of CAZDTD010000039.1, from coordinate 19,370 downwards.
TGACTCTTCCTTCTGGAATCGCCTCGTTTCCCATGCCGAGATCATCCTTGAAATCGACACCCGAACCTACGTCGTTCGAAACAGCCTTCACGCTACCACTCAACTGGGGCCACCAGTATCGTGCTTCAAACTCGATCTTTTGTGTGCTTTCTTGCTCCAGATCTTCCTGACCCAACACATCGGAAACGGCGATGGTCTGGAGGAATGCCAGGATCATCAAGAGGCTCGATACTCTGGTCTTCACGTTGTCATCCTTTTCTATTTCCTCTCCATCGGGAATGTCCACTGCACCGGGAACCGCGGACGCCGATCCGCGGCACCATCGGGCTTTTTGATGTCGCCGCGCGCTGTGGCACTGTGACAGCGAACGCCGGCAATGCGACTCTGGCCAAGACACCGACGGTAAAGGTCCATGTGCTCATACATCTGCTTCTCAGGGTCGCATCCAGGCACTGCCGAACTGCACGTAAATGATCGGCTCGTCCGGGCCGAACGCCACGTCCAACCCCATGTGCAGTCCGTACTTGCGCGCCAATTCGTAACGGAATCCCGTGCCCCCCGTCACGACGGTGAGCGGGTTGTCAAGGTGTTCGAAGTCATTCCACGCGGCACCGCCGCCGACAAAGCCGACCAGGCTGAATCGCTTCCAGAATTGCCACCGCAATTCCGCCTCGACCTGCGCGACGTGCTCGCCCTGATAGCGCATCGCCGATACGCCGCGCATGAAGACGAAGGGCCGCAAGTAGAACGGGACGTCGCCGAAGCTGAGGATGCCGTCGCCCCGGATGCCCAGTGTGAGCTTCGGACGCAGGGGCAGATAGTGCATGCCGATCAGACTCACGCGCTGGAACTCGCCGTCGCCGCCCAACGCCTCGCTGAACAACCCGGCCGTTGTATCCACATACGTGCCGCGTGTCGGCGTGAAGATGGTGTCCCGCGAATCATAGGTCAACGACGGCATCAACCCGCCCACGCGGGATTCTTGCTGGAAATCGGGCAAGCCGGGCGTCCCGGCGGGATCATCGAACTCCACGTCCGTGGTGGCCAGCGCATAGCCAAGCCCGCCCCAAACGCGTGAATCACCGAGCCGATACTTCGCCTGCACCACGCCGGCCAGGGGCTCGAGGTTATAAGTGAGCGGATGGCTCTTCAACCGGCTGTTCTCGCCGATGCCGTAGAAGTCGAGATTCACAGAGGCATAGGCCCCTCCCACCAGCGTCTGCAACCGGTCGTCCAGCCAATAGCGAGAGTCCCCCGCCATCGCGCCCCAGGTGCCGTTCTCCGTGGCCAGTCCACCGATTGCAGTGATGTTCGGCCGGCCGAAGCCTGCATCCGTTTCACCCTGCGGTTTGTCGATGAACGCCAGTCCACCGGCGGCGCCGTAGCCAACCGCCGGCTCGGTGATGGGAATCACCAGGGGAGCGAAGCCATAGGCCTGGTCGATGAACCCGCTGAGGTCCAGCCAGCCATCCTCGGCCGAACGGAACTTCGATGGGGCCTTCGTAGTGGCAGCAGCCTGTGATGGCTCGTTGTTGTCCGTCGTTTCCATCGCCGAAGCCATGGTGACAGATGAAACACCCAACCACATGGCGATCACGACTCTTCCCAGGACACACGACCTGCGGCACGGCGGCACGATCGCGTGCAGCAGCCGTGCCGGCAACCGCGGGGCAGAGATCCGACGATAGGTGAGCATCCGCATGTCAGTCAAGCCTCCAGATCATCTCGGATAGGTCCTTCTCCAGTCTTCCTTCACGCTCACGACGGTACGAGCCTTTGGCCCCGGCTTCATCGACGCCTCTTCGAGGCGGGTATCGCCGTCGTCACATCGTTAGAATTGAATGTGCAGCCCAATCTGCGGGCCGGCCATAGTCAGGTCCGTTTCAAGTTTGTTGCCTTCTTCCCTGTCGAGATCGAGGGCCCGATAGCCGGTCACCAAAGTCATCTTCTCCGACAGCTTGAATCCAAATCCCGCGTAGACATTCCACGTGAATTCGGAGGCATCATCATAGACTGCAAAACCTCCGATGTCTCCCCTGATGTGCAGCAACATCCGGTCGGTCAATTGCGCAACCCAGCGCAGCCCGATGAAGGGATCGACCCAGTTGCTGTGTGCGTCACCGCTGATCGCCCCGATGTCGAGTTGCGTCTCCATATCCCAATACCTGCCGCCGCCGAGCACATCCAGGGACATAGGACGGTCTTTGAAGCCCGGCGAATCCAGGATGCGGTAGACCCCCCCGAACTCCACAATCCACAGGTCAATTTCCATCTCAGCGTCGACGACATTCAGTTCCTCGTCTGCCGACAGCGCCATGAACGTCGGGTCCAACAGCAATCCCCATCTTCCCTTTTGGGCCTCGATGTGGACCTGCCCTGCGAAATCGAGGGCGTCCCAGATGTCATCGAAACCCACGTCGACGTCCGCTGTGTTTCCCCTGACCGTCACGTCGCCTTCGATTCCAGTCATCCAGAGATACGGTGCGACACTCACCTGCCACGAGTCCGATTCGAGGTCCTGCCCCTGTGCAGCTTGTCCCGTGAAATGCAGGGACGCCATCATCATTCCCATCACCAGCAAGCGGGTCTTCAGTAGTCTGTGCGACTCCATCTTCATTCCTTTCCCACTGTCATTCACGCATTCATTTCATTTCGGACGGCAGCACCTGCTTCCCGTCCTTTCATGCGCCTTCTATGCTGGGCGCAGGTTCAGTCTCCATAGCGCAAGATTCAGGCACGATGCGAAGCCGACCCAGGCAAGGTAGGGCAGCATCAGGATGCCGGCCACCCGATCCACACGCCAGAACAGCAGAACGACGGCCAGAATCGCGCCCCAGAGAACCGCGATCTCGAAGAACGCGATATCCGGACGATGCAGCCCGAAGAACAGGTATGACCACAGCGCGTTGAGGACAAGTTGCACGACGAACAAGCCCAGGGCTGCGCCCGCGTCCGTGAACCCCGCCCGTCGCCATACGAGCCACGCGGACACCCCCATGAGCACATAGAGCACAGACCAGACGGGACCGAAGACGGCATTCGGCGGATTCCAGGAAGGCTTGGCGAGCGATGCGTACCACTCGCCCGGCATATGCCGGGAGCCGATCCACGCGGCGGCGAATGAAAGCGCCAACCACCCCACAAGACCTATCCCGCTTTTCATAGCGTCATTCCTCGACCGTCTTCCCGCTCGATTACCGCGTCGCGCAGTTGCGCCGGCGATCCAGTCGTTTCGTGTACTTGACTGGCAATGCCTGCTTATTCCTTCGGCATCTTGCGATAGCCCGCGTTGTCCACCTGGACCTTGACCTTCTTCTTCGTGGCGTCGAGCTTGGTGGTTTTGGCGTAGCTCGTACCGTCTGCCAACTGGGCAAACTTCACACTGAGGGTCACCGGGTCCTTCGCATTCTCCAGATAGGAACTCACCTTCAGACCCAGCAGGCGGTTGTTGGCGGTGTCGATTTCCACGCCCAGCGTATCGCCGGGCTTGGCGTAGTCGTGGAAATTCAGACGGGCACGTTTGCCTTTTTGCAGCATGTCCAGGGTAACCCTTCCAGCCTCTTTGGCCGCCTGGATCCGGGCCGGGTCCGATGGGACGTAGCTCTTCACCAACCCGACGGCCTGTTGCATGTACTCCGTCAACTCCTGCTTCTTGTTCTCGGTGATTTTGCCTCGCAAACCGCGTTTTTTCTGCGGCGCCGGCGGGGTGGTCAGCGGGACTTTCGTCAAGACGCCGTCCGCACCGTAGTAGCAGCGATTGAGCTGGCGGGATTTCTCATCGCCCTTGAGACTGATCACGGTGGTCTCGACCCACTCGTATTGCTTCAGAACGGCCTGACTCAGTGCCAGGGAGGCCTTGAGCGAGGCCACGCGTTCCTCGACGGAGGGTTGTCCTGCGGAAACCCGCGATGCGAAGCCGACGGCCAGCAGGGCCGCGAGGGCTGCGATGATGCATTCTCTATTTCTTCTCATGGTTGTTTCCTTCTATTCTGTTCGTTCGTGTGCCTGTTCACTGCGTCTGCCGCCTATTTGGGAAACAGGAACGTCCATTGCAGACGTGCGCCCCAGCCCTCCGGCCCATAGTCCGGCGAATCGGCCCAGTACCGGACGCCGGCGCCCACCTGAACCGGCAGCTTCCCCACTTTGAGCAATTGCGTGACTACGAAGTTGACGGGGATAGACCACTCCTCGGCTTCCCAGTCGTAGGTCGACTCTGTATTGAGGGACAGCGTAGTCTTCGTCGCGGTAACGATATAGGACAGGAACGGCTGCACGAAGGTGGCGCTGACATCGTCACGGTCGTCGTCTCCCGCCACCGACCAGACATGGTTGGCCAGTGCGCCGTAGGTCCAAGGCCCGACCTGTTTGAGCGCCACAAAGGTCGGCCCCATCCCGAACTTCTCGCCACCCAGCGCGTCGTCGGAGGCCGACGGCAACAACCATACCGGACCGGCGCCCCAAATCCATCCGCCCGCCGTCGGCGCCTTCGGAGAGAAGAACTGACTGGCAACGATGTCGCCCAGCCCGGATTCGCTCATGCCGTCGAGTGGAACATCCTGTTGATCGACAAACGGCACGATGGTCCGCGTGATGAGATTCCACTCCTCATTCAGTGAAAACGGGATCACCGGCTGCACATTGACGCGCCACTGGGAACCCTCCCCCTCCGGGCCGATGCCCTCATCGTAGTTCGCTTGAATCGGCACGCTGATCAGGCTGGCGATCGGGTTGGCCAGTTTCTTGGCCAGCTCCGCGGCCGCGTCCTCCTCCTGTGCGTTCGCCGGAATGGTCAACGCGAAGCTTATCGCTGCCAGAGCCACGATGTAGGAATGTGTTTTCATTTTGGTCCCTTTCTTTGAACGATTCATGGCCGATGTGCTTCGCTCCGGCGTCTCTCGGAACGGCGGCCACCTGACGCGGTGGCCGCCGTCCGTAGAGAACCTGTTTTGCGCCGGCTTATTGTCGCCCCATCATGGCGTTGACGGCGTCCTCGGGGTTGACCACGTGGTTCTTCGGGTCGTCCGAGATCGAGAGCTGCACGCCTTTGACCTCGCCGTTGAAGTGGTTGCCCACGGGACCGTAGTCCGGCGAAATCGCGGCACCCGAATCCTCACCGACATCGGTGCCGTCGTCGGCGGAGAAGATGGTCGCCAGTGTCGCTTCGACGTTGCCCTCGCCGACCTTCTTGCCGTCGGTGTAGAGGGTCACCTTGCCGCCTTTACCGAGGCCGCCGCCGGCGTAGGCGAACTCCATGCGGACCTGGTGCTGGCCTGCGGGCAGCGCGTCGGCGGATTCAACCATGAAGTGTTTGAAACCGCCCCAGTTGTAGCAGTACTTGAGCTTGCCCTTGTTCGCATACAGCGTCCACCCGCCGATGTTGGCGCCCTGGCAGACGATGACGCCCTGGGCACCTTTCTCCGGCACCACGATTTCCGCGGTGATGGAGTGCGACTTGTTCTTGATGTTCAGGACGCAGTTTTCTGAGAGGCGTCCCATGCCGCCGAAGAGAAGCTGGGTCGTGCCCTTGATGAGCACCGGCCGGCCGGCGAGATCCGGGTCGACCCTCTCAAACATGCGGTCATCCAGGGGCAGCACTTTGTATTGCGCGGCTTCGATCAGCCATTGGCGCTGCAGCTCGTGGAGTTTCTCCGGCATCTGCTTGGCGAGGTCGTTCGCCTGGCTCCAATCCTTGCTCCCGTCGTAGAGTTCCCACACATCGTCGTCGAAGGTGGGATTCTTAGCCCGAATCCAGGGTGTGTAGTGCTTCGTGACCGCAGACCAGCCTTTGTAATAGATGCCGCGGTTGCCCATGATCTCGAAGTATTGCACATCGTGCCGCTCGGGGGCTTTGGCGTCGTCGAACGAGTAGAGCATGCTGGTCCCCTCGATGGGGTCCTGCTGAATGCCGTTCACTGAAACCGGCTGCGGGAGACCGGCCGCATCGAGGACGGTCGGGGCCACGTCAATCACGTGGGTGAACTGCGTGCGAATCTCGCCCTTGGCCTTGATCCCCTTGGGCCAGTGAACGACGGTGCCGTTGCGCGTGCCGCCCCAGTGGGAGGCGACCTGCTTGGTCCACCGGTACGGCGTGTCCATGGCGTGCGCCCAGCCAACGGCATAGTGGTTGTAGGACTCCGGCCCGCCCAGTTTGTCGAGCCGCGCCGACAGGTATTCGGGCGTCTCGAGGGCTTGCAGGCCATTGAAGTAGCCCATCTCGTTATAGCACCCGTTGATGTTACCTTCAGACGAGGCGCCGTTGTCGCCGACGATGTAATAAATGAGCGTGTCATCGAGGATGGTCAGCTTCTCCAGCGCGTCCACGATGCGGCCGACGTTGTAGTCGGTGAATTCCATAAATCCCGCATACACTTCCATCTCGCGGCGCAGCGTCGATTTGAATGCTTCGGGCATCGAGTCCCAGGCCGGTATCTCCTTGGGGCGCGCGGTGAGCTGGCAATCGGCCGGGATGACGCCGAGCTTCTTCTGCCGGGCGAAGGTTTCCTCGCGCAGTTTGTCCCAGCCCTGGTCGAACTTGCCCTTGTATTTGTCGGCCCACTCTTTCGCAACGTGGTGGGGTGCGTGGGTGGCGCCGGGGGCGAAGTAGACGAAGAACGGCTTGTCGGGCGCCAGCGCCTTCTCCTGCGAAATCCACTTAATGGCCTTGTCGGTCATGTCCGTCACGAGGTGGTAGCCTTGCTCGGGCGTCCGCTTGTTCTCGACCGGCGTGGTCCCTTCGTAGAGCGTCGGATACCACTGGTTCGCCTCGCCGCCGAGGAAGCCGTAGAAGTACTCGAAGCCGCCGCCGCCGGTGGGCCACGCGTCAAAGGGACCGACCGGACTGGTCTCCCAGACAGGGACTTCGTGGTTCTTGCCGAACTGCGCAGTGGCGTAGCCGTTGAGCTTGAGCGTCATCGCCAGGGGCGCCATGGAGTTGGGCCGAACCGAGGAGTAGCCCGGCGCGCCGGTCGCAATCTCGGTGATGCCGGCCATGCCGCAGGAGTGGTGGTTGCGCCCGGTGAGCAGCGCCTGGCGGCTCGGCGAGCAGATGGCGGTCGTGTGGAAACGGTTATACCGCAATCCACCGGCTGCCAGCTTGTCCAGGGTCGGCGTCTGGCAAGGGCCGCCGAACGCGCTGGCGGACCCGAACCCGGCGTCGTCGATCAAGACGATCAGAACGTTGGGCGCGCCCTTCGGCGGGCGCAGTTGCTCGATGGGCGGGTTCTTTGAATCCGGGTTCTTTGCGTCATAGACGACCGTCTTGGGTCGGACCGTGTTCGGCATCGGGAGCACGGATCGGTCCTTGAACGCGGTAGCGCCCGGCGATGCCGGCGCCCCGGCGGTCTGCTGCGCCGATGTCATTGACCCGAGGAACCACACCACGGGGATGGCAGTGGCCAGCACAGCGCTGAGCACTTTCTGTCTTCTGTGTTTCATGTTGGTTCTCCTTTTCTCAATTCTGTTTCTGTTGCTTGTCTGACTGAACGATTTCACAGTCCGCTGTCTTCATTTGTCCAAAACAGTCTTCGGTCACCCACAGGACACGCCAGGGACTCAGGAGTTCATGGGCTCGGCTCAGGGACGTGCTCCATCATCTCTTCCACCCACAGCATGGGGGTCTGCTCGACTTGAATGAGTCCGCGGCGCGGCGTGTCCAAGTCAAGGATGGTGAAGACCGTACCGCACACGACGAGCGTTATCATGATTTTCAAGAGAATCCCGCGATGCTGAGTGAGCCCGCCGGAATAGCCTACAACGAGCAGGGCGATCACGGCCGCCCCAAAGAGCAGTTCAATGATCACAGCGGGGACACGACTCCCGTAGGCATAGATCCGCTGGCGGTGCAGGGACTGGGCGTTGCTCAGCAGCGTGACCAAGGCTTCGGTCTCTTTCGCCCGATGCTCCGCTTGTACCTCTGTCTTGACCACGTCCCACATCCGGCCATGCAGCGTCTCGGCTCGCTCGAGCCGGTCCGCCAATTCCTCCGCCGTTTCGCGACGGAGAGCCGCCACATCGGCACGAACCGCAATGTACTGCCGCAAGAGGGGTTCGAACTTGCTTCGCTGCGGTTGGGGCAGGAGATCGCTCCGCAGCCAGAGGGTGCCAAGCACATTCGCGTCATCCATCACCAGCCGCCGCCGCATCTCGTACCGCTGGGTCGACATGTTGAAGGTGAACCCAAGCAGCAAGGCGAGCAACGCCAGCAGCGAGCTTTGTGCCGCGATGGAATAATATCTGCCGGTGTTCGCGGCGTCACGCAGAGGCCAACGCCGGCCCACGTGGTAACCGATTTCAGCCGCCAGCATCATGGCCACCATCAGGACCACGGCGATCACCCAGGAATCCCGTTCATAGAACCAACCCAATTGCATCGTTCGTCTCCGGGACCGGGAAACTAAGGTTTCTCAACCGTAATGGCCAGCGCTTCGGTCACGTGTATGACCACCTTCTGGCCGAGCGGCACCTTCGTCAGGTTCACGTCGGGTCGGACCGCAAAGGTCTTGGACTTGCCGTCGGGAAGCTGGAGGGTCGCCTTGTGGCGCTTCAGGTCGATCGATTGGACCGTGGCGATGACTTCCACGGTGTTGGCGATCACCCCCCACGGCGTGTCCCCTTTGGGGGCCAAGACAACCTCGGTAGCCTGACTGTCATTGCGCGGCATCCCCTCCTCCCACAGAGAAACGATGAGTTCCTCCATCACAGTGGTTCTCACCTGGTCGCCGACCCGGATCTGGTCGAAGTTGATGACTTCGGGCCCGGCCTTGAAGGTGGTCTTGGTGCCGTCCCGAGTGACCAGGGTCACCTCGCGCCGGGCCGCGTTAATGCCCGTCACGGTGGCGGTGGTCTGGTAGGTGTTGACCACGGTTCCGCCCGGCACTCCCTCCTGGAAGGCGGCCGTCATGGTCGCTTCTCCTTTCGGTTTCGATGTCGTCGAGCAAGAGGCAAGCGCCAGCACGGCCGCCAGCAAAGCCAGGTTGAGTGCGTTTCTTGTCATCCTGTTGGATTGTGTTGGTTTCATCTGATTCGTCCTCATTTCTCTCCAATTCTTCCCATTTGGTTTTCCAGGCCATCCTGACTCATCATCTTCTTCCGCCGCCCGAGCGGCTCTTGGTCGAACGTGAGCTGGAGGACTTCGTCCGGGTGGTGCGCTGAGTCTGCTGATTGCCCCGCTGCCGCGCCTGGGCCTGCGAATTCAGGCTCTGCGTGGATTCACGCGACGTGCTGCTGACCCCAGAGGAGCTGGAGGGCTGCCGCGTCTGGGCCGATGCGCTCGGCTGGGTCCGAGTGGTGGACGGCTGGGCCCGACTGCTGGTGCTGCTCGTCGTGGAGCGGGGCGTGCCCGCCTGCGGCTTGTCCACACTGTCCCAGCCGCTGCCGCTGTTGCTGCTCCAGCCGCCGGAGGCGTCCTTCTTATACACGGTGCCGTCTTTGCCGGCATAGACGTTGCCACTTTTGTCCTTGGCGACCGCGCCCTGGCTGTAGCGCGTGTCCCAGGCGACCGCGCCGGAGCCTTCGCTGGTTCTCACACCGCCCACCGTGCCTTGCGGGCCGGAGCGGTAACCACCCCACGCCGAGGTGCCCCCTTGTTCGGCGTAGAAGCGTCCTGCCGAACCGTGGGCGGTGTTGACTCTCCCGCTCTGGGCATAGCCGCCGGTGTACGGATTGTAGGCTTGCCTCACCGATGCGCTGCCCGCAGGGCCATAGGCATAGGCCCCGCGCGAATAGGTGCCGGTGTAAGGATTGTATGCCGCCGACCGGCCTGCCCCGCCATAGGGCCCGTAGGAAGCGTGCGCCGAGACGACATAACCGCCATGGCCGTGGTGATACACCGCACCGCAGCCGTAGGAGTAATGGCACGGAGGCGGGTAATGGTAGTAGTGGTAGTGATCGTCGTCCGCAATGGCAGCCCCGACCAGCACGCCCATGCCAAACATCAGCACGCCGGTGGCCGCCACGTATTGGCCGCTATAGCCCGAGGTCTGGCTGTACACGACGGTGGTTGGAGTCGAGCTCTGCACCACCACGTAGGTGACGTTGTACGTGGGGTGTGTGGGCGGAATGGTGTAGATGGCCGGTGGCACACTGGTGCAGAACGTCCACGGGCCGTTCGCCGTCGTCGCGTAGAGCCAGGCGCCCTGTTCACACCAGTAATAACGGCCGTCGACCAGGAAGACCGTGTTCGGCGAGTTGACGGCATACTGGACGGTGGTCCCCTGGATGACCACGTATTGGGGCGCGCCGCTGTAGACCACCTGCGTCGTGACAGGGGCCAGCGTGATGGTGGTGGTCGTCGGCACGGACGCCAGCATCACGGCGTCTTTGGCGTCCCGCGTGCCCGGGACAGAGGCCTTCACGAACGCCGACGCATTGTCGTCGGGAATCTTCGCGAAGTCCGCAGGCAAGTCAGTACTGGCCGCGGACCACGGACCGTCCAGAGTCTTGGTGCGGAACCAACGACCGGCAGCCAGAAGGTAGTACTGCCCTTCGCCGGAATGGAGGAACAGGACGCTCTCGCTGTTCGCCACGCGCATCAGGCGAGTTCCGGGAATGGGGCTGTAACTTGGCTCCCCCTTGGTGAGAATCAGCTCCGACGGCTCCGTGGTCACAAACACCACGGGCACGTTCTTGGCCGACTTGCCTGGCACGTTCTTCCGCACATCGGCCCAATTGTCATCCGGGGGCAGTGAAGAGAACGCCGCCGGAAGCTTCTTGGTTCCGGTCCAGGGGCCTTTGAACGGGTCCGTGGCGGTCAACCAGCTTGCTCCGTTGAGCAGATAGTAGCGCGACTGGATCGTGTCGTAGAACACGTCCCAGTTGGTGTTGATCGCGAACATCAACTCCGGCCGGTTCGGGTCCACCGGCTGCAACTCGGGCGCGCCCATGAACATGACGAGCAGGGCGGGCTTGCGGCTGTAGAAGATCTTCGGCGGCTGGATGTTGACCTCTACGGGCTTCTGTACCTGTTGCTCTTCCGGGTTCAGGCAGGCCAGCACACGGTCGAGGGAGAGAATCGTCGCCTGACCCAGCGGCGACAACTCGTCCACCACCTTGCGCAAAGAGGCCGCCTCCGAGTCGGAGAGATTGGGAAAACGCAGGTCCCGCTTCCAAGCCGCCAGTGCCACCACGCGGGCATCGTGGTCAACGACCGTCTTCGCGTCCGCCTCGACGATGCCATACTTCTCCTGCTTTGACGAACCCGTTTTGACCGCGATGGCGGCGCGGTAATGGATGTCCGAGTAGTCCTTCCAGTAGTCTACCTGGGGTTGATAGACGGTAAGCTCCTTGCCGCTCTTCTTGAATACGCGCGGCCAGCCAGGGTCGCCGGACAAAGGCGACGCCGCTGACGCCATCGCGGCGGATGACCCCAAGATGAGAAAAGCGGCCCAAATCAACCGATACGGTCGGGATTGCATGACCATCTCCTTCATTTTGCATGAGCACTCGTTCATCGTACGTTCACCGGCTGCGATTACCCGGCCGGAATGGTCACCAACGGCGCTCGGGAGGGGCCGCCGGTTTCGGCCAGGCTAAACAGAATCATCAGGAAGGACAGCATCCCCTTGGAACGCGGGTCGCGGTCGTCGATCCAGAACCTATCGCCTCGATACTTCACACTGACGAACGCATCCTCGGGCGCCCGCGAGCCGCTGTGAATGCGAACAATGGGCTCAAGACCGGTCTGCACCACCACGGGCATTACACGGCCTTCGTCAAGATCCACCTGAGGAACCTCAACCCCCGTGGCGATTTCCATCAGGACTTCCAGCATGGACCGGCTCAGGATCGCCAACTCGTTGGGGTTCGTGGCCCGACGTCCGTAGACCAGTTCATACTCGTTGACACCAGGGTTGACGCCCAGCAACGTCCTGACCAGATGGACGTCGTCCCGGAGGGAACCATCCGCCCCGGAGTCGAGGAACATGACGGTGGCCGTTCGGTCATTCTTCTTCTCCAGGCGTACGCTCACTCCGCCTGTCTGCTGAATGCGCCGCAACGCCGCAATGAGGCGATAGAAGTCGGGGTTCCCCTGGCGACTCAGGGCCATCGTGGCAGCCCCGTTGTCGAGGCCGTTGATGGACTGTACGCAGGTCAAGAACACGCGATCCACGGGCCACCCCCCCTGAACCATGGAGCAAAGGGATGCCGGCGGGATCGGCGTCATCAGACTGCGGGTGAACTGTTCGCCCCTCAGGGGACTGTAGGTAATCGTGGGCCGGTCCGTATACCGCCCGGTCGCTCCGAGCGACTGGCTGTTGCCGGGAAGCATTGCGTCCCATGTAGCCCCGGCGCTGAGAGTCGTCTCCACGGAATACTGCGAGATGATCGAAGAAACCTCCAGGAAGGTAGGGGGGTCGGTATAGCGCAGTTTCACCAGGTTCAACAGCATTTGCCTCTTCCACGAATCCGAGATGGCGGCTGTGTAGTCGAACTGGTCCCTTGATACGGTTCGGGAGCCTATTGTGCCGCATCCCGCAATGAACTGGCAGGCAAGGACGGCCGACACCAGACGCGTAAATCCATTCTTCATCTCATTCTCCTTCTTCCGTAGACAGTTGGTCAGGCGCCTTTCCCACGGCCGGCGAGATGAAGACGTGGCCCTCCTGTACGCAATCCATGGCGGCGAACAAGTCCGTGCCCACGCACCGTTTGAGGACGAAGCCGGAGGCGCCGTTTTCGATAATCGACCGGGCCACAAAGGAGTCATCGTGAATGCTGAGAATGATGAACTTCAGATCGGGATAGCGCCGCCTGAGTTCCCGTGCGACATCGGTATCCGCACGCGGTTTCAGTGATAGATCCACCACCGCCAGTTCGGGTCGAACTCGATCCACCGCTTCGAACAGGGATTCCTTGTCCGCCACCATCATGACGGTCTCAAAGATCACCTCGAGCAATCCACGTACCCCCTCGAGGGTGTCCTGGTGGCTGTCTGCCAGAACGACACATCGATGCTTGCCGGTCGGCATACCCCTGTTCCTTCCAAGCCACCCCACAGGACACGCAATTGTCAGCCCGATACAGCGTCCCCGCCGGACCGGCGAGCAAACGCTACCAGACAGAGCGGGCCTATGTAGAGGTTAAGCGACTGCTATTGTCCGCGAATCGGGAAGTGGGGATATCCGTAAAAGTACGGATTCTGGAAATGAAAAACTACTGAGAGGGTTGGCTACACGGAGACGATGCCCTGCTTGATCGCAAAGCGAATCAGTTCCGCATTGGTAGTGATGTGCAACTGCTGCATCATGGCGTACTTATGAGATTCCACAGTCCTTGTGGAAAGACCCAGCAGTTCGGCCATTTCTTTAGCGGATCGTCCTTCGGCCAACAGCCGCAGTACATCCCGCTGCCGCGCCGTCAACTGACTACAAGCGTTTGTCTCGCGATCCGGCTCTTCCTTGCACAGACGCATCAGCTCACCTGCGATCACCGGACTCACAAACGTGTTGCCCCGCAAGGCTTCATGCATGCTCGTGATCAGTTCAGACGACGCGGAATGTTTCAGAACGAAGCCGGAGGCGCCGGTATCGAAGGCCTCTTTCGCATAGGTCGCGTCCCGGTGCATGGTCAGAACGATGATCTTTGCCTTGACGCCGATCTTGACGAGATGGCGGATGGCGTCAAGCCCATTGAGCAGAGGCATGGTGATGTCGACGACGATGATATCCGGATGCATGTGCTCGACTTGGCTGAGGAGATCACGACCGTTGCTCGCGACACCCACGATCTCAAATTCAGCCTGCAGAAGGCCCTTGAGACCCTCCAACACGATCGCATGATCGTCAGCCAGAATGACTGTCGGCTTGCTCATTTCTGCCCTTCCGATAGTGGAGCCACGACCTTGATCGTGGTTCCCTTTCCCGGTGTAGATTCTATCAGGAATTCTCCGCGAATCAAGTGCACGCGTTCTTTCATGCTCGTGAGCCCCAACACGGGCCGGCCGGCCGGTCGTGCCACATCGAACCCAACGCCTGCGTCTTGGATCGTGAGGATGATGCGATCGTCGGCGCCCGTAAGACTGACGTCCGCTTCATTCACCTTCGCGTGTTTGGCAATGTTCCTCATGCCCTCCTGGACGACGCGGAACAGACACACCGCCGTGTCGATCGGTATGGCGGCAGGAACGTCTTTCGACCTGTAGTGGACCCGTATCCCCTCCCGTTGTGTGAAATTGGCACATTCCGATTGAATCGCCCGGTTCAGCCCGAGATCCTCAATGATCGAAGGGTGAAGCTGGCGCGAGATATCATGAACATCCGAAGACAGGTCGATCACGCGTTCCCTGATTCCTTTCAACTGCACCATGACCTGGTCAGGCAATAACCCCGATAACTGCTCCAGCTTCCCTATGCCGATGCTGACGATCGCCAGCCTCTGCGACAGGTCGTCGTGCAGTTCCCTGGCCAGCCGCCGGCGCTCCTCTTCCTGGGCCGAGAGCAGCCGGCCGGCCAGCGATTGAAATGCTTCGCAGCTCTCTCTGATCTCTTCCTCCGCTCGCTTGCGCATCAAGGCGTTGGCCAGAGCCTCGGTCAGCAGGCGCAGCCGCGGGATAGAATGCTCCGGCCATATCCGCTCGCGCTTCACAGAGGAGATCGAGATGACGAACGCGAGGGGATCCCCTGTAAACACCGGGATCAACAGGATCGACCGAATGCCCAACCCCTGGTAGCTCTTCCGATCCACCCGGGCCTCGGGCGGCAGCTCGTCCAGTGAGTTGACCACGAGCGGCTCACGTCTTGCGACCAGTGTGCCAAGACTCCAGGGAAGAAGACCGGCCATATCGAAGTCTGACGGCAAGGACTGCACCGATTCCTCACGGATCAAGCCGATAGTTTTGACCATACTCTTCTCGAAAGAGATGCGCCACAATGTGCAACGGTCGGCGTGGAAAAAGTCCAGCACCTGCTCGAACACCCACTTGATCTCCCGGTCAAGCTCGTGGGATGACAGACTCACAAATCTCGTCGAGGCATCCGCCAGGAGCCTCTCGAACCGCAATTGATCCGCGAGGGTCTCCTCTATGCGCCTCCGC
Source organism: uncultured Pirellulales bacterium (assembly GCA_964507995.1). Classification (GTDB taxonomy): domain Bacteria; phylum Planctomycetota; class Phycisphaerae; order Sedimentisphaerales; family Anaerobacaceae; genus PLanc-01. The sequence goes on along the minus strand of CAZDTD010000039.1, from coordinate 4,342 downwards.
TCGGTGATGTCTCGGAGGACGCCAACCGCCCGCACCTCCCGCCCGGCGGCGTCACGATCCGTGATGCGGCCCAGGTGCTGGATCCAGATCAGGCCGCGCTGCGGATGCAGGTAGCGGTACTCGACGGTGCTCTGGTCAAGCATCCCTTTGTACATCTGCTGATGCACATCCACGATGCGAGGGCGGTCCTCCGGATGAAGATGCCCCAGCCAGAACTGGAGCGCCGGGGCGCCCTGGTCCTGGTCCGCCGGAATGCCGATGAGGACGCGAGCCCGGCTATCCAGGAAGGAGACGCTCTCTCCGCCGGCGAGTTCATAGAAGCCCAAGCCGGCGACGTCAACCGCCGAGGCGAGACGCGACTCGCTCTCGCGCAGGGCCTCTTCCATCCGCTTGTGCTCGGTGATGTCGACGGTTGTACCCATCAACCGGCCCGCTTTCTCGAATCCGCCGGCGCACACACGCCCGCTGGAACTCACCCAGCGGACGCGCCCATCAGGGCGCACAATCCGGTACTCGACAACCGACATATCCGCCGAGTTCACGGCTCGGGCAAGTACTTCTCGGATGAGTTGCCGATCCTCGGAATAAACCACGGCGATGAATCGGTCGACGGCCAGTTCGTCAGCCGGCGACAGGCCGAAGATCGTCATGATCTCTGCGTTGACCCAGAAGTTCGTCCCGGTGGCATTCAGCACCCAGAGCCCGACGCCGGCCGTTGCTGCGGCCAGGGCCAGCCGTTCTTCGCTTTCCCGCAACGCCTGCTCGGTGCGCCTGCGTGCAAGTGCGTTCGCAAATACCTGTGCCACCAGCCGCAGCCTGTTGACGAGAGCAGGCGACCACTCCCGCTCCTCCCGGATAAGGTTGAAGTTCAACGCCCCGAACGCCGCACCGTTTCCCGTGAACAAGGGCAATGTCAGGACGGACTTGACACCGTAGTGCCGCCAGAGCTGCCGATCGCGCGCCGCGGCGGCAGGTGTTTCCGTCAGCCGCGACACGACAGTGGTTTCGTGGTTGCGTACTCTCTCCAGGCACCAGGGAGAGACCTCGCTTGCGTCCATAGCCTTCGGCGGCGGGAAATCCGCGGGCGCATGGTAGTGGGTCATCAACAGTGTGCCGGGTCGGTCCGCGGGAAGCTGCCAGAGCGTGGACATATCCAGATCCAGGCATTCGCACACTCGGCGCTGGGCATCCTCGATCGCAGCGTCGACCTGATCCGCCGGCAGATTGATGAATCTCGCCGACAGATCCGCGATCAGAGTCGCCACGGCTTCCTCGTCGCGTAACCTGGCCCGGTTGACGAACAGACCGATGATTAACGCCGTCTGCACGGCGCAAAACAAAGCGACGCCGACGATCCATCCCTGGTAGAGCTCCCAGAACGTCGGTTGTCGAAACTTGATGACGCTGCCGGGCGGCAGCCGACTTTCGCGGATGCCCCATCGCCGCAGGGCGCGCCAGTCGAACAAGGGTGTGCCATCGCTCAGCACCGTGATGGGCTGATCGGCGGCCGGAAGGCCATTCAGAATGCGCCGGGCCGCCTCTCCCGCCCAGACGCCGAGCTTGTCGTACTGCACGACCGATCCCCCGACTGCCCCGCTGCCGATTTGCGAATCGACGTACACATACGTGGGAACGCTTGCGTTTTCGACCAGCGACTGCAATACTTCCGCCGGGACGAAGGCACGGTTCTCCACGTCGCGAAACATCCCCGCGTAAAGCACGACACAATGCGCGGACAGCGCCGCGACCGCCGATCGCATGTCGGTTATGGACCGATCCGCCCAGACCTCGAATTGGGCCCGATCGACATAAGCCTGGGTTGCTTCCTGTACCCGGTCCACTGGCATCATGGCGTCTGAGCCGACACCGATGAGTACCACCCGCTGCGTCTGGGGCTGTAACCGAAAGATGCTGTCCAGTGTGCCGCGAACATCCAGGCGGGCCACGATGCCGGTGACGTTGGCGCCCAGCGACTGGGCCGGCAGTTCCGTGGCGTTGACCGCGATGAACACCACCGGCACCCCAGGCAACAGTTCCGCCGGCCCAACACCCGCCAGGTCGAACGCCGGGGTCAAGATGAGCACCAGCACGTCCGGCCGCTGCCTGGCATACTTCTCGCGCAGGTATTCACGGAACGAACGGTAATGGCTGGCGTCCGCGAAACGACCCGTGTCCAGATACTCGGTATAGATCTCAATGCCTTCGGCGCCCGCCTCGCTCAGAGTCTCTCGCACCGCTTGTTCTATCATCCGGTTGGCCGGCACGTGACTGGCCTCGCGGAAAATCATCAGCACCCGCGCCGGCTCCGCCGCAAACGCGCCCGACGGCACGGCGTACAACAGCAGCAAACCCAAGCCGGCCCGGACCCAAAAGGCGGAAGGCTGCGGGCCAAAAGCTGAAACGACTTCCTGGCTCCGTACTTTCAAATCTCCCGGCTCCTTCGTTTAATCCTGCCTTTATCCTTCGGCTTGGAGCGTCTGGCCAAGTCGTTCATGAGATAGTCCTTGAGCGACCCGCGCACAATGTTCCACACTGATCAAAGAAGAGAGCCCGTCGATGGCCTTCACGCCCCCTTGTTCAATCGCGATCGAGATGTGAGCAGCACTGCCCAATACTCCACCAACCGTTCTGGCATCTCCGGTGCCAAGGTTATTCTCTCAGAAGCCACGCCCGGTTTCAAGTGCCAGCGTCCGGGAATTGCATTGGAGATTTCACTGCGCTCAACGCGCACACCTGCGGTCTGACTGCCTTCACAACACGCAACAAGGCTCCCACCCGCAAGCTGCCCGACCAGGCCCCGAGGGCGAAGATCTCCTATGTCCCACCGTCATGACAGAAGTGGAGCTGATCCGGTTCCTTCGTATCCCAAAGATCAGCAACTCAAGCGATTACCGGAACGTGATCGAGAACCTCAAACGCAAACACGGCTTGCTCCGGATTCACCTCTGTGGAAAGACCGCGTATCTGACAGACTCCGTGAAGCAATGGCTTCATCAGCATGTCGTCAGTGGCCCATGAAGGCTCGGCCTGGTGTAATGGGTTTGGACCAACCCAAGCCCCAGGCCAGCATCGGAAAGGAGGTTGAATATGAAAGAGCTGGTAAGGCTTAGGATGAGACCCTCGCGTGATAGAGGGTCCTTTCGGTACATGCTGGACTATGTGGACCAGCGCGGCAAAAGACATCGGATCTCGCTGGGCCACGCAGACAAGCGTCAAGCCGAACGTCAAAGGCATGAGAAGGAACTGGAGTTGAGGGTGAACGTCACCGATCCGGTATCGATGAAGCTGACAGACTTCTTCCGTGACAGCCTCGCGCGCACGAGAGGACAAGTTCGCGCCCCCCCCTCAAGGAGACGGCCAGGTCGATGAACGATTTCGTCGCCTGCGTAGGTGATATCGACATGCAGGAAGTGCAGTACCGGCACGGGGAGCAGTTCATCCAGTACTGTCTGGGCCAAGACATCTCTGCCGCCACCGTGGCAAAGAAGGTAAAGCATCTGAAGAGGGTGTTTACAGATGATGAATGTGACCGGCTGTGCAAGGCTGCCGGGCAATACGAGGCGCAAGGCCGTCTTGTCAAATGGGAGCTTCTGATTCGTATGTGCCTGGGCACTGGCATGCGGCGTGGCGAACTGATGAACACCACGTGGCTGGATATCGATTTCGCCAATATGACGGTGGAGGTCTCTCCGAAGAAGGATCGTGAGGATGCGTGGGAGTGGTACATCAAGGACACCGATCGCCGGACGCTTCCATTGACGGCCGATTTGGTGAAACTGCTGGTCGAACTCCAGATGTCCCAGCCAGAAGGGAATCCGTACGTCTTTGTCCCGATGGCTCGTTACGAGCAGATCCAGGAACTGCGGCGGAAGAGGCAATGGACTGTCGAGGGAGGGCGATCGCCGCTTTCGAAGTTCTGCCACCACTTCAACAAGATCCGAGCGCGGGCCGGCATCACAGCCGGCACATTCCACGATCTGCGGCGGACCTGTCTGAGCAATTGGATCGTCCAAGGACTAAGCTTGCATGAGGTCAAGGAATTGGCCGGGCACGCAGGCATTGAGACCACAGACCGGTTCTACTTGGCTGTTCGAAAGGACGTGGTAGACCGTGCTCGGGCCGCCTCTGAAGCATCACGCAAGGGCCATTTTGTGGCGCGCTTGTTGCATGCCCCGTGTGAATCGGACGAGATTGAAAAACCACCGTGCGTAAGTGCAGCGGCGACATAGGCTTACAAAACAAGGCCCCAGAACCTTGTGCAGAGAGGTAGAGTCCAAGGGACCCGCTACCAGACTGCAACACGGCCCAAACCGGGACGACGCCCCTCTTCGTAGGACGAGCG
>CAZDTD010000038.1:0-25470 GCA_964507995.1 uncultured Pirellulales bacterium | reverse complement strand
AACCGGTCGCGTTCACGGACAAATACCTCTCGAATCAGACGCATTTGATTCCGTTACCCCGGGCACCAAATCCCGCCAGCCGCCGGTTGAAGGAGTCGAGAGTGAAAAAGCGAAATGGGCGGCCAGTTTTCGGAGAGCCGGACCGTGCGAAACACGGTCCTTCTTGCATACCCGGACACAACTACCGCAACGAGTAAAGTATACCGCACCCGGCGGCAAAAGTGCAAGAACCTTCCACAGGCGCATGACCGTTCCTGCGTGGTTTGGAGTTTCAATAGCCGAAAGAAACAAAAAAGGACGAAAAAGGGGAAACCGCACTGCCTGTCGCATCCTTGTCTTCCCTTTCGTCTTCTTTCGTTCTTTGCGGCTCGATTCTCCTTCGTCCTTTCGGCTGGGACTTTGACAGCGTCTGGACCATTCGCGAGGGCCAGGACTATCCCCGGCTGCGGTGGAAACAGCCATGTAGCACCAACTCTTGCACATCCGAGGGGGCAATGGTGCGTGATACGCACCCTACGCGCTGGAGGCTTCAACGCGATAACCTCCCGCCGCGGAGGGAAAAGGGTAGGTCGGGCCTATATTCTTCAACGAAATCTCCGGGCCTGGGCCCGGAGGGCCCCTCCGGGGCCGGTTCGTTGAAGAATGGGAGTGACCGGGCTTGCGACGCGCGACCGGGGTTTGAGGGGGAAAAATCGAGACAAGAGATTTTTCCCCCTCAAAGCAGGCCCGACCTGCCCTTTTCCCTCCGCGGCGGAATCCCCAGCCGTCCCCAACGCCGAGACACTGCGAACTGCGAAACACACGAACGAGCCTCTGTTTCCCGGAGAAATCACTCAAAAAGGATGAAGCGGTAACAGAACGGTAACACGGCGGGACGAAGATTCTTGTGCGTATGGCGTGTCGTGTACTGCGCGGGGTGGACCTGTGACAGACGGCTCGCGACGCACAACGAACTCGGAAAGGAGCGTAGTTATGAGAGGAACCACGAAACTACTGATCGTGTCGGCGCTGCTGGCGGCGGTGCTCGCCCCGGCGGCGCAGGCGAAAAACGCAGCGGAACTGCTCCGTGAGGGGCTCTACGTCGAAGAGGTCGAAGGCGATCTCGACAAGGCGGTCGGGATCTACGAACAGGTCGTTCAGGACGCCGCGGCGTCGAAGAACCTCGTCGCCCAGGCGTTGTACCGCCAGGGGATGATCTTCCTGAAGAAGAAGCAGGACGCGAGCGCCAAGGCGGTTTTCACGACACTCGTGACCGACTACAGCGACCAGACGGAGATGGTCGAAAAGGTCAAGCCCCTGCTGGAGGAGTTGGGCAACTCCGACCCGGCCAGCCTGATGCCGCCGGAGACGATTTTCTATATCGAGATCGGCAGTCCCGGCCAGCAGATCGAGACGATCCTCAAGATGCTCAAGGACACGCCGATGGAGGAGGCGCTGGCGAGCCTGAACAAGAGTTCCGAGTGGGAAGGCGGCGGTCCGGCGGGGATCATCCGCGGACTACTGAACCCCTCCATGATGGCCGAGTTCAAAAAGATTCGCGGCATCGGCATCGGCATTATGGACGTGACCGAGAACAACCCGCCGGCCATGATCGTCCTGTACCCCGGCAAGAGCGACGCGTTGATGGGCGTGCTTCGCATGGCGTTGAGCAGCTTCGGTCAGGCGGCCCCTGCCGTCGACGGCATGAGCGTCGTGACCGTCGCAGACAGCGCCGCCACCATCGCGTTCGACGACACGGTCGTGATCGCATCCTCCCGCCCGGAGATGCTCCAGGACGCGATCCGCCGGCACAAGGGCAAGCTCGGTCAGCCGTCGCTGGCCTCTGCCAACAAGTCGTTCACAAGCATCAGCAAGCAGGCCCGCCAGCAGAACGCCCTGACGCTGTGGGTGAACGTCGACGAGACGTACGCGAGACTGTTGAAGATGCTGCCGGCCGACGACATCCCCGAGGAGATCCAGATGGCCAACGGCTTCGTCGATTTCCAGAACGTGGACGATTTCCTGGCCTCGTTCTCGCTGCGCCAGACCGGCGTGGCCCTCGACGCGAACATGAACTTCAAGGACGGCAGCAAGTCCATGTTCTACAACCTGATTCGCACGCCGAACCTGAACAGAGAGTTGCTCCAGGCCGTCCCGGCCGAGGCGGTGGCCCTGATCAGCCTGACGCTGGGCGGCGCCGACTCGGCGCAGGCCCAGGCCGTCGGCGCCAAGATCCAGGAGGCAACCGGCCTGGACCTCGGCTCACAGATCTTCGGCAACATCGAGCAGATCATGCTGTTCGCGTCCGCGTCGAAGGAGACGGCGACAACGCAGGACTGGCAGATCCCGCCGGTGGCGCAGTCGCTCGGCCTGGCGGTGACCTGCAAGAACCCCGGGCAGGTTCACCAGCTCCTCGGGACCCTGCTGACGATGGCCCAGATGCTCCCCGAGGGCGCGCAGGAGGCCCCGGCGATCCCAACGACCGGCCGGTTCGATATCACGCTGGCCCACGACATGAAGGTCTTCGGCTACACGGACGAAGCGAGCAAGACCGTGGTCCTGGCGCTCAACCGCCAGGTCGTCGGCGCCTCCCTGGCGGCCACGGAGCAGAACGCCTCCGTCCTCGGCGGCGGCACGCTCCAGGATGCGTTGGCGACGTTGTCCCCGGCGACGAGCAAGCTGGCCCTCATCAACGCCGCAGGGGCGATCCGCATCGTGTCGCAGAATATGAAACTCCCGTCGGAGGAGACGGCCGCGGAGGTGCGCCGGTCGCTGGAGGAGCTGGCGACGGCCACCGAGAAGACGACCCTTCGCCTTCAGACGAGCGAACAGGACAACAGCTTCAGCCTCCGACTGAGCGTCAGCGACCTGCCGCCCCTCGGTCAGATCGTCGGACCCGCCACACGGCTGGCCCAAATCCTGGAGAACGCCCACCAGGGCGCAGGGGTCAGCATCGCACCGGCCGGCAAGGCAGTGGCCCTCGTCCGGGCGGCCCGCGTCCCCGAGATTGACGGCAACGCGGACGACCTCTGGACCAACGTGGAATCGAACCCAATCGCCAACGTGGCCTACACCCCTGCCTCCGACGAGGCGGACTTCTCCGCCGGCTTCAAGGCGATGTACGACAACGAGGCGCTCTACGTGCTGGTCGACGTGACCGACGACAAACTCGTGAACGACTCGGACGACTTCTGGCTGGACGATACGGTGGAAGTCTTCCTCGACGCCGACAACAGCAAGTCGAACTCCTACGATGAGGACGACTACCAGTACAACTTCTCGTGGGACAGCTCTTCGCCGACCCTGGGCGAGACGAAGCACGACAAGACCGAAGGCGTCAAGTATGCCTTCGCCAAGACCGACGCCGGCTACCGGCTCGAAGTCAAGCTGCCCTGGTCGACGCTCGGGACCGATCCGCAGACCGCAAGCCAAATCGGGCTCGACGTGCACGTCAACGACGATGACGACGGCGGCGACCGCGACACGAAGCTCATGTGGTGCACGATGGAAGACAACGCCTGGCAGCGTCCGGACGCCCTCGGGACAGGCGAGCTGGCGAGACTGATCGGGTGGTGGAAACTCGACGAAAAGGAAGGCTCCGAGGCCGCGGACAGCTCGGGCAACGACCACAACGCGACCCTCCACGGCGACCCGGTCTGGCAGCCCACCGGCGGCAAGCTCGGCGGCGCGCTGCAATTCGACGGCGAGGATGATTTCCTCGACGTGGCCGACGAGTCCGCGTTCGACTTCCTGGGCGGCGTGACGGTGGCCGTGTGGATCAAGGTCAACGCCTTCGACAAACCCTGGCAGGCCATCGTCACCAAGGGCGACACCGCCTGGCGAATCCAGCGGAACAACGAGGCCGACACGCTCGAATTCGCCTGCTCGGGCCTGAACATCCCGGGCGGCAACAACTACGGCAGCCTCTTCGGCGTCAAAGAGATCAGCCAGGGCGAATGGCATCACGTCGCCGGTACATACAACGGCAAGAAGATGTGCCTGTACGTGGACGGCGCGAGGGACGCCTCCCAGGACGCACGGGGCTCGATCCGCCTCAACGACACAACAGTGCAGATCGGCGCCAACGCCGACATGCAAGACCGCTTCTTCAACGGCTTGGTCGACGAGATGCACGTCTACAACTACGGCCTGACCGAAACGCAGGTAAAGGAACTGTACGAAACCCGATGACCAGACCACCCTTCTCCAAAGGGGATGAACGCGGAGGCCGGAGATCAGTCCGGCCTCCGGCGTTTGCATCTCGAACCGAGCGGGCACGATCCAAATCGTCCAGCGAAAATCGCTCGACGTGATATAATCGACCCTCGGCAATGGAACATTGCGGTTCCTGCAAACGGGTCTGAAGTTCGAGAGAACCGATGCGGTCGCTGACGAAAGCTATGCGCAGCCTCAATCCCGGCTACGGCCAGTTCCGACGGGTCGTCCTGCTGCTGGCGGTGGCGGTGATCCTGCCGACCCTGTGCCTGCTATGGTTCATGGGCGAGGCAGTCCAGAGCGAGCGTCTGGCCGTCCGGCAGCGTCTGACAACCGCCTACACGGACCAGCTCGACAAGGCCACCGTCCAGGTCGCGAGAAGATGGGTCGAGCGATGCCGGGTCCTGGAGGAGCAATCGGCGGCGCATCCCTATCCCCAGTTCGTCCAGGCGACCGGCCCATCGGGCTACGCAGGCCTGCTCGTCTTCGACCTGGCCGGCCGGCGTTCCTACCCTGCCCTGTCCACGGACGCCGGGACGACGGCCAGGCCTTTCGAAGGCTTCGCCGACGCGGTCGAGATGGAGATCAATCAGAAGTACGAGCAGGCGGTCGAGCGATACGAGCAATACGCGCGGATCAGCGAGAACGAGGGCCGGCTGGCCGCCTGGATCGGCAAGGCCCGCACACTGGTCCGCCTGGACCGGCTCGACGACGCCATCACCGAATGCCGACGGACCGCGTCGAGCCCGCTGGCTCAGACGGGCGATTCCCGATGCCTGGCGATGATCGCCAACGCGCGTCTGCTCCTGCTGGGTTGGACGAAAGGCAAACCCGCCTACACGGAACTTCGCAAGGAGACGTTCCGCGACCTGCTGGCGATCCTGTACCGCGTCAACGACGCGGGATTCGCCCTGCGAACCGACGAGAACCTGTTCCTCGCCCGCAAGGCCATCGAGATCGGCGCCGAGAGCGGCCTGCCGACCGATTTGCCCGGCGCCCCTCTCGGGCGGCTCGTCGAAGCGGAAGAGCGATCCATCAGCCTGGCCGCGCAGTTCCCGACGCTCGAGGCGCTCGCCGACTGGGGCGTGGGCAAGCTCCGACCCGTTCCGGTCGGCGGCAACGACTACTACGGCTTGATCCACCCATCGAGTAACGGGATGCGCGTGGTCCTGCTGACGCCCAACCAGGTCACGCAGGCGCTGGCGGACTACGCAGACTTCGAGGACGCCAACATCGACTACCGGCTCACCGACGACTCCGGCCGGTCGATCGCCGGCATCGAGGACACGGCCCGCGAGCCCTTCGCCACCGAAGCGGTCGGTCCCGCCTTCCCCGGCTGGAAGGTCCTGCTGTTCTTCAAGGGCGGCGAGGTCTTCGAGCGGGCCGCACACCAGCGGATCGCCATCTACACCTGGACCGGCATGGTCGTGATCGCCTTGATCCTCGGCTCCGGCGTCATCGCCGCAAAGAGCATCGGCAGACAGGTCCGACTCAACACGCTCAAGAACGATTTCATCGCGACCGTCACACACGAACTCAAGACCCCGCTGGCCTCCATGCGCATCCTCGTCGATACCCTGCTCGAAGGCAACTACCGCGATTCGAACCAGGTCACGGAGTATCTGCAGCTCATCTCGAAGGAGAACGAGCGGCTCAGCCGGCTGATCGACAACTTCCTGACCTTCTCGCGAATGGAGCGGAACAAGCAGGCGTTCCAGATGCGCCAGGTGAGTCCTGCGAGCATCGCACGCACAGCGGCCGAGGCGGTCAAGACCAAACTCGGCCGGGGCGATTGCCGGTTCGAGACGGACATTCCCGACGTGCTGCCCCCAATCCGGGCCGACCACGACGCCATGGTCACGGTCTTGGTCAACCTGCTGGACAACGCGTACAAATACTCCGACGCAGACAAACGAATCACGCTGGGGGTCGCCGCCGGGGATGGCCAGGTGCGTTTCACCGTCTCCGACAACGGGCTCGGCATCCCGCGTCGGGCCCTCAAGAAGGTCTTCCGGCGGTTCTACCAGGTGGATCGCAGCCTGTCCCGGCGCGTCGAGGGCTGCGGCCTGGGCCTGAGCATCGCCAAATTCATCGTGGACGCCCACCAGGGCAGGATCGCCGTCGAGAGCAAGCCCGGCCAGGGCAGCACGTTCACCGTAGCCCTCCCCGCCGTCTCCCAGGTCCCCTGAGCCTCATCCGCCTGCCCATCGGCGCATCGCGGTCCAACTGCGGGTGCATGTCCGCAGCGAAGAGAGTGCCATGCCCACGCTTGCGTGGGCATGTCTTATCGACCCGAGGCGTGATCTCCGCGAAAAGGGTGCGCAGTACACATACACACCAATTCCCTGTTTGGAGTTCCGCGTTCACGCGGGTCCACCAGTCCGACAGGCCTATGTATCCTGCGGTTCCTGGAAAGGAACCGGCTACGCCGGAGGATTCTTCAACCCACCTGAAGGCGGAACTCCAAACAGGCCCGTCGGCGCCGCTTGTCCTTGAATCGCCGGCGTCCCTGTGGTAGGCTAATGGCTTATGTTGTGCGGGGGACTGTTTCGTCCGGGGGAGCAACGGCAATTGGAACTGTTGTACAGAAGTCCTTTATTATGATGATGAAGCAATCGTTTCGGCAGTCTGCAATAGTCGTTTCGTTACTCTTCGCTGGGGTGTCGCTGGCCCAGACTGCCTGGCCGCAGTTTCGCGGTCCCTCGGGCAACAGGCTTGCAATGGACCCGAACGCCCCGCCGCGAGGTCTGCCGATCCGCTGGAGCGAGACCCAGAATGTGACATGGAAGACGGCCATCCCCTATCAGGGCTGGTCGTCGCCCGTCGTAATGGATGGACAGATCTGGCTGACCACCGCGACGCCGGACGGCCATGACTTCTTCGCAATCTGCGTCGACGCCGGGACGGGCGAGATCCGCTGCAACGAGAAACTCTTCCACGCCGACGAGCCCGAGCCGCTCGGCAACCCGCTCAACAGCTACGCATCGCCTTCGGCTGTCGTCGAGCCGGGCCGGGTCTATGTCCACTTCGGCAGCTACGGGACCGCCTGCCTCGACACGAAGACCTTCGCAGTGCTCTGGAAGCGGAGCGACCTGCCCTGCCGGCACTATCGCGGACCAGGCTCGTCCGTTATTCTGTTCCAGGACCTGCTGATCCTGACCATGGACGGCGTGGACGTTCAATACCTCGTCGCGCTCGACAAAAAGACAGGCCGAACTGTTTGGAAGACCGACCGCACGGCCAATTGGGACGACCTCGACGAGGACGGCAAGCCGAGAAGCGAAGGCGACCTGCGAAAGGCGTACTCCACGCCGCTGATCGTGGACGTCAACGGAGCCCGGCAGATGCTCACCGTCGGCGCCAAGGCGGTCTACGGCTACGACCCCGCGGACGGCCGGGAACTCTGGAAGGTGCAGACGCCGGCCTTTTCCGGCGCCGCGATGCCGGTCTTCGGCAAGGGAATCGCCTACATGGTCACCGGCTTCGGCTCGACGGAGCTACTGGCGATCCGCCCCGACGGCCAAGGCGACGTCACCGAAACGCACGTCGTATGGAAGACGAGCAGCATGGTGCCGCAGACGCCGTCGCCCGTGCTCGTGGGCGACCTGTTCTTCATGATCAACGACACCGGGACCGTGACGTGCCTGAACGCCGCCACAGGCGAACGCATCTGGAGAGAGCGAATCCGAGGCAACTTCGCGGCGTCCCTGCTCTACGCGGACGGCAACGTGTATTGTTTCAGTCGCGAGGGCCGGACAACGGTCTTCAAGGCCTCCAGAGAGTACGAAGTCCTGGCGGCAAATACTCTCGACGCAGGCTTCATGGCCTCCCCCGCCGTCTCAGGAAGAACCCTCTTTTTGAGAACGAAGGAGCATCTCTACCGAATCGAAGCAGCTCAATAACATCGGCCTCCGCTGGATGAGCAAGCAAAGTACCCTACTCTCCTGGAGAGGTACCGGCCTGCTCGGCCCGGCGCAGGGCTGCCTCAAAACGCCGTCGCACAGCCTCACGCTGGAAGTAGGTCACTGTCTCCTCCGGGGTCATCCCCGCAGTTTCTTGAGCTACGGATTCCTTCCATTTTCGCGATTCGGCCACCGCGTCAAATCTCTTCGTCCCGGCTTTCATATACAATCTCCAAGGGGCTGATGATCCGAATGGCCGGATAGCCGTTTTCCAGGTTGACACGGTTGAATCCCGCCTCGCGCCGATAGTTGGCCAAATGCCGGAAATTCCATGTCACTATCACGCCAATCCCGTGTGTCGTAGCGATGGCCACGTGTCGGGCGTCATCGGCATACTTGGCGGACACCACGCCCGCAGCCAGATACGCCTGGGCGAGTTCTTCGGCACGCGAGGTCAATTCCAACAGAGCCGAATCATCGGGAAATACACGAGCAAAGAGCCTGATCACTTCAAGCGGGGCGAAAGCTGCTTCCTGTTGGGTGACCACAGACGTAACAAATCGACACTCTCCGGCATCAGCCATTCGCCAGAGACGCCGTGTGGCCTCCTCGAACTCGGAGTCAAAGTAACCACCGAGAACCGAATTGTCGAGATATACGGTCAACACGGCCATCTGGCCACCCCGATCAACAGTCCGGCCAAAGCTAACAATTGACAATTATACCAAACCCAGCCGTATACACAAACACCGACGCCATTATCATCGGTTCCTCGCTAAATCAGTATCCGCAGAGGCGACGGTCTCATACAAAGCCACAAAGGGTGACGGGTGATCTGGTACAACCACCTTCGTGCCTTTGTGGCTCTGTGTGAGAACAATCGTTCTTCTCTGCGTGAGAACGTTTCTTCATCATCGGATGGATTTGACAGGGACGCCGGTCGGCGGCTATCGTATAGGGTTGGTGCGGCCGCGGGGCTGCGGGACAACCAGGAATGAGTGTGGACAACTATGAGAACCGTGCTGATCGTGGAAGACGAGCCCGCCATGGTGCGGGGGCTTGAAGACAACTTCAAGGCCAAGGGCTATTACGTCCTGACCGCCATGGACGGCAAACTGGGCCTGGAGAAAGCGCTCCAGGAGAAGCCCGATCTGATCCTGCTCGACATCATGCTGCCCGAGATGAACGGTTACGAGGTCTGCTCGCACGTCCGCGAGAAGGGCCTGGAGATGCCGATCATCATGCTCACCGCCAAGGACCAGGAGTCGGACATCGTGCTGGGCCTGAACCTTGGCGCCGACGACTACGTAACGAAGCCCTTCAGCATCAAGGAACTGATGGCCCGCGTCGAGGCCTTCCTGCGACGGCACAAAGACGTTGAGCCGCCCTTCTACGAGTTCGCCGACTGCCGGCTGGACATCGTCGGCCGGACGCTGCTGCGGGACGGTAAGCCCGTGTCCCTGACGCCGGGCGAGTTCAAGATGCTGCACCTGTTCCTGCGCAAGGCCGGCTGCCCGCTGACGCAGGACGAAATCCGCGAGACGGTATTCGGCTACTCGCACTTCATCACCGTGCGGGACATCGACAAGGCCGTCGAGAGCCTGCGAAGCAAGGTCGAGCCCGATCTCGCAAAGCCCCGGCACATCCAGGTGATCCCGAATATCGGATACCGGTTCGAGGTTTCAAGTTCGGAGTCGGAAGGAAGTTCAAAGTGAGAAGTTTGATTTTTGATTCCGACATCACACTTGCCACGTGCCTATGCAAACCGTGCTCATAGTTGAAGACGACCCGACCATGCTGCGGGGCTTGAAGGACAACTTCGAGTTCCACGGCTACCACGCGCTCACCGCCGAAGACGGCGAGGCGGGCCTTGACACCGCGCTCAACGCCCAGCCCGACCTCATCCTGCTCGACATCATGCTGCCCAAGATCAACGGTTACGAGGTCTGTCGGCTCATCCGTCGGGAGAAGCTGGCCATGCCCATCATCATGCTCACCGCCAAGGGCGAGGAATCGGATATCGTCCTGGGCCTGAACCTCGGCGCCGACGACTACGTGACGAAGCCCTTCAGCATCAAGGAGCTGCTGGCGCGGGCCGAGGCGCTGCTGCGTCGGGTGCGGAAGGCCGAGCCGGAGGTCTACGAATTCGGCGACTGCAAGCTGGACCTGCCCGCCCGCAAGCTCCTCCGCAAGGAAGAAGAAATCAAACTCTCGCCCAAGGAGTTCCGCCTGTTGGAGTTGTTCGTCAAGCGTCCCGGGCGGGCGCTGACCCGCGACGAGATCCTGAACCTCGTCTGGGGCTACGACTCGTTCGTCGGCTCGCGGAGCATCGACCGGTTCGTCACAACGCTGCGAAACAAGATCGAGCCGGACCCGCCCAATCCCGTCTACATCCACACGATCCGCGAGATCGGCTACAAATTCGAGCCGCCCCGGTGAAGCGAGAGCCTGATGTTGTCGGCTGGGGCATCTGGGGTGATCGTGCGACCACACGGTTCTGCCCGATCCTTCGCAGAGCCCTCGGTGAGAGTTGTGAAATACCCGGCGATGACGGCCGACTGTGAATGCAGGTGATCGGCCATGATGACCAAGTGCATACGGACTACGAACCGGCAACTCCGGGATTGGGAAAGGGCAACGCCATGATGGAATCCATCGCAGTTGGCAACGTCGTCTGTGCGATCGTGTCCGCAAAGTGGGCCTTGGAGCTTGGCGCTACCCAGGTACGCCAGATTCTCTTCTTGCTCGCAGGTCTGCTTTTCGGTCCACTGACCCTGCTCGTCCTCTACGTCTACTTCATAGAGAACGCCAAGAAGCGAGGCTGGGTGAACGGCAAGTTGATTTAGCGGCGGGTGAGATGCCGCGATCGTCCCATATGCGCGGCTCCCATCGTTCTTTCTGCACATCGCCTGTCCGGGCGAGCGTCTCGCTCGGACAGGACGGCTTCACCTTCTACCGCCCCATCTATGTCCCAGACGACGCGGAAACCCACGTTGAAGACCCGCTGCCAGGGCGGATAGGCCCGACGAAACGCGCTGCGGCATCGCTCGGGCCGGTCGTTCATTGGGCTCGCACACCGCCGGTTTCTCCGGTTCGGCCGGAGTTTTATCATATCGGGGACGCTCGGGGATCGCCTCCGGATCGTCGGCCGGTCCGCCGCAGGCCTTCCGCAATTCCATCCGGCGGGCGTGAACGCCATCGGGAATCGGATAAACCTCGCCCCAGGTCCCGTGGCAGGGCGCGTTCAGGTCGATCCAGGTGACGATGCGATCCCAGGCCTCCGCGTCGAGCCGGACGCCTTCATGCCCCTTGCGAAGGAGCTGAATCAGCGGGCTGGCGTCCGCGTGGTACTTGCCCGGCGTCAGCAGGCCTGGATCGTCGTCGACGCCGACCCGGCAGACATAGGGGATCAACGCTCGGTACGCCGACGCGGCATCCGAGTCTTTCGGGCGGTCCGCGATCTGCGTTCGGGAACGCAGATCGGGCTGCGCCGCCGCGCCGTCGTGACAACTCACACAGTGCCGGTTCAGCACGGGCTGCACCTCGCGGACGAAGCCAAAGCCACGGGCCGGTCCACGCCACGGCTCGATGTCACGGGGTTCGAGCCGCATCGCCATCGCCAGCACGGAGGGCGTCACGTCCACCGGCCGCTCGTGGCAGCCGACGCAGGAGAGCGTCTCGCCCGGCATGACCGTGAACCAGCTTCGCATCAGTTGCACGGCCTTGCCCTCCTTATCGAGGGCCTGGACCGCCACCGGCGTGTTGGCCGGCACGCGGAAGGTCACCGAGCCATCCTCTTCGAGCGGGACGGAGCCCAGGATTCGCATCACGTCGGTCGGCCCGCGGAAACCGATCCGATTCGGACCCGCCAGGCCGGGATAGCCGAAATCGTACGCGATCACCCGCAGACGCTGGATCGTCCCTCGCGGCACGCCGGCCAGACCGGGTCCGCTGTAGACGCTGTGCAGGTAGACAATCCCGTCTTTGCGTTCGAGGTCCACTCGATCGACCGGCACGGGCGGCCTGGCTCTCTTCATGATCGGGACCGGCTCCAACAACGCATAACCCGGCTCCTCACAAATCAACACGAGATTGTCGAACGCATCCGCGAGATAGATGCCCCAACTCGACTTCGCATCGGGCCTGCACGCGACGAGAAAGTGTCTGACGCTCAGGGGGTACGGATGCAGGAACTTCGGCCAGTCCTCAGTCACCGGGTCGCCGGCGATCTTCTCTTCGATCGAGTCGCCGCATCCGGAGATCCGTCGGACAAGACCCGATGTCCCGGACCATCCCCGGCTGGCGTCCACCAGCACGAGTTGCCCCATCCTGGACGTGCCGCGAGAGTCGGCGAGAATGCAGACGAACTTGTCGTTGCAGCCGGGCAGCGGCTGTGGGAAGCACAGCGAATTCGCGAGGCGCGAGTTGCTGCCGTAGACCGCGTGCTGGCCGGTGCCGTCGGGGTTCATGGCCATCAGCAGCCGCCGGAACAGGTGATCAATGCCCGCGGAGTCCCAGCGATGGTAGAGCACCTGCCCATCCGACAACACGCACGGATGGAGATCGTGGTTCTGATCGAAACACAGTTGTCGGACGCCGGAGCCGTCGGCGTTCATCACGTACAGGTTGGCGACCCGTGCTTCGCCATCCCTCCACGGGACGCCCTGGCACGAAGCGGTCGAGCCGAAGACGATCTGTCCATTGGGCAGATAGCAGGCGTCGAAGCAGTCCACGTCGTCGGGCATCTGCGAGACCTGCCGGACGTGCGTCCCGTCGATGCGAATCTCCCAGAGCTTCCAGTGGGTCTTGTCGGACTGCGAGAACAGCAGCCGGTCCGCGTCCCAGTGCAGGTCCATCTCGCCGACGCAGCCGCCGTCAGGCCGGTAGAGCGTCGCCAGCTTCATCCGGGGCTCGGCCAGCGACAGGACAGCGATCTCGTTGTCGTAGCCCTCGCGGGGCAGCGACGAATTGCACTCGTCGCTCGAAGGAAGCCCCAGACCGGCGTCGGTCGCGCCCCCAGACGTGTCCTTCCGCTTGACCAGCAGCACCTTGTCGAAATCCAGCAACGGGTTCGACAGCAGCGCCTCGCGTTGGAGCTGCTCCAATCGCGATTGAATCGAGTCGGAGCTGCCGACCAGCCTGTCGAGCCGGTCGAGGTATTCCCTGCCCTTCGGATATCGCGGTCCATACGTTGCGATGAGGTCTTCGACGGCCGCACGCAGAGCGCCGCACCGGTATCGGAGCAAGGCATCGGGGAAATCGGCGGCCGCCTCCGCAGCCGGCGTCCCCTGCGACAGGACCACAACCGCCAGGGCCACCAACAGCACGAATCGTCTGGCCAACACGCGCACTCCTTCCGCAAAGACATCAAGCGAACGCATTCCACGCGCCCGCGGGATTATACCATGCGGAAGAATCGTATGACCAGCCTTCGCGTCGAGGGTTTGTCGCGACGCGAATCACGGATTGCCTGATGCGCCGGAGTAGACGAGCGTATCCACCGTGCGGCCGTCGCGGTCGAGCAGGGTCACCGTCTCGCCCGAATTGGACAGATGGCCCTTGTAGTCGCCCTGGACGAAGAGGCCTTCGCCGCCCGTCGGGCTCATTGCCCTGCTGCGGAAGGCCCGGACGTTGGGCGAGACGTACAGCCGACCCCACGCGACGATCACGGTCCCCGGCGCGAAGGTGTAATTGACCCCGTCTTGCAGCCGCCAGCCGGAGAGGTCCACGGCGTAGAGATTTGGATTCAGGATCTCGACATATTCCTCATCCTGGTCGCCCGAGACCGGATCGAAGTCGAAATCGCCAAAGGCCAGAGCCACCTGGTCCGCCTGCGAGTTGGGGATGCCCGCGTTGCCACCCGCCGGCTTGCTCGATGTATTGTCGATGTTGTGATCGACGTACAACTGCGCGCGCCGGGTGGGGAAATAGCTCTTCAACGAGTTCACCGCACTGTCGAGGTTGCCCAGGAGCGGACGCGCCGGCGTGTACAACTCCACGATCCAATTCTCGAAGAACCTCTGGGCCACCGGCGTGCTCGACGGCTGGAGCAGCGCGTCCATCACGGTCCGCGTCCGCCGCAGAAACATCTCCTGTGTCTCGGGCAGATTGTACATGACGTCCAGGAATATGCTCCACTGCAGGCCATTGTTCTTGGGATGAGCGGCGTCGCCCAGGAAGGGATGCGACGTGTAGATCCAGCCGTCGCCCTCGATCCCGAAGGTCCAGTCCTTGTCCCAGGGGAAGATCGACCACTCGCCGTTGCCCTCGGTGTCGCGGTAGAAATAGAAGTTCTTGCGGATGTCGTCCGTGTCCTGGAGGAGGCACCGGGCCGCGAGGTAGTTGAGCATCTCGGGCAGGTTGAAGTTGTCGAAGACGAAGATCTTCCGCTCCTCGGCGGTCGCCGCGTTGAGACCCGCGACCACTGCGGCGATATCCGAGAAGTTCTCATACTCCCTTGTCTTTTTCTCGATGCCGGTGCTGACGTCGCTGAAGACGGGCGAGATCCGCGACCGCTGCGTGAACTTGTACAACGCGCCGCGGGGATCGAGCCCGTTCCGTTCGAGAAACTCCTCATCGACCTGCTCGACGAAGACCCTCACGCCCTCGGCCTTCTGGTTGAGCACCGAGAGCATGAAGAAGCACAGGCACGAGGGGCAGCCCGCCAGGCGATGCGTCTCGAAGGCCAGCGGCTGGCGAATGTAGCTCGGGTCGGACCCGTTCTGATTCAGGTTGAACTCCGCGATCCGTCCCGAATCGTTCGAGAAGCGGAACTTGTAGCCATTGTTGAACACGAATTTCTTCGACCCGGCGCCGACGGTCGCTCCGCCGCGCTGGCGGACGAAGATATTGTCGTAGAATTCGCCGTCGAAGAAGACGGAGGCCCGCGTTCCGCTGCGCGACGACGCTGCGCCCGGGTTCTCCGCAAACCACTGCAGGACCGGGACGGTCGTCGCCGGGACATCGCCTGTGACGACGGTCCCGTAGTACTGGGGCCAGTCCCCCTGCGAGGGAAACAGCGGATTGCGAGAGATATGGCCGCTTGCGTCTTCGGCCGTCACGTACCAGCGGACCATGTCGCCGGAGTCGTAGCAATCGCGTGGAATCACCGCGGTATAGACGCCGTCCCCCGCCGCTGCGTCGGCGCCGGAGCCGTCGTCGGCCATGACCAACCCGCCGGCGGGCAACATACGGTTCTCGACCTCATAATTGACGCGGACCTGAAGCCGGACGCCAGCAATGGCCGCCAGAGTCGGGGAGACCTCGGCCGCAATGACCAGGTCCTCACTGGCCGAAGGCGGCGTCGGATTCTTCGTGACGTTGCGGATCTCGGGTCCCATCTGGGCGACGGCCCCCTGATTGGCCGCCCCGGGCGTCGGATGCAGGAAGTAGCTCTCGATCACTTCGTCCAGATCGATCTGCTCGATCTTCACGGCCACCAACTCCGGCAGGATCAGCAGGTCGGAGCTGCTCGTGCTCGAATTGAGACCCTGTATCGCCAGCATGTTGTCACCCTCCACGAGGGCGGCCTTGTACTGGGTGATGTCGAAATCCATCGGCACGACGGCGTCCGCATCCTCCCGGTTGGCGGTCGCGCCGGAGTCCCAGGCCAGTTGCACGCCCGTCAGCGCACTGGCGAGGGCGACTTCCACACCGTTGAGCCAGGCGACGAACCCATCCTCGAATTGCATCCGCAGGATCAGCTTGTCGATATCCCCCAGGCCGCTCGCCTGGAACGGAATCCGCACGTACACCGTCCGATTGACGTTCCGCATCGCGCCGACGTCGAGGCCGGTATAGCCGGCGTAGTCGAAGCCCACGCCAGTCGTACCGGCCAGCCACGCGGAGTCGTCGAACACACGCTGCATCCACGTTAGGCCAAGTTCGCCGCCGGTCGGAATCAGGGCCTTCGCGGCTGCACCCTGGGCGACCAGCAGGGTCTCGTTCTGGGAGACGCCGCCGCTGCTGACGCCGTAGGAAACATCGACCAGTTGCGGCGGATAGTCGGCGTAGGCGAAGGCGAGGGTCCAGCCATCGGGCTCGACGAGAGCAAGCGATTCGCCGTCGGCCTGGAGGCTGAAATTCGTGTGGAGCGGGCCCGCCGGGTCGCGCAGGTCCCTGCCCGAGGCAAAGACGACGAGATATCCGCCTGGAGCGAGCTGCACCGCCGGGAATTGCCACTTGGCGAGGTCGCCCAGGTCGTCCGTGAGGAACCAGCCATCCAGGTTCAGCGTCTCAGCCGCAGGGTTGTAGATCTCGATCCAATCGGAGGAATCGCCGTCGGAATCGATCAGACTGTCCCTGTTGGAGGCGACGAACTCGGTGATGACAGGGAGGATCGGCTCGCCCTGCCCTCTCAGAATGGGATTGGAGTCACCGGCTGCCCTCGCCACGTCGGAAAGGGATGCGCCAATGCAGCAAAGGCACGCCACGAAAATCCTGGACACCACGGAAATGTTTTTCATTGCAAGATCACACTCCGCCGCTGGGGTCAAAGGCCTGGAATCACCTCTGGAAACCGCTCGACGCTGCTGCGTCAGAAACGATCCTATTGTAGCAGATTGCACCGGCAGACACAATTCAAAGTGAACGAGGAAGAAATACATTCGGTCGCAATACGCATGCAGACCAAGCGTCTTATCCCGTGTGTGACGTGGACGGGTGTCTGAAAAACACAAAACGATTTGCGGAACCCACCTGTGAGGAGGTCGGAAAGCAGAATTTTTTTGTCGCCACCGCAACTTCTTCATTGCATAGAAAATGTGAGTATGGTAAAAATGGGGTATTGGGGCGGGTGCCAGTGCCCACTGGTATCGTTTGTGCGGAAGAATAGTGGTGTCATTCGGGGTAGTGATGAATTTGCGTTCAATCATATTCGTAGGTTCTGGGGTCGCGTTTTTCTGTGGATCTGAGAACTGAGTTTGGAGACGGCTACCTTCTCCGAACGAGTCAATGTGTACATCAGGGAGGTTGATTCTTTTTCACGCAGGGCATGATGTCCTTGTGGTTTGAGTTTGCGCATCGCAAGGGCATTGTCACCGGCGCAATGTATCGATTGTAACGAATGGGTCGATTCCCGGCAGGCATCCAGGTAGCGACGGCACGTAGTCGGCTTGTCCCCGGGAGTTGCGCATCCTTCGGCGTGTAGCCGTGGGGGCAGAACGAATGTTCAGTTGTGATAGGAGGATGAGTATGAGTCGTAAACTGAGTTGTTTGGCTGCTTTGTGCCTGGTGGTCACGATGGCCGCCGGCGCAAGCGCCCAGCAGGGCAAAGTACTCTTCGAGTACTGGTTCGGGGGCTCGATCGGCGGCGATCTCGACACGCTGAAGGCCGATGCCGGCTTCCCGGACAACCCCGAACAGAGTGAATGGCGGGATGGCATGGACCGCCCGGACTGGGACGGGATGGACTATTTCGGCGCTCGCGGCCGTGCCTATCTGACTCCCGCGGAGACGGGCGACTACACCTTCTGGGTCGCCAGCGATGACGACAGCGAGCTGTGGCTGAGCACCGATGCCAACGCGGTCAACGCCGTGAAGATCGCCGGCGTCGAGGGCTGGACCGGCTACCAGACGTGGACAGCGTACGCCAGCCAGCAGTCCGCAGCGATTCCGCTCGTCGCAGGCGAAAAGTACTACATTGAGATGCTCTTCTCCGACGGCACCGGCGGCGGCCACGGCAGCGTGGCGTGGGCAGGCCCCGGCGTCGGCGAGACCGCAACGCCCCTCACAGGCGACGTCCTGACCGCGTTCCTCCGCGATCCGGAACCGTTGTTCTTCTCTTCGAATCCCAATCCGGCAGATGAGGCCATCGACGTGACCAGCCCGATGTTCTCCTGGACCGCCGGCCTGACCGCCACCATTCAGAACGTCTACATGGGCACCGACCCAGTCCTCGGGCCGAACGATCTGAAGCAGAGCCAGCCCATCAACATGTATTATCATCTCGAAACCCTCGAACCGGGCGTCACCTATTACTGGCGCGTGGATCAGGTCGATGCGAACGACGTGGTGTACGAAGGCACCGTCTGGTCGTTCACGGTCATGCCGATGACCGCCCACACCCCGAGCCCGTACGACGGCGCTCTGTGGCGCAAGACCGATCTGACGGCAAGCTGGACCCCCGGCCAGACCGCGGTTTCGCACATGATCTATGCGGGCATCGATGAGGCTCTGGTCGCCGCAGGCGATCCGAACGTTCTGCTGGCGACGATTGCCGAGTCGTCGATCGACGCCAGCCCCATCCTCGTGCCGGGAATGACCTATTACTGGCGCATCGATGAGGTCGACGCAGACGGTATCGTGTACCCTGGCGACGTCTGGACCTTCACAACTTATGATCTCGCTGGCGGGGCCGTGGCCGAATACTGGGACAACATGACCCTGTCGGACGATCCGAACGTCATCACGACCGTAGGCGAAGTCAACTTTGATTGGGGCGGCGACGCCGTGACCGGCGTGAACTCTCCCGACGTGAACATCCCGGTGGACGGCTTCTCCTGCCGCTGGACGGCTGCGCTGAATGTGCCGGTCACAGGCACGTACAAACTCTACTCCGCCAGCGATGACGGCGCGCGCCTGTTCCTCAACGGCGAGCAGATCACCAATGGCTGGGTCGATCGCGGCACCACGGAAGACGCCAGCGCCGAACTCGAACTCGTCGCCGGTGGCCGTTACATGCTCGTCATGGAAATGTACGAGAACGGCGGCGGCGCGGCTGCCTACCTGAGATGGTCCGGTCCGGGCATCCCGAAGGAGATCATCCCGCAGGGCGCCCTCCAGTTTGTGACGTGGGCCACAGCACCCGAGCCCGTAATCGGCACCGAAGGTCTGGGCGACACCCCGGCCATGAGCTGGGTCGCCGGAGTGGGCGCCGTCTCGCACGACGTCTACCTGAGCAACAGCCAGGCCAAGGTGGCCGCGGGCGACGCCTCGGTGCGCGTCAGCCAGCAGGTCGAGACCAGCTATGTTCCGGCCGCACTGAACTGGAACACCACGTACTACTGGAGAGTCGATGAAGTCGCCGCCGACGGCTCGATCACCGCGGGCGATATCTGGAGTTTCAAGATCGCCGATTACATCCCGGTGATCGATGAGGCCGTGGTCGTCGATTTCGACAACACCGCGGAGCCGTTCATCACCGAACTGGTCCAGGAATACGCCGAGGGCCAGAACTGGACGAAGAACGGCGTCTCCTCTCTGCAACTGCAAGTCAAGGGTGCGACCCCGAAGGTCGCCATGAGCAACGGCACCGTCACGATTCAGGCTGCCGGCGCGGATATCTGGGGCACGGCCGATGAGTTCCGCTATGTCTACCAGACGCTGACCGGCGACGGCTCCATCATCGCTCGCGTTGCCGACATGGGCACCGGCTCCAATAGTTGGGCCAAGGCCGGCATTATGATTCGCCAGACCGTGGACGCCAACTCGCCCTTTACAATCATGGCCTTGACCGGCGGTGATGGCAACGGCGGCGCCTTCCAGTGGAGAACCACTGCGGGCGCATCGGCGGAAGCCGGTCCGAACCCGGACCCCGCCATCGCAGCGCCCTGCTTTGTGAAGCTCGAGCGGATCGGCGACACCTTCACAGGTTCGTTCTCCGTCGATGCCAACGAGTGGACGCCGCTGGGCGATCCGGTGACGATCGAAATGGCTGACGCAAATACGCCGGTCCTGATCGGCCTGGCTGCAACGTCTCACGCCTCGGGCGAACTCCGGACCTTCGTCTTCGATAGCGTCTCCGGAACGGGCAACATCGCCGGTAACTACGCGGTAGCCGATATCGGCGTCGCCCAGGGCGGCAACGATGCGGCACCGGTGTATGTGACACTGGTGGATGCGGCCGGCGCTTCCGCGACGGTCCAGTATCCGGGCAATCCGTACCTCACGCTCGCGACAGACTGGGTCGACTGGAAGATCCTGCTGTCCGAGTTCTCGGGCGTGAATAAGGCGGCGATCACACAGGTGATCCTCGGCGTCGGCAACGGTCAGGCAGACGGCACAGGCACGATCCAGGTGGCCAACGTCCGCGTGGTCAAGCCGATCACGATCAACGTCGTGAACTACAGCTTTGAGGAGCCGAATCCGACGACGGACCTGCTCTATCCTGGAAACAGGGATTACTTCCAGGACATTCCGGGCTGGGGCACCGACTCGGTCGCTCGCACCAGGATCAGCAAGGGCGCCAAGGCCACCAAGGGCAGTTGGGCCGCAGTGCTCTACGGCGGCGATCCGTCGATCTGGCAGATCACCGACCACACCATCATCAATGGTGAGGCGTTCATCGTGACGGTGGATGCCGCGGTCGTCGATGGCCCGATTCGCAGTGGCAAGAACAACCTGAAGCTCTCGTTGTTCTACTACGACGACGGCGCGCGCGTCTCGCTGGGTTCCAAGAGCTCGTGGATGCCGTTCGGCCCGAAGACCTTCACGTTCGAGGTTTCGGCCGCCAGCGCCCGCAAGGGAGCCGGCTGCAAGCTGGGCATTGAGATCGCCAACATTATGGATAGAGACAATGCGATTGGCGTGGACAACGTGCGTCTGAAGACCAAGTAAGCAGCACAGCGTCCATCCTTGAGGGCCCCGCACAGGGAACTCCCGGTGCGGCCACAAGGGCAATATCTGTGAGTGTTGTCGTTCTTTCGGGGCCTGCACCTCTGGGTGCAGGCCCCTTTGTCTTTGGGGATCGCCGCAGACCGCGCAACAAAATGCCGCCTCGACCGTCTATCGTATGACGGGTATGCTATCGTCCGATGAGGATGAAGCAGACCGCGAGATCGCCCAGCTCATTCACCAGACAGCGACGGAGAGGCTGCGACGATTGACGGACCAGATCAAGGCGTGTATGCTCTATGCGCCGCGAGACGGCGTCGTCTTCTCCTCGAACGATTCCACACCGGGCGATTCGCTTGAGGTCCAGGCCGGCCCCGGCGATGTTGCATACCCCGGCCAGGTGCTCCTTCGCGTGGCGGACCTGACGCAATGGAAGATCGACATCTGGCTTCGCCCGCCTTCCGCCCAGAAGATTGGGGTCGGCCATTCGGCGACGATCCTCTGCGATGCGTTTCCGGATCGACCATTCCACGGCCGCGTCACCAGGACACAGGCTACGACGGATATCGACGCAACCGCCACCTCCGGCGAACTGATAGTCACCGTGCGTCTGGACGACCCGATCCAGGGCCTGCGGCCGGGCCTGACCGCGATGGTGGAGTTCACCGGGGCCAACGCACAACCCGCACAGGGGCAGACGCGATAGAAATTGAGCGAGGCCTCAGGTCGCAACTCAAGCAACCCTCGCCGGAAGAAACGAAAGGAGACAGACCTTCACATCCAAACTACCGTGCGAGGTAGATGATGATCCCTGCCAGGGTGCAGATGGCCGCTGCGCAGACGCACACCGCGATGCCGAAGACCCAGGCGTACCGCTTGTTGAGCCGGTTGACGACGTACTTGAGGTACCGGTCGCTGGCGGCAAAGGTCTTGCTCATCTGCAGGATGCCTTCCGTGTTGCTGACCGTGTTGTTGTTCAGCCGGTCGAGGGTGTCCCGGAACTTCTGGAAGCTGGAGGCCATCTGGACATCGGCGTCCGCCGCGGCGGCGAGTTGGTGGTCAATCGAGGTCAGGGTGTCCGTCTGACGCGACGTCTCGACCGGAATCCGGCCCACCACGTCCAGGAACTGCTGATCCTTCGCCGCCGTGCTGCGAAGCTGATCCAGCAGTTGCGCCGTGAGCACTTTCTGGTTCTCCACCGCTGACGGCAGGCTTTCCAGCAATTGGGGAAGCTGCCTGACCCGGCCCATGAGCTCATGGTGCTGAGAAACCTGGTCGTTCAGGTGCTCGTTGATCTGCTGGAGCTGATCGATCAACCGGTTGAAACCCTCCTGGAGTTTCTCCACGGAGTCACGTCGGTCGAGCGAAGTCACCGGGTTGGGCCCGTCAAATGTCCCGCGTGGCGAAGGGGTCCTCGCTCGTCGAGATGCGGAGATCCGTCCAGCGTGCAAGGGTGCGCCGTCCTCATCCCCCTCCTGGGCATCCAGTGCCATCGTCAGCAGGCCGTCGCTGTCGAGGCCCGCGTCGCAATGCCCAGCCGGCTCGTAGCGATGGGACCGAAACCAATTGCTCGTTCCGTTCAAGATCTCCCGTAGTGTCATCCTGAAACACCCTTCATTTAGACCACCCTTTCGTCGCGGCTGAATACGCCGCCGCAGCTTTTGGACAAGGCTGCGTTCGAATTCACTCGTACCATTTCCATCGGATTGTGTTCATTTTTCGCTTGAGACAAACGGCGAGCCGCCCTGCGACGCAGGACGAACCCCGGTTTTCAGTGTCGCCAGGGCCGTTTCGTCCCAACAGGTGACTGTCTGTATGCGTCCAGCATCGTCTCGAAGCTACCCACCTTCACTTTTGTCGCTTCCCTCGTGACCACCACTATAACGCATCAACTATTTATGGGACGCCTCGCCGGGGGACGCAGGAGCCGTGCGATACGGGCTTGTGCCCTGGGACCGAGGAGATACAATAGACTTGAGTGTCGTAATTCCTGAATTCCTGGAGAGATACGAACGTGAAGCTCATAACCTACGTGCGTGATGGAGGCCCCTCGTGCGGCGTCTGGACCGACCGGGGCGTCGTGGATATTCCCGCTTTCTGGGAAAAAGCCGATCCGCCCAAAAGCATTAAAGAAATCCTGGACCGCGGTCCCGACTGTCTCGACCAGGTGCGGCGGGTGGCCGAGGCTGCAAGGCAGGCGACGCCTCTCGACGCAGTGCAGCTCCTGGCGCCGATTCCCCGGCCGGGCAAGATCCTAGCCCTGGCCGGCAATTACAGCGAGCACATCCGAGAGGCCTCTCTCCAGCGGGGTTTCCAGCTTGGCCTGTCGGAATCGCCGCGTCGAACGACCACGCCGCGACCGTTCCTGATGCCCTCGACCTGCGTGGCCGGACCGGGCGCCGTCGTCCCCTGGCCCGCTTACAGCGAGCAGATCGACTACGAGCTGGAGCTGGCGGTCGTCATCGGACGCAACGCGAAGAACGTCCCAGCGAGCGACGCATGGAACTGCATCGCGGGCTACACCGTCGCCAACGACGTCTCCGCCCGGAGCGTGACCTTCAAGAAGGCCCGCCAGCACAGGCCGTGGGACGAATTCTACGACTGGCTCAACGGCAAGTGGGCGGACGGCTTCTGCCCGATGGGTCCCTGCCTCGTGACAGCCGACGAGATCGCCGACGTCCAGAACCTCCAGATGGTCCTGAAAGTCAACGGCGAGATCCGCCAGAACGCCAACACGGCGCAGATGATCTACAGCGTGGCCGATATCGTCTCGTTCCTGAGCCATCTCATGACGCTGGAGCCGGGCGATGTGATCTGCACCGGCACCCCCTCCGGCGTCGGCATGGCCACTGGAAACTTCCTCAAGGCCGGCGACGAAATCGAATGCGCGATCGATCGCCTGGGGACGTTGACCAACACACTGGGCGACTGCCCCACTGCGTTCTACGAACCACTGGTCTGAACGCGTTTGTAGTGTGCCCGTAAGGGCATATCTTTAACAACATGGAAGATACCGCCTTATGGCGTCACTACGAACACGCGCATCGCGTCGTCTTTAACCGACGGTCATCCCATGTTGTAAACGGCCAGCGTCCGAATGATCGGTTCCGCGACGGACTTCGTCACTTTCAGCCGGACCTTCGCGCCTTCCACGGGATCGAAGTCCTGAATCCGCTTGTGGCCGACCGACTGGCCCGTACACACAGCCTGCCATCTGTCCGCGGCCACCAGCACTTCGACCTCGTACTCGCGGATTCGCTCGCCCTGCGTGATGTCCTCCATCACGACGACGTGATCGATTTTCGTCGGCTGCGGCAGCGTCAGCTCGACCGCGATGCCTTTGCCCGAGGTCTGCGCCAGAGGCTTGTCAAATCGCCTGCGAATCTCCTTGCCAAACTCGACGTACCGCTGGAAATCCGCCTCCGGAACCAGGCCGTCGGGGTTCGGATTCGCGTTGAGCAGCAGATTGCAGTTACGCCCGACCGAACGATAGTACATGTCCATCAGTTGCTCGAGGGGATAGACCTTCTGATCCGCGTTGGGCGTCCAGAACCACTCGTGGTTGCGAACCGGGACGTCACACTCGCCTGGCAGCCAGTGGCGTCCTTCGGGATCGCCAGGGCCGTTGTAGTCCTGGCGATGGGGAACGGTCGCCCAGCAGGGATAGCCTGCGACGCCGCGCTCGTTGCCGATCCAGCGGATCGAGGCCGCCGGTCCCTGGAAGACGATGGCGTCGGGCTGGTGCTTCTGATAGATCGGCACCAAGTCCGGGCCGCCCTTGTCCACCGGCATCGCCCCGCCGTCGAACCAGATCTCGAACAACTCGCCGTAGCGGCTCCAGAGTTCCGTCAGCATCTGCTCGCAGGTCTTCACGTAGCGGGCCTGGGTGGCCGAATCACCGCCTTTGCCCCGATTGACGAGACCCGGATTGTCCACCTCCAGGTACCCGTTGGCCGACACAGAGGCGTACAGGCCGGGCTGGATGCCATACTTGCGGCACGATGTCACGAAATCGCCGACGACGTCGCCCTTGCCGTCCCGCCAGGGGGATTGCTTGACGCCGTAGGGATAGAGATCGCTCTGCCACTGGAGGAATCCGCTGCAATGCTTGGCGACGAGCACGGCGTACTTCGCCCCCATCGCCTTGGCCGCCTCCATCCACTGGTCGGTGTCCAGCTTGGCCGGGTTGTACATGTCGGGCGTCGGCATGTCACGCCAGCTTCGCCAGTCCCAGCCGGGCTTGTAGATCGGGATGTCGAAATGAAAGAACATCCCGAGTTCCATGTCCTGCCATCGGGCCTGCTGCCGAGTCGGCTTGGGCAGATCGGCGGCGCCGACCATCCCGCTCTCGTCTCCGAAACACCCCTGCCCCCACGCGAAAGCGGAAGCCGCTCCAACAC
Organism: uncultured Pirellulales bacterium; assembly: GCA_964507995.1. Lineage (GTDB taxonomy): Bacteria > Planctomycetota > Phycisphaerae > Sedimentisphaerales > Anaerobacaceae > PLanc-01. Next base: position 422 of record CAZDTD010000038.1, on the reverse strand, counting down.
GCTGAAGAAACTGGCGTCGATTCATCGCACGATCCCTTTTTCACGGCAGCCCCGCATCGCCGCCCTTCGCAAAAGGCCCGGCGCGATCCAAGGCACACGACGCCATCATACCCGCGCTCATTCGGTCCCGAAAGTCCATTCTCCGAAAGCCTCAAGTCACACATCATCGGAAGTTGAGGTACTCCCAGTTGTTTCTGCTACTCCTATATAGCACCAGACAGGAATAACATGTTGAGAATCTTCACCGTTGCCGGTGTGAAGAACCGAGAGATACGTCCATTCGAGAAGTCGCCAAATTCCGTTTTCCACTTCTTATATCGCGTAATCTCGACACCTATGCCCTGCATTTTGCCATTGATGATGTCATTCTGACTGTACCCCTTCCTTAGTACCAGTCTACTTGTTAGGATTCCCGACTTCAA
>CAZDTD010000037.1:0-25875 GCA_964507995.1 uncultured Pirellulales bacterium | reverse complement strand
AGACCGATGGCGCCCATGATGTCCGTCGCAGTCGTAGGCGTCGTGCTGAGGACGCTCTCGCCCGGTTCGGCGATGTCCACCGTCCGAACGCCGTAGTTCGTTGTCGACGCCATCTGATCCTGGGCGTTGGTCGCCATGACCGAGATGACGTTGTACAGATCGTAGCCGGCCGGATAGACCGGCGTGTCGTCGTTGTTCGCAGAGTCGTTGCCGGCGGCGGCGACCACCAAAATCCCCTTCCGGCCGGCCGCTTCGATCGCGTCGCGCAGACTCTCGCTGTACTCGGTGCCGCCCCAGGAGGCGTTGATGATCTTGGCGCCCGCGGCGGTGGCGTACTGAACCGCCGCCACGGCGGCATCCAGGTTCACCCCGTCGTCGTCGGCGACCTTGCAGACCATCAGGCTGATGTTCCAGGAAACGCCGGAGAGGCCCGTCGCATTGTTGCCGACGGCGCCGATAATGCCTGCCACATAGGTCCCGTGGTAAACGTCATCCGCGACAGCGGGAGAACCGGCGATGAAATTCCACCCGGAAACATCGTCAATATAGCCGTTGCCATCGTCGTCGGTGTCCGCCTTTCCGGAGGCTTCCTTCCGATTCGACCAGATGTTGGCCTTCAGATCCGGGTGACCGGTGTCGACACCCGTGTCCAGGACAGCCACGATCAGGTCCTTGCTTCCGGTGGTGATGTCCCAAGCCTCCGGGGCATCGACGTCCGCGTCCGGGAGCCCGCCCTCCTGACCGGTGTTGTCCAGCGCCCACTGCAACACAAAATTTGGATCGTTCGGCGTCCGATTGAGCTGATATCGGTAATTCGGCTCGGCATATAGGACGTCCGCACACGCCGTGAACTTCGCCACGGCTTGCGCGGCCGAGGTCCCTTTCGGCAACGTCACGAGCGTCAATCCCGGCACGACGTCGTCGTACTGGTCCTCAACGCCGGCGCCTTGAATGATCCGTTCCGAGATCGCCGCACGCCGGGCTCGCTGCGTGCGCGGTCCCGCCAGGTCCGGACAACTCACGGGCGGAGTGTCGGTGTCCACAAAACGAACGAGCAAGGCGCCGCCCCCATCCAGGGCAGTGTCCTGCACGCCGATCGTGTCCGATAAAGAGGAAAGGGAGAGTTCACCCGCCGCTGCCAAGCTCACCTGGGCGCAGACGATCAGCAATGAGCTAATCAGCAGCCGCCAGGCGCCGGGTCGCTCCTGAATCTGCTCTTTCATATGCCTACTTCCATTCAATTGTGCCTATGTCCATACACCAACTGTACAGAGGTACCCCTCGCGTGCAGATTATCGTCAAACACACGACCGTTCTGAACTACAACACTTACCGTCGCAGCCCGCTGAGGATCGGTTCCTCCATCGCCGCGATGGCCTCCTGCTCCGTCTCTTCCTGCAGGATGATCGTCGGCTTGACGAGGATCAGGAGGACCTTCTGGTCCCGAACGCTGCTGCGGCTGGAAAACAACAGCGGCCCGATAACCGGGATCTTGCTCAGGATCGGAACGCCAGCCTGCTTTTCCTGTTCCGACGAAATTTTGTGGCCACCCAGCAGCAGCGTCCCGCGGTCCGGCACGCTCACTCGCGTCGAGACCGTTGCGGTCTCCGTCTCCGGCACGCTCACGTGCGTCGCAACGACGTCGTTGGTGTCCTCTGTACTGTCGTCACTACTTTCGTCGTCATCATCCTGTTCCACTTCGACAGCGTGCCGGGCAAACCCGATCAGGTCCGTCTGCGTGGTCTGGATGTTCAGCAGAACATACTTTTTGTCCTTGGTGATCGTCGGCGTGACGGTCAGTTGGCTGCCGATGTTGATGTATTGCACGTTCTGATAGGTGCCCGACTGTCCCGTCGTTCCGCTGTCGCTGTTGAATACGCCCTGCGTTTCCGTCGGAGGCAGAGCGTACGAAACCATATCCATGAGCGAGAAGGTCGCCGTTTCACCGCTGAGGACCGTCACTTTCGGCGCCGCCAGGGACTTGGAATCGCTCCGCGCCTGGGTGGCCCGCAACAGGAAGGTCACCTGCAGATCGTCGAGGACCGAGCCATACCCGCCGGAAACGCTGGCGCTCGGGTTCTCCGTCGCGATGTTGCCCAGGTTGCCGGCAATACCCGTACCAATCGAGGGCGCAGCCACCGTGGACGAGCCCTGGCTAAATGTCGCAATGCCCCACTTGCCGCCGAAATCGTACTGCATATCCATGTCCAGCCCGATGTCCTCCAGGAAGTTTTCCGAGACGGACAGGAAACGGGCCTCGATCGAGACCTGATGGCCCAGCGCTCTGCGAAGTTCATCGAGAAGAACCTCGATCCGCTGATGCACCTCGGGCGTTGCGCTGACGGCCAATTTCTTCGGAGCCTCCTGCGGGTAAACCGTAATGGTGCCTTCGCCCTCTTCGGAGAGGTCATACCAGCTATCGGGGTCGATGCTCTGTTCGATGAGGTCGCGCAGCCCGTAGGCCATGGACTGGCTCTGGTAGGTGTTCATCATGCCACCCATGCCGCCACCCATGCCGCCGCCCATCATGCCACCCCCCATCATGCCGCCGCCCATGCCGCCACCGTAGCTGCCGCCGCCCATGCCGCCCATGCCCATGCCGCCCATGCCCATGCCGCCCATACCCATGCCGCCCATCATACTGCTCATGCCTGTGGACGGCGGGCTGACCAGATCGCTGACGTCATAGACACGGGTCTCGAGCTTCTTTCGCGGCAGGCCATCTCGGGTCGCCACGGTGACCACGCCGCGGTTCACTACGTAATCCACCGGGTTATCGGGGTAGAGAGGATCGGATATCGCGCCGACCAGACTCTCCAACGCGGTACCGAGCCTGACGCTCGAGGGTCCGTCAAACTCCACCGGAGTCGAGGGCTCGACGTTCGCGTTCTCGTACAAATCTCGCCAGAGCACGACCAGATTCAACGGAGGCTGCACGCTGTTACGCAGGATATCGAACGCCTCGTTGGCCGGGGTCGTCTGCGTAATGCCCGACAGATCCACCGTCTGATCGAGCTGCTCGTAGATCTGCGAATTCGCTTCGTCCAACTGGAACGGCGCATCCGGCTTTCGCGTCGGTTTCTGGATGATCTCACGCCAATCCTTGGGATAGGTGATCTCGTCGGCGTACGGAATGGTCGCCTCGTCCGTGCTCAGTTTGATGTCCGCCGTCTGCCTTTGATCGAGCTTCTCCTGCTCAAGCTGCCTGCGGAGATAGATCATGTCCTCGACCATGTCCTTCATCGTCAGCGCCTTGTCGTTGAGAGGATCGATGAGCAGGAGGGCCTCAAGCTGTCCCTGGGCAGCCTCGTACTGCTGCTGCCGCCAATAGGCCTGGGCCCGCTCCATCAGCTCCTCGATTCTCTTCTGACGGTCCTGTTCCGCCTGATCCCGAAGTTCGCGTTCCCGATCGGCCGCATCCTGACGTTTCTGCTCCTCCAGTTGTTTGTTCTTCAGGCCCTCCGCCTCCCCGATCCGATCCGACGTCTGGGTCAGACGCTGCATGAGCTGGTTATACAGCTCCCCTTCCAGATACAGCTTGTACTCGTTGTCGTTGACGACGCGGATCGCATTGTCCACACGATCCCGCGCGGAAACAAAATCGCCCTGGGCCATGAACTTCTGAGCCTGGGCAATCGAGTCGTTCACGATGTTCTCCGCATAGGCGCGGATCGTGTTTCTGCGACGATTGATCTCTTCGATGAATCCGCCCTCGCCGGTGGTCGGCTGCGAAGAAAGCGGCGTCACCTCCGGCGACGAGACCGGCGTCATTACCGTCACGGGAGCCGCCTGGCCCGACAGCGATGGAACCGCCTGCGGAGCCATCTGCTGATCGATCTGGGCGATGTAATCCTCCGGCCGCAATCCCGGAGGCGCGGAGATCAGCCCGCTGCGGGCCACTTCCGCAAATCCCTCGCGGGCCGCGACCAGCTCGCCCTGGAGGTAGAATTCCCGGCTGCGGTTGTACAGCGTCTGGATGCGTTCGCTCTCGCTCTGTCCGGCGGACGTGTTCTGCGCACGGAAATCAGACGGCGTGTTGACCGGCGCAATCGCGACGATTGTCGGCGTCTCCTGCGTCGAAACCTCGGCGAGCACCTCGGGACGCCCCGCCTCTTTGCCGGCCTCGGCGATCTCGATCTGAACCAGATAGCCACGAACGGAATCCGCCATCGCCGACGGCATCTGCCCGCTTTCGAGAACCGTTGTGAAACCCTCTCTGGCGGTCTTCAGATCGCCACTCTGGTAGGCCAACATGCTCCTGTAGTACGTCGCAGCGATTGACGAACCAGAGGCCGAGGAGACGCTCTGCGAGGGCGCAGCGTCACAGGCCACGACGGAAGTCGCGGACGGATTGGCCCGACCAAGCAGATTGGCAAGTTCCTGACGCTCCTTGTCGGTCAGGAACTCGCTGTCCTTGATGCTGTCGAGACGAGCGTGCGCGGCAGCCACGTCTCCGCTGCGATTCAGTTGGACCGCGATCTGCCTGGCCTCCACAATGCGTTGACGCTCCACGGCGGCCTTGGCTGCCTTGATACGGAGCGACTCGAGCCTGCGCTGCTCGACCGGATCGAGATGCTGCGCATACTCCTGCGCCTTCTGGAAAGTCTTCTCCGCCTCGTTGTAGGAGCCGCGATCATACTGCTGCTGCCCCACGCTCACGATGTACTGAACCATGTGGCGCAGGGTAGCGTCATCGGCCTCCTGAGCCGCGAGTGAGGAACTCGTGTTCACAAGGCATGCTGCGGTGAGCAAGACCAAACCCAGAATTGTCGAAGCGGTCCCCTTCCGCACAGACTTAGCGTACACACTTGGCCTGTCCAAAACCTAACCTCCTGCCTATAATGTCGTCACCCTCTTATGGGAAACCAAATTTACCGTCGCGGTTATTAACTACCTCCATTGGAAGGATGTAGGACAGAGTTACGACTTCAATCTATTAAAATGGCGAATTTTTTGCAAGGGAAAAATCCCCCCCCAACTTGTTTGACCGATAAAATCAAAACCACCTCATATAGAACCAACTGTCGGCACGAGGATGCAGGCAGATTGAGGCATCAAAAATGGGTATCTTGTCTGGACAGGAGTTCAACGATATGAATGACATCGACAACACAGCCCGTGCGGACCGCCCGCCGGTGGTGCTGGCAATCGAGACTTCAAGCCGGATCGGCTCGGTGGCAATGGCCATTGGAGGCCAGGTGGTCGAGCAATCCACCTTCTCCACCCCCATGCAGCACAGCGCCGAGATACTCCCGTCCATCGAAGGTCTCCTCTCGCGACACCGCCAAACGACCGAGAATGTCGTGCAGATCCACATCGCCTCCGGGCCTGGGAGTTTCACTGGCCTGCGGATCGCGGTCGCCATGGCCAAGGCGATGCACTTGGCCCAGGGAGTCCGGATCGTTACCGTGGATTCCCTGGATGTCGTCGTCGCCAATCTGGGCAATTCGGTCGAGCCGGCGCCGGGTGAACCTCGGACGGCTCCCGTCCCCGACCGCATCGCCGCCCTGTTCGACGCGAAGCGCGGGCAGTTCTATGCAAGCGTCTACGACCTCGTTCCCATCGACGAAGAGCCGTCCTGCGACACGACAGAAGAGACTCCAGGCTACGAAATTCCCGCCCTGAATGGCGGAATCTGGCGGAAGATCCACCCGGACTCCCTGATGACGGCCCGGGAAATCCTCGAAGGCTTCGCCGGAGAGCGACTTCTGGGGCTGTTGGGCGATGGCCTGCTGTATCACCGTGACGAGTTCGTCCAGGCAGGCACAACGGTCCTTCCCGAGCGGTACTGGAGCCCCCAGGCAGCCAACGTCTACCAACTCGGACGCCAGAAGGCCCTCGCCGGACGGTTTGCGGACCCGCTGAGCCTGATTCCATTCTATCTGCGAGCCCCTCATGTGACTCTCAAGACGAGACCATAACCGACGTGGCCGCACCGAGCCGGATCATCGTCTCGAAGAAGACCGCACAGATTTGCGTCAAGAATTCCGGGATAATAGTTCCCCTTTCATCCGTCTTCTGGTATACGTTTTGTCAGACGATGGGCATCACAAGGTATGCCTACGCGGTGAAGCGTTGATCTGTGTAGCCGGTATGCCCTCCATCTTTAGACCCTTCAGAAAGGACGGTCAATGAACATCTACATCGGGAATCTTACCCCGGACACCACCGAAGACGAAGTGAAAGAAGCCTTCGCCCCATTCGGCGATGTCGCGTCGGTCAAGATCATTCGGGACGGCGCCACCGGCGAATCGCGTGGGTTTGGCTTCGTGGAGATGCCGAACGAGGAGCAGGCCAAGGCCGCAATCACCGGGATGAACGAGAAGGAGCTCAAGGGAAATCAGCTCCACGTCGAGCTGGGTCGCTCCAAACCCGCAGCGCCGGGCATGGGCGGCGGCGGCAGGCGACCGGGCGGCTATAGCAGCGGGCCTCGTGGCGGCGGCAGGCCGGGTGGCCGGCCGGGCGGCAGCGGCGGCGGTTTCCGCGGCCGGAGTGGCAGCGGTGGCGGCGGACGCGACCGTGGACCTCGCGGCGGCAGTGGCGGCGGCGGCGGTAGGCCTCGTTACTAAACAGCCCGGATTCCACTGCCGGCCATGTCTCCGAGGAGTGCCCCTAACCGTCTTGGTTGGGACAGCAGGTCTTCTCTTGTGACTGCGCCGCGGTGTTTTTCTCCGTGCAAATGATCCATCGCAGGTAGCGAGTCGCCGCAGAGTGATTCGCTACCTGCGATTGTTTTTTCTGGACACCACGGACAGGCCTTGAATCGGTGAGGATTATGTCCAAACAGAGCGAGGGCCTGCTCATGCGCAGGAAGCGACAGGTGGCGGATCGCAGTGTTCCTCGTCCACTCCGCCGGCCCCTTCTGGATGCGGGAAGATCTCGGCGTGCGGTCCATTCCCAAGGGCGAGTTCACTGACGAGACCCCGCTGGAGGCCGCCAAACGGGAGTTTCAGGAAGAAACGAGTCCCCCCGCTAAAGGCGATTTATATCCTCTCGAAACGATCCAACAGGCCAGCGGGAAGATCGCCCACGCGTGGGCGGTCGAGGACGATTGTGACACGGAGGCGATTCCGGAACCACTACTTCACGATGGAATACCCGCCCCGCTCCGGCCAGTTCCGCTCATTCCCCGAGGTGGATCGGACCGCCTGGCTCGGCGTCGCGGAAGCGTGGGACAAGATACTCAGGAGCCAACTCCCCCTCCTCGAACGACTCGAAAGACTGCTTGCGCAGCCTCAGATCCGCTCTTGAATAGACAGAGAGGCTGCAAGACGGCACTCGCAGCCTCTCGATAGAATACATCTCGTACAGTCTGCCGTGTTAGAGCATTCTGCGTCGGCGAGACCAACTGACCAGACCCAGGCCAAGCGAACCGAGCAACAAGGCCCCAGGGGCCGGCACGAACGGAATGCCGAAATCCTGGAGTCCATCGTTGACCAAGGCAAGCATCGGCGTGTAGTCCGTCAGGTCGGGAAGCGAGTTCAACAGGCCCTGCGCCGGCGTCCTGACGCTCGCAGTGTTCAGCACGAAATCGCCGCTGGTGAAATCACGATTGTCCAAGACCTCCCAAATGACAACCTGGGCGACAGCCGCATCCATCCCCGTCTGGCTGGAATCACTCCACCAGGACCACACCTTCATGATGTCCATCGCCTGATCCTCGGTCATCGGGGCGGGGGCAGGCACAGGGGCATCCGTCATCCTGGCGACGGTGTACTCATTCGACGCCATCGACGTCTGCTCGCGATAGTCGATGCAGAAGGCCTGCATCGTCCTGCCGTCCACTCGGATGTTCTGGATGCCGACAGCCACGCCGCCGCTGAACCCCGGCAGGCTCACATCGACAAACTTAGCGGGGCTGGTGGCGATGTGGATCACCTCCACCGTATCCCCGATCTGGATTGTCGGCGCTGCCCCGGCCGGCGTTGCAAAGGCGCACACCAATAACGCAAGAACCGCGCATCTCAGAATTGTACCGCATGCACTTCTCATAGTCCCACACCTCCATCAAACTGTCCCACGCGGGTATACACAAACACCCGCAATCTTCTCTCTTCCGAGCCGAACTGGCCTCACCACTCAGTTCGGGAATCCTTTCCCCACAGAACTCGCGGACCTAAGCCCACGACAATGGGATTACTACATCACATTTGAGCTTCGATGTCAAGAGAAAAGTATCAAGAAAAACAGACTTCGGAGTATTTCTTCACCGGGTCCGAACGCGACCCTTGCGTCCGAAGCAATCGGGCGCCGGCGTTGGAAAAGTAGGTGCGCAGCCCCCAAGACCCACGTGAGAAAGAGGAGCAGCCTCCTGGAGATGACTGGCTGTAAAGAGAAAAGACCAGTAGACGCAAGTCTTTACTGGTCAATGAATTGGGCGGCAGAGGACTTGAACCTCTGACCCCCAGCGTGTCGAGCTGGTGCTCTAGCCATCTGAGCTAGCCGCCCATGACCCAAACCTGGGGATAGTATGCCCCACCGCGGAGGAAAAAGCAAGCGCTTATTTTGAGGAATGATGAGGATTTATAATTATGAATCGAGGTTCCGGCGAACCACCGCGGCACTCGACAGCGTGCGGGTTACATCGCCGCATCGGACAGTCAACGAGATCTGCACGCTCTTGGCGTCGCTGGGGTCGGTGGCAGGCGTCATGGTAAACTTGGCGTCCACCACGTTGCTGCAGAGCACGTATTCCTCCTTCGTGGTGGTCGAAATGTGTTTGACCAGATAGAGCTTCTGGTCCGTGCTTCGGAATTCATACGAAATGTTCTCGTTAGCCGGAGTCCAAAGGCTGCAAACCTCTGACGAACCGGCGACATAGGGAACCGACCACAGTCCGGAGTTGGGGTCCGGGAAGCACCCAGCGGTCCGGATTTGCGCCGTCATCCTGGCCATCGCCTGTCTGGCGTCGCTGATTACGCGGAACATGTCCTCGTTCTCGCCATAGCTGATGAGCGAGGCATTGAACGCCGCCGCGATAGCCGCCAACAACATCGCCGAGATGGCCAGTCCGACCAGGCACTCCACCAGGGTGAAGGCCTTCATCGATTTCCGGTTTTGGATTGTTGATGTTTGATTCTTCATCTGTGACCTGCACCTCAAGATGCTGCTTCCGAACATCCCACTTCAAACATCAAACTTCACAGTCCCCTCTCAGTACTTCGCCCGAATCCAGCTCGCGGACACAACTTGTCGCCCGTTCTGAAGAACCTGGACGGTGACTCGCACGAAGTCGCTCGTGTGTGTCGTGTCAACCTGATCGAGGTCCGATGCATAGACACTTTCGACCGTTACCTGTTGACGGAATGTGGGGAAGGCGGTCAACACCGATCTGTCGGCGCCGATTGGACCTGTCGATGGGCTGGTAAAACCATTGAAATCATCCACATCGTCGTATGCGGCCAGAGTGGCCTCCTCCGCCCCGAAGGTGGTCGGCGTATCCGAATCGACGACGGGCAGCATGGCGGTCAGCTCGCGAATCTGTTCGGCCAGGAACTCGGCGGTGGACATGTCGGTCCCGACGCCGTTGGCCATGGTGAACGAACTGTTGGCGCCGAGGAGTGCCGCGATGGCCAGGCCGACCAGAATCGTCGCGATCAGCACTTCGATCAGGGTGAACCCCCCGATCGATTTTCGATTTTCGATTTTTGTTTTTTGATTTTGCATTCGTGATTATCCGTGAGTGAAGTCCGCGTCGAACATCTCACTTCAACCATCAAACTTCCCACTGGCTCCTACTTGCCCGAGACCAGGCTCGACATCTTGAAGATCGGGAGGATGACGCTCATGGCGATGAAGCCGACGAGGCATCCCATGCAGACGATCATGATCGGCTCGATCATCGAGGTCACTGCCTTGATGACGCTCCGGAGTTCGCGGGCGTAAAAGGCAGAGATGTCCCTGAGCACATCGGCCATGTTGCCGGAGTCCTCACCGCTGCGAATCATCTGCACCACGTTGCCGGGCATCAGCTTGCTCTGAGCCAGCGCCGAGGCCACTTTCTTGCCCTGCCGGACCTCCTCGTATACGTGGAGCCAGAGTTCCTTGTAGAGAATGTTGCCCGAGATGTGGGCCGTGATCGACAACGTGTTGAGAATCGGCACGCCCGCGCGGGTCAGCACGCCCATCGTGTGCAGGCCGCGGGTGATGTACAGGCTCCGACACAGGCTGCGGACCAGCGGGATCACCAGCTTGGTCTTGTCCCACCAGAGGCGTCCCATCGTCGTGTTGATGAAGTAGTAGAAGCCCCACATGGCGGCGCCGATGCACGGAACGATCACGTACCACCAGTGACGCAGGAATGCGCTGGTTGCCATCAGGATGATGGTCGGCATGGGCAGCATGTCCTCCTTGCCTTTGAAGATGGCGGTGAAGCGAGGCAGCACGAAGCACAGCAGGAAGACGGTCACGACGACCGCCATCACGGCGATGATCGCCGGATAGACCATCGCGCTTTTAACCTGCGAGCGGGTCTCGGCCTCTTCGTCGAGATACTCGGCGAGCTTCTGCAGCATGTCGCTGAGCGATCCGGAGGCCTCGGCCGCCGCCACCATGTTGATGTAGAGATTCGAGAAGACCTGCGGATGCTCGGCAAGGGACTGCGAGAAGCTGTTACCCTCTTCGATGCGAAGCTTCAGGTCAAGAATGACAGCCTTGAATTTCCGGTTCTCCTGCTGGCTGCCGATTCCTTCGAGGGCGTCCTGGAGGCTGATGCCGGCACGAATCATGACCGCCAACTGACTGGTAAAGTGGAGGATATCCTTGCGGCTGGGCCCAAACTCGACGCGGAATCCGCGCAGTTTGTCCATGACGGACGTTTCGCCGCCGGCCTGTTCGACCTGGCTGTAGCTGCGGGCGCTATCCGGAGAGCCGCGATGACTCGCGTTTTGCCGGTTTTCGGAAGCAGAGGCCGCTTCAGGCCTGGAAATCGTCTGTGTCGCCATATCCGTTCTCCGTTACCTCGCAGCTCCGACGGGAGCCGCCTTGGACGTCTCATTGAGTTTGCCGGCCGCAACCAGCGTCTTTTCCATTTTGCCGGGGTTGCCCGACCGCACGATCGCCTCGTCCCTGTCGATGAACCCTTTGAAGTACATCTCGGCGATGCTGTTGTCCATGCTCTGCATGCCCAGTCGGCGAGAGGTCTCGATGATGTTCGGAATCTCGTAGATTCGGTTTTCGCGAATGCAGTTTCGAGTCGCGGAAGTGCACAGCAGGATCTCCGTACAGGGCACCATGCCCGGCTGGTCGATCCGCTTGAACAGGGTTTGCGAGATGACCGCCTGAAGCGTGTTCGCCAACATGGTTCGGATCTGGTTCTGCTGTCCGGCCGGGTAGATATCGACGATACGCTCGATGCTCTGCGGCGCGTTGATCGTGTGCAGCGTGCTGAACACCAGGTGGCCGGTTTCGGCCGCGGTGATGGTGAAGCTCGTCGTTTCCAGGTCGCGCATTTCGCCGACCATGATGATATCGGGGTCCTGACGCAACGCGTGCCGCAGGCCCGACGCGAAGTTCGGGCAGTCGGAGCCGATTTCCCGCTGCTCGATCATGCACTTCTCGTTTTCGAGGTGGTACTCGACCGGGTCCTCCAGCGTAATGATGCGTTTGCTGTACCGCGAATTGATCAGCCCGATCATGGCCGCCAGCGAGGTGCTTTTGCCCGAGCCGGTGTGGCCCGTGACCAGCACCAGTCCGCGGGGCAGATCGGTCAATTCCTTGACGATCTGTGGCAGGTGCAGGTCGTCAATCGTGAAGACCTGGTTGGGAATCACGCGGAACGAGATCGCCACCGTGTCACGCTGGTAATGGGCGTTGACGCGGAACCGATGCCCCCCGGCGATGGAGGTCGAAAAATCGAGGTCTCGATTCTCGTCGTATTTCTTCATCCTCTCGGGGCCAACCATGGCCAACACCATCGCCCGGGCTTCCTGGTTCGTCACCGGCGGACAGTCCATGTCGATCAGTTCGGTGTCCTTGCGGAGAACCGGCGGCATCCCCACGTTGATGTGCACGTCGCTCGCGTGGTTCTCAACGGCCGCTTCCAGGATCTGCTTGATGTCAATCATATCGTCATCCCATCCCCAGGGCCGATCCGATAGGATCAGCCGAGATTTTCAACGAACACCTCGTCCTCGCTCTGTCCGTAGACTTCGGTGACGCGAAGGACTTCTTCTATCGTGGTGATCCCCTGCTTGACCTTCTTCATGCCGTCGTCGAACAGGCTGTCGCGTCCGCTTTCGCGGAACGCGCGACGCATGTTGCTCGCCGAGGCATCCCGGTTGAGCATGTCTCGGACTTTGTCGTCGAGGATCAACAATTCGAAGATGCCGGCCCGGCCCGTATACCCGGACCCGCGGCAGGCGTCGCAGCCTTTTCCATGAACCAGCTCGTTCGGATTGATCCCGGCCCGCTCGAAATACTTCATCATTCGCTCGGGGCCTTTGTAGTTCTCCTTGCACTTCGGACAGATCCTCCGGACCAGACGCTGGGCCAGGGCCGCGTTCATGGACGCCGCGAGCAGGTACGGCTCGATGCCGATGTTCACCAGTCGCGTGACGCTGCTGGCCGCGTCGTTCGTGTGCAGGGTCGAAAGAACCAGGTGCCCCGTCAAGGCGGCCTGGACAGCAATTCTCGCGGTCTCGTTGTCGCGGATTTCGCCGACCATGATGACGTCGGGGTCCTGCCGCAACAGACTGCGCAGCGCGGCGCCGAACGTCATGCCGGTCTTCTCGTTGACCTGGACCTGGTTACAGAACTCCAGCTCGTACTCGACCGGGTCTTCGACCGTCGAGACATTGAGCTTGTCGCCAGCCATTTCTCCCAGTGCGGAATAGAGGGTCGTGCTTTTGCCCGATCCCGTCGGTCCGGTCACCAGAAGGATCCCATGGGGCAGCTTCACCTGATCCCGGAAGGCCTCGCAGACATCCGGCTCCATGCCCATGTACTCCAGACCGTGCCGGATGGACTTGCTGTCCAGGATACGAATTACGGTCTTTTCGCCGTGGTTGGTCGGCAGCGTGGAGACACGAAGATCAATGGCTCGGTTTCCGATGATCGCAGCCACCTTGCCGTCCTGGGGCAGACGCCGCTCCGAGATGTCCAGGTTGGCCATGATCTTGATACGGGAGACGATCGCCGGGTGCATCTTCTGCGGCGCCTGCATGGCCTCGAAGAGAGCGCCGTCGATGCGGTAGCGGATCTTCGTCTGCTTTTCCTTGGGCTCGATGTGAATATCGCTGGCCCCCTCCCGGACCGCGTTGCTGATCAGATAGTTGACGAATTTGATGACCGGGGATTGGCCGGCCATCTGTTCGAGGTCTTCCGAGATGTCCTCGACGTCCTGGACCACCTCGACCTCGGTCATGTCGCTGATGATGTCGTCGAGCACGCATTCGGTGGGCTGCTCACGGAAGGCTTCGCATACCGCGGCGATATCCTCCGGCGGGCAGACCAGGACGTGGAGTTCCATGCCGGTCTGACGCTTGACGTCTTCAATCGCGAAGATGTTGGCCGGCTCGCTCGTGGCCACGACCAGCTTGTCCGCGTCCACCCCAATCGGGACGACGTTGCTTCTGGCGATGAATTCCGCGTCGAGCTTCTGGAACGCCTGCTTGTCCACATCCTGCGGCGGGATTCGCCGGAACTCCAGCCCGTTGAGCCGGGCCTTCGCCTCGAGGACATCGTTGGCGCCTACGACGCCTTCCTTCAGCAGGGCCGAGGCTGGATCGCACCCCGCCTTGCTCAGGGTTTCGCGGCGCAACCGTCCATACTGCTCGTCGCTGATCTTGTTCATCTCGAGCAGGACGTCCACCACGTCGCGTACGTGCGTACAACTCGTCGGCTCGGGGGAATACAGATCGCACAACCCGCGCACCTCGGCATCGTCGGGATAGATCGCGACGGATGCCGGGATCGGCTGCGCGGAGCGGCTGGCTCCCGCCGGGGCCTTGACCTTCTCTTTGGAGGATAGGAATCGCAACATCATTCAGACAGCTTCAATGTGATTTTCAGATCTTCGGTTTCCGACGCGTTCGGATCAGAGGCTCCCTTGTCCGCCCAGACCAGTTCCACGGAGCTGCTCGCAATCTGGGTGATCGTGAAGCCCTCGATGATGTCACCAAGAGAGACGATCTGATCGTTGATCATACAAGAGTTTCCCTTGTCCGACCGCATGATGCTCAGCAGACGCAGCGTGCCCGCCTGCTGCTGCATCTTCTGTCGCAGCATCAGGGCAGCCTGCAATTGCGGATCGCCCGCCAAAGCGGGGTTCGCCGCGATCCCCTTCGTGGCGCCTTCCACCTCGAAGGGATCCTTCACGAGTTCGCCCACTCGGACCTGGAACACGTCGGAGAACTCGTAGAACTTCCTGATGATCTCGTCCATCCGGTTGGCCATCTCCGATCGCACGCCCGTCAGCCGGCCAATGGCAGCCTCGATCTTCGTCTCGTCGCTTGCGGATTGCTTGGCCGACGCCGCCTGCGGCTGGCTCTTGCGAATCATGAACAGCAGGCAGATGAGACCGATGCCAACCAGGATGGCGACCAGGACGGTGCTCCTCCGCACGTTCTTGCTGTTGGCGGCTACGGTGAGGTATTCCTGTGCCTCCGGACCGGCGGCAGACGGAGCGCCCTGAGGGGACGTCCCGGTAGACGAATGATCGGACGGATTTCCAGCACCCGATTCACGCATGAAAGACAGCATAAGTCAACTCCATCAATGCCTTACCCTGTGGATGGCCATGGTTGCTCCCATCGGACACATCCCGCTGTCAGGCGGTCTTGTTCTGGAAGAAAATGCTCAGGATAAACTCGGCCCCAACCTCGCCTTCGTTCTCGCTGGTCTTCTGTTTGTCGAGCTTCAACTCCCGGAGCTTCATGATGCGAGGCAGTTTCTCGAGCTCCAGCAGAAAGGAGTAAAAGGAGGTGAAATTCCCAACCAGCTTCATCGTCATAGGCTGCTCGATATAGCCGCTGTTGTCCTTCTGGAGAAGGGTCTTGATCGTCTTGGGCTTGAGTCCCTGTTTCTGGGCGATGACCGTGACTTGTTCGAGCACCTTGTGCACTTCACTCGTCGGGGGCAGCTTGCTCTCGAAGAACCGCACGGCCTCCTGGAGCTGCTCGACCTGTTTGTTGAAGTCTTCCGTCTGGGAAGTAGCCGCCTCGAAATCGGCGAGCTTCGCGCGTTTGCCCTCGACTCTCCGTTTCGCTTCAGCCAAATCCTGGTTGGCCGGTTTGATCATGTACTGGTATCCCACCGCCGTCACACCCAACAACAGGATGAAGAAAATCGCTTGTCTCAGACCACTCGTCATGATATCCACTCCCACAATTTGGGGTCTCCAACACGCCGTGCCGCGTCCCGGACTCCCCTAAAATTGATACACCGTATGCTCCGCCTTGGACCGGATCTCATCAATGTCCTCCTTGGTCAGATGGATCTCGCGGTTCAGCATGGCCGTCAGCTTGAACTGGCGAAACGCGGTATCCTCGATCTTCTGCTCCTTCGATTCGATCAACGCCACGTCTTCCAGCAGGATCGAGCTGCCCAGATGCTCGATGTAGGCGGCGACCTGAAGGTCGCTCGGCGCGATGCCCTCGATGTCCATATGGACGCAATACCCCTTCTCCACGGAGGCCGGAACCTCCGGCTCGGCGCCGGATTTCGCATGGGCAGCCTGATACTTGTTCTTGGGCGCCCTGTCCTGAGAGCCTCGGGACTTGTCCTCTTTCTGGATCAGATTGAACTTCGTCAAGGACACGCCCGCCGGCAGGCTGTTCGTCAGCGACGCCAGAAGCACGCTGCGAGGAACCGGTTCGAGCAGTTCGGCCGTCGTCAGAGCGGTCCGCATCATCTCCTGGCGTCTGCTCTGGAGGTCCTCGAACTGCTTGATCGACTGTTCCAACCGAGTCATTTTGGCGTTTACCAGCGACTCCTCGGTACGACAGGCCCGCTGCCGAATCTTGATGGTCACGAAGGAGCCGCCCAGAGCCGCCATGACCACCGAGAACAGGATCAGACACATCAGGTTGGCCCTGCGCGATTCGTTGCTCTGGATGTAATCGTCCGGTACGAAGTTTATGTTAGGCATCTTGTATCCCCGTCATTGACAATGGATCATGAATAATGGATGACTGGCGTGGGAGAGTGAACCGCCCCGCCAGGAATCAATGATCCTTTATCCATAATCAACTCAACTCAGACTCAATCCGAATGCCAGGGCCCAGCTCGTCGTTCCATTCCTTCGCTCCAACCCGAAGTGGTCCGGATCGCGAACTTCGACGGCGGCCATACAATCACCCATCTGCGCCTGAACCTCCAACTGCTTCGCGATGGTGCGATAGGCTTCCGCATCCACGGCCAGCCCGGAGAGGAAGATCAGTCGTTCGATCTGCACGTTCTTGTACAGCGACATGAACTCCCGCCGGCACGCCGTCAACTCCATCACCAGCCGCCCCACGGCGGCCTCTTCCTTGAGTTGCCTGGAGCCGACGGGAATGTAGCACGCAAACAGAGGATTCTTGTGCCGACTGATCACCACGTGCGTGCCATCGGGCTGGATGTCGAGCAGCATCACAATCGAATCCAGGTCCGTCTTGCGGCGCCCGAAGAACTGAGCGTAGCAATTCGCCAGGGCAACCGGCCATACGCCAATCGACTTGATCGACAGCCCCGCTCGTTCGTAGATCGCCAGGTGCCTGTCGATCACGGTCCGCTCGGCAGCCAACACGATCACATTGTCCTGCTCCGCCGGAATGTACTTGATCAGAGTGTTCTTCTGGATGGGCTCGAACGGCAGTTTCTGCTTGATCTTCGCAAAGATCGCGTCTTCGATTTTCCCATCGAATTTCTTCGGCCACCGAAGGTGATCGATGAACACATCTCTGGCCGGCAAAGCGGCCACGACCTCTTTGCTCTTGAATTGACCGTTGGCGGTTGATTCCCGCATGGCGTCGATGGCCCATCGCTGCCAACGGGCCGTGCCCGCCGTGATGTCGGCGGGACGATCGACGCACAAAACGGCGATCAGGTGCGTCTCTTCCGTGCCGTTGGCCAGTTGGGCCAGCTTCACGCAGTCACTGCCCAGGTCGACACCAATGAGATACGAGTTCTTTTTCCCAAATCCAAACATATGCGACTGACCTCAAATGTGAGCTTGCTTCCCCGAATCGAAGCGTTGATGGTTATGACCATCTCACATTATCCGTTCGGACCCCCTTTCACGACTCGTGGCCCAATGAGGCCGACTCTTTTGTTCTTCTGGCGGTCCGGCACACTGTGTTTCGACAATCTGCCCGACGTCGATTAAAGTATATGAAATGGAAGTGCGCCGGAACAAAACGCCGCGAGAGCAATTCGCTGGGACCCAATCGACCGTCGAACAGGCAAAGACGCACGTCCGCTAACCGGGAACGATCAAGAAGTGTGCAATATCGGGGCTAATCCGGCAGGAAAGATGCCCTGCTTCACGGCCGCCAGGCGGGTGAGAATTCGGCGTACCGCCCCCGAAAAGGCAAGCCGCCTCCAAGAAAAACAAAAGGTCCGATTGGAGAGTCGCTACACATTATGGGGCGTTGCAGGATGGCTTTGCCGAGTCGGCGGTCCACTCCCGTTTCAGTTGGCGACTCATCAGATCCTCGATCGCAGTCCGCACGGGCTTGTTCTCGAACAACACCTCGTAGACTGCCTGCGTGATTGGCATCTCGACGCCATGCCTCGATGCCAGGGCCACAACCGACTGACAGGTGGCTATCCCTTCGACCACCGAGGCAGTCGCCCCCTGGGCCTGCTCGCGCGTCAGCCCCCTGCCAATCCGCTCGCCAAAAGAGCGATTCCGGCCGGTGGGCGAGATACACGTCGTGACGAGGTCGCCCAACCCCGTCAGGCCGGCGAACGTGGATTCGCGCGCGCCCATGGCCAGCCCCAGTCGCGTGATCTCCGCAAGGCCCCTCGCCAGCAGAGCCGCCTTGGCGTTGTCGCCTGCGCGGACCCCGTCGATGATGCCGGCGGCGATCGCAATCACGTTCTTCATTGCTCCCGCCAGCTCGACCCCAATCAGATCTGTATTCGTGTAGACACGGAACCAGGAACAATTGAACGTGGACTGAATTCGCATGGCAAGCGCTTCATCCACGGCAGCCGCACAAGCCGTCGCAGGCAACTTGCGGGCCAGCTCGTCGGCGATCGTCGGCCCGCTCAGAGCGGCACACGGCGTCCGTTCGCCGATGACATCGGCCAGGATCTGCGTGGGCCGCAGCAGCGTGCCGTTCTCGATCCCCTTGGCCACCGACACGATCGGCACCCCGGCGGGAACGTGCCTGCACAGCCGATTCCAGATCGCACGCATGAACTGGCAGGGCACTGCCGAGACGATCAACCCGGCGTCCGCCATCGCGCGGTCGTCCGCCGCATCGAAGACAAGCGACGAGGGAAGCTCGTAGCCCGGGAGGAATCGCTTGTTCTCACGGAATCGTTCAATCTCGCTCAATTGCCGGGCGTCGTAACCCCACATCCGTGTGGAAATTCCCTTCTCACACAACAGAATCGACAACACGGTTCCCATCCCACCGTCGCCGATAATGGTGACATTCCGATACGCACTGGGTTGCATGACCACCTCGATCCATCCGTGGGCCCCACCGACGCGATACCCCGCACAGGAAGAACCCGCCAATTCGTGACGCACGTCCCAAAGGACAGTGCCGACGAATTAGAACGCCGAATGCACGAGAAGTCAACCGCCGTGAAGATATGCGAATGCACGTGTGGTCAGACAGGACAAGCCACGCTACTTGTGCAAGTAACGCAACGCACTGCAAACCGCGTGAAGAACTGTTGTGGTTCCGCGCCCCGGTTGGGTGGGGATTAGCGCATGACCCAGTTCTGTCCCTTGTAGACGACTTCGATCGACGACCGCAACGCCGGATCGCCACGCAGAGCGTAGTTCATTTCCAGGGTCTTGCGAAGGTAGATAGGCAAGGGGTTACCATCCGCGTCTACCGCCACAGGGTGCGAGACGACCGCCGTCTCATTGCTCAATCCACCAATGAACAGGCGGAACCCTGCGGCCTGCGGATCGAAATCCCGCCAGATGATCGCGATATCCCGGGCGTTGTCCTCCCCCTGGAGAACGCGGTTCGGGACGCTCTGCAGGGATTCAAGGAACGGATACCGGCTCGCGTGGCGCTGCCGAATCATGTCAAACACGATGGGGGGAACCCCCCGCCCGGCTGGAATAAGCTGGAACGTGTCCGTCATCAGATCGCATTTCGGGTAGAACTCAGCATCCGCCCCGGTTCGGTTCGTCGCCGTCAGGATCACATACCAGAATCGCTGTTCCCCGCCGGGGCCCCACGGCAGCACAAGCTGCTGCGGATGCTCATACCGAACATCCAGGGTCCACTGGCCCGCCCGCTGCACAACCGCCGGCTCGGGCGCCGCCATGCACAGACCGGCCAGAACCGCCGTAAGTACCGTCCCACAAAGGAGATAACTCTTCATCGCAAATCTGCTCTCCAGAGAAGCCGTCGGATACTCGGACACGCCAAGTTCTACTGTTTACCTATTTTACATGAATTCCACCCGGAAGCCAAGAAGATTTTGCCTGTCCTTCGCCCAAGGTCCGGATGCCGTTGCGGCCGGTATCAAAGCAACACAGCCCCCCCTGGGTCGGGAAGTCGCCTGGTTCATCCAATCGTCCAGGTATCGTGATAAGTACGTATTTTTGGAGAATCCCACGCGTCAGTACGCGGCCAAGCATCAACTTCTGGCAGATCCCGTCGAAAACAAGAACATGACTGCACCATGAAACCGGCCATGGGCACCATGTGGAACCGAGCCGGACGGAACGCCCAGGGTTGGGAAGACCATGGAGCAAGCCAACAGTACAAGATACGAGATACGCCAGGCTACGTTGGCCGATATCCCCGAGCTGATCCGCATGCAGATGGCGTTGCAGAGCGACATGGAAGACATCCGCCGGAACCTGCTCCGGCCCGACCAGGCGAATCCCACATACCTCCGGGAATACTACCACAAACGGCTCCAGGACGAACAGTCCCGGTTGCTGGTAGCAGTGGCGAACGACTCATCCCGAGTCGTGGGGATGGGCATTGGCAAGATATGGCTGCACTCCGACTGTCTGCCGGCGCGGTCCGGCGAGTTGATCGATCTGTGGGTCGATCCCGAGTATCGTAGAAGACGTCTGGCCCGCCGGATCGTGTCCCAACTGCTTCAGTTCTTCAAAATCAACGGGATCGACTTGATCGTGGTCACTTACGTGGAGGGCAATCTCGTTGGAGAGGGCCTGTGGAGGCGGCTGGGATTCGAGCCGGTTCTCGCTACGGCGACAGCCGACCGCAAGGACATCGAACGGGCGTTGGGTATCCCCGCGGAACGCACGGCGTTGCCGGCCTACCGTTCGATCCTGAACATCAGAACGGCGTCTCGTACAATCTCCGTGCCGGTCGGATAGTTATATGCAAGACGTTTTTTGCTCCCAACGAGTTTCTTCATAGACTTTTTATGGTACGGCATGTGCCATGTGGGGGGCAGGACCATTTTGCACGGAGAAAAACCATGAGAACCTTCAAAGTTTCCGATGAGGTGTACGAACAACTGAAGAGCTTCGTCGTTGACCCGTTCGACGACACGCCGGAGATCGTCATAGGCCGGTTGATCGAGATCGTCAACAAGGCCAAGAATCGATGGTGTCCGTTCAACCCGGAAGACGACGCGGAGCAGGCCGACCAACACACGGAGCCGCATGCAAAACGCCGGCCCATCCCTCAGGAAGAGCCGGTTGTCGTCCTTTAGCAAATCCGACGCCTCCTCGCAAACCGACTGCGAGGGTGTGACTCAGTCCATAGCACAAACGCCGAAGGCGGTGGCAGGGCATGACAGTTCCAATGCCTGCCATCGCCTTTTTTTCATCGTAATGGGGAAAAAAGAGGCACGCACCAGAGGCGGCGGAGCGGTGCGTGCCACTGACAAATTGACCCGGCTTTCGCCGGATTCACACTCAGCAGCCGCTCGTGGAACAAGGGCTGTCAGCGGACAAACTCAGGGCCGCGACGAACGTTGCCGTACGGGCAGCACCCATGCAAGCCTGCATGAAGAGTCTATGAAACGTTTCGCCTCTTGGCAAATGGCCGTTGCTTCTCGGCCAATGCCATAGTGTTTGGAAGGGGACAACAGATGTGGGAATGAAAACAGACCGCCTCGATTACCACACGGCGGCGTAATCGGTCCGGGCGATGGTGAACCCATCGTTCCAGCCCTTCTTATACTGGCGATCCAGTTCGTATCGATCGACGTTTCTGGTGAACCGGCACAGCGGATGCCCGGCGGTGTGACACCCCGCAGAGTATCCGTCGACATACCCATCGGCGTACTCGCTGCTGTACCCCGCGGCGAGCAGCCCCTTGCGATCCATCGACACACAGCCCGCGACGAACGACAAGACCAACAACACGACCACAGCCTTCTTCATGCCCGGTTCTCCAAAGCCACACGTGACCGCCCTGCGGGGAGAGAACAACTCCACACAGATGTACTGGTTCCGACGTCGAAAAAGCATTAAAACTATATTTTACACCATGTCAACCCAATTAGCAATAAAAATCGCTTACCAGTACTAATACTACAGATCAGACACTTGGCCATCTGCAACCGCGCGGGCTCTGGGATGCCAACACACCGCCCGCGCGTCCGAGAATCTGTGTGATGACGCATACCTCGTTCCCCCCCAGTCCCGGCTACCCACCCGATGGGGGCGCCGTACACAAGGACCTTTCCAGAGAGCTTTTGCGCACATCAAAAGGAACGTGTGTCACAGACCCGTCTTTGGACTTGATTTCTCCGTTGTTTCCGCGACAATACCTCTGACCTGCGGGATTCATGGAGCAGCGATCGCGGTGGCTGGCAACGTCTCAGAACCGGGAGTATATTGAAGCCAAGGACTTACATCAGGATGCTGGCGGCAACCGCGGTGTTCGCGGCCCTTTGTTTCGCCGCCTGGCTGGGCAGCGTCTCCGGTGCATCGGTCCAGCATCCCTGGTACAGTATCGTCCCCCCCGTTCTGGCGATCATCCTGGCTTTTCTGACACACCACGTGATTTTCAGCCTCGGGATCTCGCTGGTCGTGGGTGGCCTGCTCATCGCCGTACCATCGGCCGTGGGAGACGCCGAGGCTTGGATGCAGGGGCTCGACGCCATCGGTAGCTGCCTCGCCCGCACTCTCGCCAACAAAACAAACCTGCTGATCCTCTCCTTCATCCCGCCGATCTTCACCATGGTCGAGATCATCATGGCCTCCGGCGGGTTCCTTGGAATCGTCGGCTGGCTGCTCCGATGGATTCGCAGCACGCGATCCGCCCAGTTAGCCACCAGTCTGATGGGCGTCGTCTGTTTCATCGACGACTACGCCAACGCAATCATCGTCGGTTCCATGATGCAGCCGGTCACCGACCGTTTCCGAATCAGCCGGGCCAAACTCGCCTTCCTCGTGGACGCCACCAGCGCCCCGGTCTCGGGGCTCGCCATCGTGAGCACCTGGATCGCCTACGAGGTGGGTCTGTTCGCCGACGTCAGCGAGCAACTCGGGCTCGGCAAGACCGGCTACGCCATGTTCTTCGACGCCTTGAGCTTCCGCTTTTACTGCCTGCTCATGCTGGGTTTCGTATTCGCCCAGATCGTCCTGGGCCGGGATTTCGGACCGATGCGAGCCGCGGAAGAGCGAGTCCGCAA
Source organism: uncultured Pirellulales bacterium (assembly GCA_964507995.1). Lineage (GTDB taxonomy): Bacteria > Planctomycetota > Phycisphaerae > Sedimentisphaerales > Anaerobacaceae > PLanc-01. Next base: position 3,132 of record CAZDTD010000037.1, on the reverse strand, counting down.
CGGCAATGACACTCCCGGCGGCCGCGATCCGCACGCCGCGATGTCGTCCATCCCCACAGGCCGGGCCATCAACGCCCTGCTGCCCTTGGGCGGTCTGGTGGCCTTCCATCTGACCGGCTTGTGGCTCGATGGCGGCGGCATCGCGAAATTCGCCGGAATCCACTCGCTGGCGAGTCTCGACTACTGGCGTCAGGTCATCAGCGCCGCCAAGCACAGCAACCACATGCTCCTGTTCGCGGCCCTGTTCGGGATCGTCCTGGCCCTGCTTTGCGGGGCAGCGACCGGCTCACTCAGGGCCACCGCCCTCCCCGGCTGCCTCTGGCGGGGCGTCAAACGGGCCTCCCTGCCTGCGGTGGTCCTGACGCTCGCCTGGTCGCTCAAGAGCTGCTGCGACGACCTCGGCACCGGCCAGTTCCTCACCGGCCTGCTGGCCGAGCGAATCCCGCCGTGCTGCTTCCCGCCGTTGCTGTTCCTCGTCGCCTGCCTCGTCTCGTTCGCCACCGGCACGAGCTGGGGCACCATGGCGATCCTGATCCCGACCGCTCTGCCCACCGCCTTTGCCCTGGACGGCCACACCTACGGCCTGACGACCATGGTCAGTCTTGCCGCCGTACTGGACGGCGCCATCTTCGGCGACCACTGCTCCCCCATCTCGGATACGACGATCCTCAGCTCCACCGCCACCTCCTGCGGCCTGCTGGACCACGTCCGAACGCAACTGCCCTACAGTCTGACCGTGGCCGCAGTCGCCCTGCTGTGCGCCTACATCCCCAGCGCCCTGGGCATCAATCCCCTGCTGAGCCTGGCGATCTCGGTCCCGGTGCTCCTGACGATCCTCCTCGCCCTCGGACGACGAACCGAAAAGCAAGTCCCCTTGTCATAACGGCATCCAGCCTCCCCCAACAGCGTCCATCTGCGTTTATCTGCGGTTCCACTCTGTTTTTTCAGGCCCCATCTCACAGGTTGCCTGTTACATCGAGTCCACAACCGCCAGGACGGCTTCGACGAGGACGTCGGCGTCGGTCACGCCGACAAACCGCTGGACCTCGACGCCGTCCCGAAACAGAATGAGCGTCGGGACCGCGGTGACGCCGTAACGAGTGGCGACGCTCCGTGCCTTGTCGATATCCAGCTTGGCCACCTGCGACTTGCCTTCAAGCCGGTCGGCGACCTCCTCCAGGATGGGCGCCTGGGTCACGCAATGCGAGCACCACGTCGCAAAGAAATCCACCAGCACCACGCCCTCGGCAATCCCGGCGTCGAACGTCGTCGCATCCAGCTCGATGACAGGCAGTCTCACAGCCGGCCTGGGCTCCCACCACAACCGCGGATAGTCCTTCCCTTCGTCGATCCACCAGATCTCCTCAGTCCCGTTGGCCGTCTCGTCCACAAAGTCCCACCCCGCATCCACGAAGGTACTGGCCATTTGCATCTCGGCGGTGATTCTGCCTGCACCCCAGGGCATCACATCCAAGCCTGAGATGTCCACATCCCAGAAACTTGACGTCATTTTGCCGAATCTCCCATAGCCCACCAGTCCACCGACATAGCCATCGCCGGCAACTGTGGTCGCACTGAAGCACGCAGTGATTCCGCCGTCATTTTTCCCCACAAGGCCACCGATGGCCCAATCAGTTCCCGTGACCGTCCCACGGCTGTAGCTCGTGGCGATTTGACCCGAGTTCCAGGCCACCAGACCACCCATACAAGCGAGGCCGCGAATCGTCCCCCGGTTGTAGCAGGAAACAGTATTCCCGCGGTTCTCGGCCACAAGCCCTGCGACGTAGCTAATTCCGTTAACATCAACTGCTTCCAGACCCAGGTTTGAGATTTTTCCCCGGGGATCCAAGCTTCCAAACAGGGCCAGATAAACCCTTCCCTGAATGCGGAGATTGCTGACAACACAGCCGTTGCCGTCAAATGTCCCCTCAAAGGATGGAACGACAGCCGTGGACCACAGAATCCCCGACAAATCGACGGGCTCTGCCAAACGGTAGTGGGCTGCCGGCTGGAACCAGACGGTGCCGAGGTCCCTCGCGCTTCGGATCAAATACGGTTCTTCGGGCGTTCCCAAGCCCTCAGGCATCACCGGTCCATCACCGGGGCAGTAGCACAACCGGGGATATTCACCCGATGACATCCGCCAGAAGTCGCAGGTACCGTTAAGACTCTCATCGACGAAATCCCAACGGGCGTCAAGGAAGGTGGCCGGCGTCTGTAACTCGGCCGTGGTCTTTCCGATGCCGTCGCGGCTCGTGGTCTGGCCCGATGTTTCGATATCCCAGAAGCTGGCATGTGTATGACGACCTCCGCGGGTCGAGCCTACCAAGCCTCCGACATACGTATCGCCCGCAACAGCGCCGATGCTATAACTGGCAACGATGTGGCCGTAGACCTCGCCTACGAGGCCACCGATGCGATCCACCCCTGTTACTGGGCCGGTGCTGTAGGATGCAACTACGCAACCATCGTTCGCACCCGAAAGACCGCCAACCCGAGCGTTGCCGCTGACGACGCCGGTGGCGTAGCTCGCGACGATGGTCCCACCATTGGAGCCCGTGAGACCGCCGGAACGCCACTTCCCCGAAACCGCCGCGGCGCTGGAACTCGCGACGATACGCCGGGAGTTAAATCCTACGAGTCCGCCGACACCGGCCTCGCCAGTCACATGACCGTAGCTATGGCACTGAACTATCGTGCCTGCATTAAAGCCAACAAGGCCAGCAACATCGGTCCGCCCTTGGAGAAGGCCAATGCTGGAACACTGACTCAGGACGCCTGCATTGTAGCCTGCCAGGCCGCCGGCATAATAGCCTGATCCCGAGATTGCGACCCCATCAAAGCACAGGTTCCTGACCGAACCGGACATATGTCCAAAGAGTCCAAGGTAGTCGACGCCGCGAATCGTCAGATTCGAGATGGTGTGATTGCCGCCGTCGAAGACGCCGGAGAAGGCCGTTCCCTGGAAAACCCGGTTCGGCTCAGTTTTGTCGGCCGTCGGTGCTATAACCGCGTGATTGAGAACCTTGCCCCCAGGCAGGTTCGGGTCCAGGTCGATGTCCGCGATCAGGATGAAATGCTTGTGATAGTCGTCAGGCGTCTCGCCGAGGGCGATCAGGTCGGCTGCGGTGG
>CAZDTD010000036.1:0-25928 GCA_964507995.1 uncultured Pirellulales bacterium | reverse complement strand
CATGGCCGATTACCAGAGGCTCGCGCATCCGAAGATCCTGGAGTTCTGCGATTGATCGAATCTGCGGTCACGTGTCCCGGCGCATGAACGGAAAGCTCGCCATGACGGCCCTGTCGCCGAGCCGACGCTCGATCCGCATCAGTTCGTTGTACTCCGCGATCCGTTCGGATCGCGAGATCGAGCCGATCTTGACCTGGCCGGCGCCGGTTCCGACCGCGAAATCCGCCTCGAAGGGCAGCTCCGTTTCGCCGGAACGGTGCGAGATGATCGTTGTCATGCCGTACTGACGTGCCAGGCGGATCGTAGCGAACGTCTCTGTGATCGTCCCGATTTGATTGGCCTTGATCAGAACGCAGTTGGCCGCGCCTCGCTCGGCGCCCAGTCTGACCCTGTCCGGGTTCGTGACGAACAGGTCGTCGCCCACGATCTGCACCCTGTTCTGCGTCTTCTTCTTGAGCAGGGCGAATCCATCCCAGTCGTCCTGGTCGAGTCCATCCTCGATGGAAACGATGGGGTATCGCTTGGTCCAGTCGACGAGCATGTCCACCATCTCCTCGGAGGTCAGTTCGACACGGTCCCTTTGCAGGAAGTACTTGCCGTCGCGGTAGAACTCGGAGGCCGCGGGGTCCAGGGCGATCATGAACTCCACGCCGGGCGTGTACCCCGCCTTCTCCAGGGCCTGCATGATCAGCTTCAGCGGCTCCTCATTCGAGCCGACCGGCGGCGCGTAACCGCCTTCGTCGCCCACGGTCGTGGGCCAGCCACGGTTTCGGACGACCGCCTTGAGGCACTGAAAGACCTCCGCCGCCCAGCGGACGGTCTCGGCGAAGGTGGGTGCCGCGACCGGGACGATCATGTACTCCTGGAAGTCGGAGGAGCCGATGGCGTGTTTACCGCCGTTGAGGACGTTGATCAGGGGGATCGGCATGAGAAATGGCTCGCCGGCCGATCTTCCGAACGTCTGGGCGGTGTACTCGAAGAAGGGGACCTGGCGGACCAGGGCGCCGGCGCGGAGGCAGGCGATGGAAACGGCCAGGATGGCGTTGGCTCCGAGGTTTGACTTGTTGTCGGTTCCATCGAGTTCGATCATCCGGCGGTCGATGGCGTCCTGGTCCGTGACGTCGAGCCCGACGAGGGCCGGTGCGATGGCGTCTGTGATGTTCTGCACGGCATGGAGCACGCCTTTGCCGTGATACCGGTCGGGGTCGCCGTCGCGCATCTCCAGGGCTTCGAGTTTGCCGGTGGAGGCCCCGGAGGGGACCATGGCCGAGGCCTTCAGGTTCCCATCCAGATACACGGTCGCTTCGACTGTGGGCTGGCCTCGGGAGTCGAGTAGTTCCTGCGCTGTGATTCGAGCGATGTTCATTTCGATGCCTCCTGATTGTGGTAACTGTCCATCCAAACCATCGAAGGTATGTACGATACCTGGAGGCCGGCCATTCTGTTCGGCTGAATGGGAAAAACACCGTCACAAAGGGGAGGATAATAAATGGTCATGCGACGAATCTCCACAGAGGATCTGTGAATTGCCTCCTCACAGGAACACAAACGCCAACTTCGGCGGGCAGGGAGAATTTGGGTGGTTCTGGGGATGGGCAGTTTGACGCGTCGCAGACAGGGGCACGCCAGCACATCCATCGCCGGCATGGCCACTACTGGAGGTTGGGTCGGATCATAGACCCACCATAGGTTGGGGTTGAGTGGGCTCTGTCGTGGAGACCGTGGCATCCTCGTCGAGATGCTCGATCTCGCCTATCTTTCCACATTGCGTCGGCCATGTGACATTCTCGCGAAGGATTTTTCTGAAAATTGACTGAATTGTGGGGAAAGATATTGACGATGTGGGACTAAGTGGTAGAATCTCCCTCAATCTGATGGCCAAGTGGGAATGCAGCCATGCTCAAACTAACAGGTGAGTACCAGCACGTCGTTGACGGGAAGGGGCGTGTGCTTGTCTCGAACAAGCTGCGCAGCCAGATCGACGTGGATCGGCATGGCGGTGATTTCTATCTGATGCTCGGGGCCAACGGGGTGTTGTGTCTGTACCCCGAGCGATGTTACGAACAGCTCGTCTTGTCGATGGCTCAGGATACGACAGCCCCGGATGAGGCGGTCGATTTTGAGCGAATGAGTTTCGCCCTGACGAGCAAAGTGGAGTTGGACAACCAGGGCCGGCTGCTGTTGAGTGACAAGCTTCGCAAGCGGGCCGGCCTGAAGGAGGACATCACGCTGACGGGGTCTGGGGATCACATCGAGATCTGGAACACGGAAGACTGGGAGCAGTACTTGCGCGATCACATGGCCCAGTACCAGAAGCAGATGACCCAGGCGAGGCAACGCGTGATGCAGCAACAAGCCCGAGAATCGTGATCGCTGTGTTGGAGGTACCATGACAGGGATGGATCGTCATTGTCAAATCGTGGCCGAAAGCCTGACGGCTGAAAGGCCGGTGGACGAACAGACGTGCGCCTCGATGGCGATTCTGGCCGACCGGCTCGAACGGCTCAAGAAAAGCAGTGATCTGTTCGCGGGCGTGGCGTTCTCGCCGTACGTGCAGAAGATGAGACGCCATGCCGAGGCGATGGCGCTGAGCTGAGGGCGTCGCCGGCGAATGCGGTGGTGGAGCAACTGAATGTAGAGCATGTTCCGGTTCTTTCGGAACCTCTGGCCGAGCAGATAAGCTGTCCGCAGGATGGGGTGGTGGTCGATGCGACCACAGGACACGGAGGTCACAGCTTTCTGTTCGGAAGTCGGCTGGGGCCGGCGGGGACGCTGGTCGGATTGGATTTCGACAACAAGTCTCTCGAACGGGCCCGGCAGCGGTTGGCAGGCCTTGCGTGCAAGGTCATTCTGGTCAAGTCGAACTTCTCGCGGATCGCCGACTGCCTCGGCGACTTGGGCATCCGGGGCGTGGATTTCATCTTGGCCGACCTGGGCCTGTGTTCGGCGCAACTTGCGGATGACGACATCGGGCTGAGTTTTCGGGTGGATATGCCCCTGGATATGAGAATGGACGAAAGCCTGGAAACGACGGCGGCCGATATTGTGAATGAGTTCGACGAGAAATCCCTGGCGGACCTGATCTTCCAGTATGGCCAGGATCGCGCATCACGGCGAATCGCGCGATACATCGTCGACCGGCGGCAACGCGAGCGCATTGCGACGACCGGGCAGTTGGCGGCCATCGTGTGCAGCGCGTTGCGGACGCCGAATCACAAGAACAGAGCGAAGAAACATCCGGCGACTCGCACCTTCCAGGCCCTGCGGATCGCCGTCAATCATGAGTTGGACAACCTGCAGGAGCTGCTTTCGGCGGCCCCGGGATTGCTGAAGAAAGGCGGTTTTCTGGCTGTCATCAGTTTTCACAGCCTGGAAGACGGCCTGGTGAAACGGGATTTCAAGGCCAACGCAGCCGAGGGGGTGTATCGCCTGTGTACCAAGAAACCCCTTGTTCCGAGCCGGGAAGAGATCGAGGCAAACAACCGAGCCCGGAGCGCAAAACTGAGAATCGCACAGCGAGCCTGAGGTCGTCGGGGCCCGGGTGGTCGCGGAATGGAAAAAGAACGGAACGGTAGGAACGGAGTCGAACCATGACGTCAGATGCCAAAATCGGATTGCTGCTGGGGTTGATATTCATCTTTGTCGTTGCTTTTATCATCAACGGCCTGCCGAATCTCAAGCCGCAGACGACCCGGGCGGAGGTGTCTACGAATATGGTCAGCCTGGCGGACCAGAGCATCGGCGTCGCCGACCAGGCCCAGGTCCAGGCCGAACAGGACTGGCGCGGGTTGGCGGCCGAGCAGGAGCCCCAGACGCCGGCCGAGGCCGAGACGACCTCTGTGGAGCAGCCCATGGTGGTTGCAGAGCTCCCGGCACAGGAGTCCCCGGCGGCGAGCAGCCCGGAGGTCCGGTTCGAGAGTCCGCTGCCGAGGATCGAGAATTTGCTCGAGCGGCTCACCGCCGGTCTCCAGAGCCAGCGGGAACAGACCTCGACGGTGAGTATGGACATGCCGACGCCGGCGGTGGTCGAGCAGCCGACGGTGACGGAACGGCCCATCGTGCAGGCGGTTCAGCCCAGGCCGCAGGAGAGCGTTGCGTCGAACGCGGAACGAACCAAACCGGCTACTGCGACGCCGGCCAAGCCTGAGAGGACCTACGTGGTGGGTGACGGCGAAAGCCTGTCCACCGTGGCCAAGAAGGTCTACGGTTTGGAGGAAGGCAACAGGATCGCCAACGTCGACAGGATCTTCCAGGCCAATCGGGATATCCTCCCGTCCATTGACCAGGTCAAGGCGGGCCAGAAACTCGTGATTCCGCCGCCGGTGACGGTGAACCCGAACAAACCATCGGATGTCCTGCCTGCGGACTTCTTCGAGCGGCTGGAGACCCTGAAACGGCCGGTGGCGCAAGCACAGAAGCCCGCCCCGGCTCCTGCGACGAATGTGCAGACCCGCTGGTACACCGTCCAGGATGGCGACAACCTCTGGCGGATCGCATCGAGCCAGCTTGGCGCCGGGGCCCGATATGACGAGATTGCCAAGCTCAACGCGGACCTGCTGAAGGACCCGTCCAAGGTGGACCCGGGGACGAAGATCCGCCTGCCCCTGAAATAAGCGGGACGGGATGTCATGGGATCTCGGTTGAGTTTCGTTCTGGTGATTTTCTTCTTCGCGGCCACGCTGATCGTGGCCGTGTATTTGCGCGACGCGAATCGCCATGTGTTTTACACCCTGCGCACGTACAAGATCGAGCAGGGACGGCTCCAGCAGGAACTCTGGCAGAAGCAGCTTCGCGTGGAGAGTATGATCAACCCGGCCTCCGTTTCAGGTCGGCCGGGCAGGTGAAGGTCGCATGCAATCCGGACCTGAAGACAAGGATATGAAGATCAAGACGGCCGTGTCCTCCGGCAACCGACGCGAATTGACCGCCATTGGCGTAATCATGGGCGCGGTCATTGTCTCGCTGTTTGCCCTCGGGGGCCGGTGTTTCTTCCTGCAGTACGTGGAGGCGGACTACTACGCGGAGAAATGCCTGATCCAGCAGCGGGCCTACCTGCCGCTGACGCCGCAGCGGGGGGCCATCCTGGATACCCGTGGGCGCGTCCTGGCCGCGAGCAACCAGGTCCGCACCATCTTCGCCGAGCCGCGGGTGGTCAAGGAGCCCAAGGAGACATCGACCCGACTGGCGCCCCTGTTGGACATGGGAGCTCATGAGATCTGCCGGGCCATCGTGGACAGCAACAATCCTGGGTACGCCGTGTTGAAAAGAAACGCCACGGTCGCCGAGTGCGAGGCCGTCAGGGCTCTCCCAGGCATCGGCATCGAGTACGACTGGCGTCGTCAATACCCCATGGGCCGGCTCGCGGCCCACATCATCGGCTTCACGAGCCAGGACAATTTTGGCTTGGCGGGCATCGAGTATGCATTCGATCGCGACCTTCGGGGCCGGGGGGCCAAGCACACGTTCCTGGTCGATGTCTACCGTCGGCCGTTGGGCTTCTCCCTGGCCGACGAGCAGGATGACAACGAGCTGCCCATCCACGGCGCGGGCCTGATCCTGACGATCGACGCGACAATCCAGCAGTTTGCCCGCGAGGCGTTGTTGAGCCAGTACAAGGAGTTCGAGGCCGAGGCGGCGATGGCTATGGTGGCGGACCCGCACACCGGCGAGATCCTGGCCATGGTGACGCTGCCGGATTTCGACCCGACGGAAACGGCGAGGACCGCCCGGACGCACCCCGAGCTTTTCACCAACCGCCTCCTGACGGACCAGTACGAGCCGGGCAGCATCTTCAAGCCGTTTGCCGCGGCCATCGCTCTCGACATGAAGGTCGTCAATCGCTATGAGACCATCTTTTGCGAGAACGGGAATTATCACGGCAAGGGGTTCGGACGCATTGGCGAGTACCGCCACGGCTACGGCGATCTGACGGTTCGCGAGATCCTCATGTACTCCTGCAACATCGGCATGGCGAAGATCGGTCAGCGGCTCGGCGCCACCCGGCTGTACGAAGGACTGACGCTGTTTGGTTTCGGACGCAAGGTGGGCATCGAACTGCCGGGCGAGGCCGAGGGATTGCTCCGGCCGCCGGACCAGTGGACCGGATACAGCGTGACGCGAATTCCGTTCGGCCAGGAGATTTCCGTCACCGGCCTCCAAATCCTCCGGGCCTTCTGCATGCTTGCCAACGGTGGCCGCCTCGTCCATCCGTACATCGTCAAATCGCTCGTTCGCTCGGACGGGATGGTGATCGATATGAAACCCTCGACGCTGCGGATCGGGTACGTGATTAAGCCGGACGTGGCCCGGTGGATGGTTCAGGACGCCATGACGGATGTGGTGAACGCGCCGAAAGGCACCGGCGCGCGGGCCAAGCTCGACAAGTGGACGGTCTTCGGCAAGACGGGCACCGCGCAACTGGCCAATCCGAACGGCCCCGGCTACCAGGACAAAGCCTATATCGCTTCCTTCATTTCCGGCGCGCCGGCCGAGAACCCGCGGGTCGTCGTGCTCGTCTCGATCCGTCGGCCCAATGTGGCCCTCAAAAAGGGCTACACCGGCGGCACGGTCGCCGCTCCCGTGGCGGCCGTGATCCTCGAAAAGACTCTCACCTATCTGGGAGTTCCCGCCAAGGGGACGGCCCAGGACTCCAGCTCGACGAACGTCTCACGCCAGTCAAGGCCGTACTCCGAAGACGAAGACGACAACTCCTGGTGATTCCGGGTGGTGTTCTTCCGTTTGCCTCGCCTGTTGTCCTGGACCGGGAGAATGACGCCTTGCGGCATCGCCACAAACGATTCGTCACCATGCCAATTGGGGGCTGACGGATCGCTGGAAATCTGGTAGACTGCTGCACTTTGGCTTGTTGTTTGACGAGACAGGAGCAGAAACGCCGGATGGCCAGGATCATCTATGCAGTGGCCGGCGAGGGGTTCGGGCATGCGAGCCGGGCTCATCTCATCGGCCAGCGATTCCTCGACGCCGGACACGACGTGATCTTCGCCACGTCGCACCGGGCGCTCCTGTACCTGCGCGAATGTTTCGGCGAGCGGGCCCGCGAGATTTTTGGTCTGACCTTCGACTACAGCAAGGGCTACGTCGCCCCGATTGCCACGGTGTGGAAGAACCTCTGGCAATTCCCGAACGGACATCGGACCAACAAGGGCTTGTACAATCAGGTCTATGAGCCGTTCCGCCCGGACCTCGTGGTCACGGACTTCGAGCCGTTCAGCGCCTGGTGGGCGGTTCGCAACCGCATTCCGTTCGTCAGCGTCAACAACGAACACATGCTGACGTTGTGCAAGATCGAGCACGAGCACAGGCACGTCGTCCAACGGATTCAGGCCAGCGCCGTGACGCGGTTCCACTGCATGGGTGCGAAGGCCTACGTTGTCATCAATTTCTTCGAGGCCCCGCTGAAGACGGACAAGGCGGTGTTGGCGCCGCCGATCGTGCGGCGGATCATCACGGAACTGAAACCCTCCAACGCCGGGCACATCACGATCTACTGGACCACCGGCACCCACGAGGACTCGCTGCGCGAGGTGCTCGGCCGGTTCCCCGACCAGCAGTTCCGCATCTACGGCTTCAACAAAAATCTCGAAATCGGCAACTGCCTGTTCCGCGAACGCTCCACCCGGGGCTTTCTTGCGGACCTGGCCTCCTCCCGCGGCGTGATCGCCTCGGCGGGTTTCTCGCTCATCAGCGAGTGTCTGTGCCTGAAGAAGAAGATGCTCATGCTGCCGGTGGGGGGGCACTACGAGCAACTCACCAACGCCCGGTACGTCGAGCGGCTCGGACTTGGCGTGTGGTCGAGGGAGTTGGATGAAGTGACGCTGTTGCGTTTCCTCCGGGGGATCGACGAGCCTCTGCCGCGGAACGGTCGCATCCTCTGGCCGGACAACGAGAAGTTCTTCGCGGTCCTGAGCGGCGTCCTCTCGGGACTCGAAACGTCCGCGCAGGTCACGATCTGACGAGCGCCGGGGACTGGCAACGGCCTTGTCACGGCTGTGGCGCAGGGGATGCCTCGCCCAGATAGCCGGCTGCGGCGCACAGTTCGAGGATCGCGCGGCCCAGAGGGCCGGCGTCGCTGCCGCCGCGCTGGCCGCCCTCGATGACGACGGCGATCGCGATCCTGCCGCCTCGGCGATCCTCCCCGTAACCGGCAAACCAGGCGTTGTCGGGCGCTTCGCTCGAGCCGGTCTTGCCGTAGATCTTCACGCCGCGGGCGTACAATGTGCTGCCCTGGAAGGGCTTGTACGCCGATCCGCCTGACTCGTTGACCACGGCGCTGGTGCCATCGTAGACGGAGGCCAGGGTCGCGAGGTGGATCTGCAGATCCACGGGTTCGACCGGCGGTTGGGCGGGACGAAGGAACAAACGGGGCATCATGTGTCTTCCGCCTCGAGCCAGGGCTGCGAATGCATTGGCCACCTGCAGGGGCGTGACGCGGAAATTGCCGTGCCCGATCCCGAACAGCCTCTTGTGCCACGGATCGAGAGGCGGGATCTGGTCGAGCGACACGATGTCCGTCGAGGAGGACACGAGCGAGCTGCCGATCTGGCCTGGCGCCTGTCGCAGGCTGCGCATCGCGGCGTCCCGCTCCGGCGGGGCCGGACAGGTCAACGGGATTTGTCGTCCATAGCCGAATCGGAAGAGCCATTCCTGCAAGAGTCTCGTGTCGAGCCGATCGGCCAGATGGGCGAAGTAGACGTTGCAGCTTCCCTTGAGGGCGTTGCGCGCGTTGTTCACCCACAGATTGTCGTGACCGACCCCCTGTTTGACGATCAGGCAGTTGGGCCAGCCTTGGGGCTGTCTCTGGGCCGGGCAGCTTATGGGCTCCTCCGGTGTGATCACGCCGGACTCCAGGCCCGCGATCAGGATCAACGGTTTGACGACGGACGCCGGCGGATAGAGGCGGTTGATCGTGCGGTTGATCAGGGGCCGGTTCGCATCGTTCACGAGTTTCCCGTAATCGTATCGGGCGGTGTTCAGGTCATAGGTCGGCAGGGACACCATCGCGAGGATATCCCCTGAGTCCGCGTCGATCACCACTGCGGCCATGTTCGCGTCGTGATATTCCGGGTTCTTCTCGGGATCGACGAGGCATTCTTCGATCTGCTTTTGCAGCTCGATGTCGAGCGTCAGTTGCACATCCCGCCCGAACTGAGTCTCGGTCTGGCGCACGAGCTGGTCGTCGATGTCGTAGACGAGTTCGCCCCTCCGGCCTCGGAGGATGCTCTCGCAAACGTACTCGACGCCGTCCTCCCGGCCGCAGACCTCATCATTGAGGTAGCTGGCGAGTCGATCGTCCCTGAAGAGTTTGAGGTCCCGTTCCTGGGTAGCCGGCCCGACCCAGCCGATGGTCTGGGCTGCGACGGCGCCGTAGGGGTAGGATCGATGGCCCGTCGGCAGGACGTTGACATCGGCGACCTCGCGGAACTCGACCTGGGCGGCGAAGACGTCGTCTTCGGTCTGCAACTCGACGAGGGCCAGCTTTCTCGTCATCTCCGGGATGTCGTCCACCTCGGCGATCCGTCGGCACAGGTCGCACGGGTCCGGGAACTGACGCTGCAAATCCTTCAGGGCTTCCGGGAGGGGGACGCTCACGCGGCTGCCGTACCGGGCCACCAGGTTCGGGTCGTATTCGCTCCGGGCCCATCGCACGCTCGTGCGATATCCCCAGATCCTGTCGTTGCTGGCTTGGATGGCGTCCTTGATCTGCTCGGGGGACGCGCCGAACCGCGAGCACTCGTCGATCACCTCTTCGAGCACACGACGTTTCTCCTGCACTTCCTCGACGGTCTTGTCAGTGGAGGCAACCGCGTCTTGCTGTTTGCCGTCGAACCCTTTGGCGAGCAGGACGCGGTCGTCGAGGTAACAGCTCAATCCGTAGTTGACGTAGACGCGGAACCGCGGCCGGTCGGTCGCGACGACTCTGCCCTTGCGGTCGAAGATCTTGCCGCGGAGCGTCTTGAGCTGTCGGGACTCGCCCTGACGTTCCTTCATCCTGTCGATTTCCTCGCGGACGTCCGGTTCGGCCAGCAACTGCATCTGCGCGAGCCGGAGCATGCACAGCAACAGCATCGCCAGACTGACTCCGATGAACACCTTGACTCGTTGCTCGTACATCCGTGCACGCCTCGCTCGGTCCGGTTCACCGCCTCGGTCCGGGCCATCGGCCATAGGGATGCCGACTGTTTCTATTCATATGCATCCACCAGCCCACCGGCAAGGACAAGAGCGGTCCGAGGAGGCCCGAGTACAGGGGCTGCCAGAGGCACTGGGCCAACAGGTTCGCCTGGCCGCCGTCGGTCCGCAGGGACGCGAGCAGGTAGCTCACGAGGGCCGTCAACGAGCCGACGACGAAGATCGCGACGCCTTGGTAGAGCGGTCTTCGCAACGAGAAGACCCGCTGCACGTCGAATAGCAGCGTACCGAACAGACCGTAGCTGAGGATGCGCGGGCCCATCACGTTCCGGATCGGGTTGACCAGGTCTGCGATGAAACCGATGGCGAAGGAGGTGATGACCGCGTCCGTCGCGTTGCAGCGGGAGGCGAAGAACACCAGCAGGATCAGCAGCAGATTGGGCTTGATGTCCGGCCGACCCAGGCTGAGCAGGCCCATCAGACCGGCTTGCAGCACCGAGGCGAGAAGCACAAGCACTGCAAACCGAATCCAACGCATCAGTTACTCCAGGCATCAAGCGAATCGAAAATACTCGTGAAGAATGGCCGAATCTCCACCGGGCACAGTCTGATGGGCGGCTACTGCGGTCGGGATGCGGAAGCCACGACGACCACCTCGCTCAACGCAGCGACATCGTAGATCGGCTTGACCCGGATGTCCCAGAAGAAGGGGTTTTCGCGATCCACCTCGCAGCTTGTGACCCTCGCCGTGATGACCGGCACGTCGAGACCGGCCTGTTTTTCAGTGTACACAGGATCGCCCTTGCTGATCGCATGTTCCCTGTTGATCATGGTGATCCGGGCCGTATCGTCACCGCGACCTTCCATGATCCCCCGCACGTTCACATTGCCCACACTGACGAAGATCCGCGAGCCCTGGTCGGTGATCAGATGGATTTTTGCTGTGCCGGCGGCCACATCGGAGATGGTCCCGATGACGCAGCTTCCTTCGATATCGTCGCGGTCGCCGAGACTGACGACGAGCTGGCCCTTGGCCACGTTGTCTTCGGACCCACGATTGATGAACAGTTGCGTTTGTGTCGCGTCGGGCATTGCGATAATTCTCGCCTGCCGCAGCTCGACGTTCTCCCATCCGGGTTTCTCACGCAGTTTCGCCAGTTTCTCGTTCTGTCGGCGCGCATCCTGCAGTTGCGCGTCCAGGTTGGCGATCTTGTTCTGAAGCTGGCGGTGGTTCGAGAGCAACTGCTCGTATTCTTTGGAGGAGGCCGAGCCTGTCGGAACGGGATGGCGGGCGGCCAGCGTCGCGCTTCGGCCCATCGCCAGCGGCCAGCGGAACACGCCGGCATACGTCAGTTGAAGCCGGTTGCACACCCGTTGCGGCACCGCGAACAGGAAGACCAGTCCCAGCAGAGTGCCCCAGGTAAAGAGCATGCCTCTCGACAGGTTGATCTTCTTTCGCCTCATGATTGTGACCTATCCCCTGGACCCTTGCGAAATCAATCGTATCCGCGGTCGCTGTGGTCCATCGTGTCTTTCCAGATCTCCAGGTTCTCCAGGTATACGGCGGTGCCCCGGGCGACGCAACTGAGCGGGTCCTCGGCGCGATAGACCTTCAGGCCCGTGGCGTTGCCGAGGACGCTATCCATGCCGCGCAGCAGGGAGCCGCCGCCGCAGATGCAGATCCCATTGTCGATCAGGTCGGCGGCCAGTTCGGGCTCCGCCTTTTCCAGCGTGGTCGTGACGGCCTCGATGATCGACGCGACCGGGTCCTTGAGGGCTTCGCGGATCTCCTCGCTCGTGATGACGATCTTGCGAGGCAGGCCTGAGATCGTGTCCCGACCGGCGATTTCCATCGTCAACTCCTGCTCCAAAGGCGACGCCGAGCCGATGGCGATCTTGACCTTCTCGGCCCGCGCTTCGCCGATCAGCAGGTTGTACGTTCGTTTGAGGTGGTTGATCACCGCTTCGTCCATGTCGTCGCCGCCGACGCGGATGGAAGTGGCGGTCGCGATATCCGCCAGGCTCATGACGGCGACCTCGGTGGTGCCGCCGCCGGTGTCGACGATCATCGAGGCGGTCGGCTCGGTGATGGGCAACCCGGCGCCGATGCCGGCGGCCATGGGCTCATCGACCAGGTACACCCTTCGAGCGCCGGCCCGCTCGGCGCTGTCGATGACGGCTCGTCGCTCGACCGCGGTGATGCCGCTGGGGACCGCGATGACCACTCGCGGCTTGACGAACCGGCCGCGACCGTGGACCTTGCGGATGAAGTAGCTGAGCATCGCTTCGGTGACTTCGAAATCGCTGATGACGCCGTCCTTGAGTGGGCGAATGGCGCTGATCGAGCCGGGGGTCTTGCCGAGCATCTCCCGCGCGACCAGACCGACCGCCTCGCCGCCGTTCAAAACGATGTTGGTCCCCTTGCGCACCGCCACGACGGAGGGTTCGTTCAGGACGATCCCTTTGTCACGGACGCAAACCAGCGTGGAACAGGTACCCAGATCGATACCCATATCCATGCTGAAATACCCAAGGATTGAGTCCAACAGCACAGGCGACTCCTTTCAGTTTGCCATTGGATTTGAATGCCGGCAAGCGGTATCGTCAAGGGAATTCCGCTACGGCAACCCAAAAATCGTCTCATAGCGACTGTAGCAGGCGAACGTGACATAGGTCGCCGTCGCCAGGACGACCCCGACCGCTACGGCCAGGATGGCGGTGTACAGATTGCTGGGAGGGGTGATTTTGCCTCCGCGTGCTTGTGGCATAGGACTCATATTCGGACGACCTCCAGACGGCGGCCAGCAGGAAGGGCTGCCCGCCGCGTTCGGCTTCTCGGCTTACAGGTTCGTTGCGACTCTGTCACCCGCTCGGGGCTCCAATCCCTGCTGGAGGATGACGACGTTGCCGACGGCCTTGTCCGGCCAGGTCTCGAGGATCAGGACATCGGCCACGACGCGGTCGCCGCGAATGACGTGGAATTTCATCTCGGGCCGGACGCCCGCGGCCGCTCCGATGGAGATCTCGGCCAGCTTGTTGGCCATGTTCACCGCGGTCACCTGACCATTCAGGCTGATCGTGCGGGTCTGGGTCGGAGTCAGGGCCATCGGCTGCACGGTCGCCCTCGGGGCCACCGTGGTCGCAGGTTTCGTGGTGATCCGTCCATACTGCTGCAGGTACTGGTTCAGACGGCCCTCGGCTTCCTGGTAGGACTCGGTGAGTTGGCGGACCTTCGCTTCGAGGTCGGCGATCAGGGCCATCTTCTCCAGGAGCATCTGGTTGGTTTCGTCGAGTTCCTTGCCGCGATTGGCATGATCGGCTTCTAATGTCGCGACCTTCTGATGTTCGGCCTCGAAAAGCGTAGTTTGCTGCTTGGCGGCTGCGGCGGTCGTCTCAACTGTCGCGGCCATGCCGGTGACCTGCTGCACCAACTGGTCCTTCTCTCGCTTGGTGCGGTCCAACTCGCCCTGCAGATTCTGGATCTGCGTGTCGAATGCGAGGATCTGCTCGTTGAGCTTGGCCTTCTCGTCCTGAGCCTTCTTTTTCTCCTCCTCGAGCTGTTGCTGGGCGTCTGCCTCGCGGCTCTTGGCGGCCTGGATGTTGCGCTGGAGCCCGTCGGCCCTCTCTCTCTGGTTCTCGGCGTTGGCGACGTACGTCACGACGATGCCGCACAGGAAGATCGAAAAGACGGTCAGTAAAACGATCAGAACCTTGGTAAGCGTGCTCAAGACAGGCTCCTTTCACGAATCAGCATATTACTTGTGCACGCTATAATTTTACGCTCCCGCCGGAAAAAGGTCAAGTCATTTTTCCTAAATAGCCTAAATAGAAACAGTTGCGAGCGGGAGGGCGGGATGGACAGGTCTCATAAATGAGCCCGAGCGATGGCTACGTGACAAAGAGCCTACGAACCGGCCTTCTGCGGCGCGGATCGCAGAACGGCTTTGGCGGCCGCCAGTCGGACGAGTTGGGACTGGTCCCGCAACAGGCCGGGCAGGTGCTTGGTGACCGCAGGCGTGCGGATCTCGCCGATGGCCAGGGCCGTCAGGATCTTGATCCGTGCCCGGCTCTCGGGGTTTGCGTCGGAGCCGGGATTCCTGTCGAGGATCGCCAGGACCTCCCGCTCGCCCGTTGGGTCTCCCAGCTTGCCAAGCTGCTCTGCGGTCGCCAGACGGACCTCCGGGACTGCGTCGTCCAGCATCGTGACCAGCGCGTTTCTCGCCTCTTGCGTGCCGAGGGCGCCCATCGCGCGGATGCCGATCACGCGGTCGTCGGCGTAGGCGCTGATCAGTCTCGTCCAGAGTTTGGAATAGATCTTGCGGTCCTTGAGCATGGCGATGGATTCGGCCGCCTGGAGGACGACCTTGTCCTCCGAATCGCTCCGTTGCATGGTCTCATAAAGGAGTGGCAGACCCTCCTGCCTGCCGCTTTTGCCCAAGAGCAGGGCGGCGTTGGCCCGCACCGTCTGATCCTGGCTTTTGACAGCATTGCCCAGGATTTTGTAGTACTCCGGGTTGCCCAGGCGCGCGATGGCGTAGGAAGCCGCGATTTTGATGTTCGGGTTGGGATCGCTGAGCAGGCGGGCGATTTCATCCCGGGCCTGACCATACCGCAGGTCGCCCACGGCCAGCACCGCTGCGAACCGCACGGGAATCACCTCGTCGGCCAGCAACTTCCGTACGGTCGGCATCAGCAGCAGGTCCCGCGTCGTGGCCACTACCTCGACCGCGTTGGCGCGGACCTGCGGGTTGGCGTCGGACAGGCAATCCGAGACGATCCGTCGGGCCTGGCCCTGGAGACTGTCGGCCGCGGGCATCTGCGGCTGCGATTGCACCGTGGGAGGCGATAACTGCGGCACCGAACGGGACCACGCAGTCCGCTCCCAGGCCGGCAGCAGCGACAAAATGAACACTGCAATCTCAAAAAAGCGACGCATCGATCACCTCACAGGTGGGAAATTCGAAGCACGAATTTCGAATTTTCTGGAAATTACCTGGCCTTCTTCGACCCTCGTCGCCGCAGACGGCTTGCCAGCGGCCCCAGGAGCGTTGCGACGAAGATCGCAGCACAGCCGTCGGCGAACCACTCGCCATGCCGGCTGTAGAAGGTCATCCGTTTATCTATCGGCAAACGGTCCGTGAACCATCCAGCCATCGCGGTTCGCTTCATCGCTTCGGCGGGAAAATTGTCGCTCGCGGCCAGGTATCCGTCGCGGATTCGGCCTGTCGATTCGATCAGGCAACTGACGCCTGTATTGACGCTTCGCACGATGGGCAGGCGATTCTCCACGGCCCGGAACGTGCAGATCGCCGCGTGTTGGGCCAATTCGCTGCTCGGGATCACTCGGCCCGCGTCCCTGGGGAACCGCACAAACCAGCCGTCGTTGCTGATGTTCACCAGCCAGTCGACTCGCTTGCTGCCCCGGTCGTCGAGCGCGAAATTCCTCGCGACGTAGGGGATCGCGTCCTCGTAGCAGATGAGGACGCCGAAACGATAGGGAGTTTGAGGTTTGAAGTTTGAAGTTTGAAGCTGGGAGTCACTGCCTGAAGCTTCCTTCGGAGCCATCTCGAAGACCGTGTACCGCGTCCCGTGTTCGAGCGAATAACTGAGGCTGTACCCCTCGGGCAGGAAGCGCCCGAGTTGCCTGAAGAGCCAGGGGAACTGCTTCTTGAACGGGATGTACTCGCCGAACAGGACGAGATGGATCTTGTCGTACCGCCCGGGATCGCGGGTCCCGTTCGGCCGGTAGCAGTAGGCGGAGTTGTAGTTGTCGCCGTAGAGTTCGCCGTGGCTGTTCTCGCGGATGTCCAGGCCGTAGGCGCCGACGAGCAACCACGATGCGGTGTCCCTGGCGTGTTCGCCAAGGGCTTTGTGGAATGCCTTGTCCTCGTCGATGTCGCTCGTGAGGTACGGCCAGACCGATGGGTCGAGGATGCCCTGGACCATCGTTTCGGGCCAGACGATCAATTCGGCGCCGGCCTCTCCGGCGGCCTTGCTGGCGACCATCAGGTCGTCGAAGAGCTGGCTGCTCTTGCTGAAGCTCCGCTTGACCGACTGTGGCACGTTCGATTGCAGCGAGCCGACGACGGGACCTTCGCTCACGCATTCCGGCGTCTGGCGAAGCCGCCACTGGCCGTAGAGAAGGGTTCCCGCGGCGACGATGACCGTGGCCAGGATGCCCAGGACGGCGGTTCGTGAAGCGTGAAGCATGTAGGGTGGGCCATGCCCACCGACTTGCTCCGACGGGGATGAAGACTGGTGGGCATGGCCCACCCTACGCGAGCGTTCCACGAACAGGATCAGATCGACGATCAGGCCGTTGACCATGGCGATGACGAAGGAGACGCCAGCCACTCCAACGAGATCGGCGATCTGGATCATTGCCAGGTGCTCGTATTGACTGTGCCCGAGGAGCCGCCAGAAGAAACCGCCCATGGGCCAGCCCTGCAATCGCTCCCATCCGACCACGATGACCGGCAGGGCGATGAACAGCGGCGTCCCCTTGGCCCTCGCGAACCGCACGCCCAGAGCAGGCAGTACCCAGGATAGCGACAGGTACAGGCCCATCCCGAGCCAGCCGGGGATGGTGATCGGCTCGATCCAATAGAGGTTGGCGAGCCAGTAGAGGAACCCGACGAGGAAGGCGGCCAGTGCGAAACCCCGCGTCTTCGCCTGTGGCGAGCACGCCAGCGCGAAGGGCGTCATCGCCACCCAGGCGAGGAACGATGCGCCGAACGGCGGCTGAATCACCGTCAACGCCAGGGCGCTGGCTGCGAACAGCAGGAGCGTGGATGCGTGGATGCGTGGATGTGTGACCGCTCCAACGCTTTTACGCTCCAACGTTTCAACGCATCCTGGGGGTCTATTCTTCAAACAGGGACACCTCCAGCGGCGCGACGCTGAGCTTGTCGATCGGACTGAGTACGCTGCCGAGATCGTACAGCCGATCGTGAACCTGTTTCGTGGTGTAGGGTTCCTTCTTCAGAAGACGGCTGTTGAGCTTCTGCGTGAACAGAGACAAGAGCAGTTGATTCTTGCAGAGCTGTTGCAGTGGAATCTTGCTCTCGGTGTAGAGCCATTTCAATTCGTCGTCCGCGTGCTGCGGCCAGTCGGGCTGACCGTCGCCCTCCACAGGCGGGCCGACGGACTCTGCAATTCGCTGTCGGGCGGCCTCCACGTACGTCTCCGAAATATCGGTCGTGGTGTAGGACCGGTTGAGCTTGTACGCGACGGTGGCGGTCGTGCCGGAACCGCAGAATGGATCGAGCACCCAGTCGCCCTCGTTCGAGCTGGCGCGGATGATCCTCGCCAGCAGGCTCTCGGGCATCTGACAAGGATGGCCCGTCCGCTCCGAGAAGGTGCCGCAGATGCGAGGGTGTTCGTCCCACACGTCGTCGGGCAGCTTGCCTGCCGGGTTGGCCCGCTTGTCACGGTACTTCTTCTGGCGGTCCGAGATCACGCGAACGATCTCATCGTTGAATGTGTAGCTCTTCGCGTCCTTCACAAAATACAGGATGTGCGCATGGGCGCGGGCGAACTTGGCCTTGGTTTGCTGGCCGAAGGTGTAGTGCCAGATGATCCAGTTGCGCATCGTCAGGTGCAACTCGTCCTCCAGGATGAGCTTGATATGGGCTGCGTACTCGTCTCCGATGGCGATATAGATCGACCCGTGCGGCTTGAGCACGCGGACGCACTGGCCGATCCAGTCCCGCGTCCAGGCGAGGTACTTGGAGCTGGCCTTGCTGTCGTGATACTTGTCGTACTGGTACCCGATATTGAACGGCGGGTCGGCAAAGACCAGGTCCGCGAACGGCTCCTCGGCGGACCGCAAGATCTCGACGCAGTCCCCACAGAGAATCTGATTTTTTAATTGGCGCATGGGCGTATTCTATAGCCCGCCGTCGGCATGGCAAGCGGCAATTGCGTGTCGTTGGGGACCTGGAAGATAACGCCTTACGCGGACCTTGCGTCGAGCCGGTCTCGTCGGCATAATGCGGGAGTTGACTGCGGGGGAGGGCGTCATTGTTTCGGGATGTATCAAAGGGAGGCCGGATGCGATACGGCAGGATTGGTTTCTGGATTGCGGCTGGTTTGTGCTTGATTGTCTGCGGGTGCGGCAAGAAGCCCGGAGAGCAGATGGACGTTGGGCGATTCGACGGGTCGGTCTATCACAACGACTACCTCGGCTTCGAGATTACGATTCCTGCCGAATGGACGATTCAGGACCGCCAGACGACCGACGAGAAAATGCAGATCGGCCAGAAGATCGCGGCCGGAGGTGACGAGAACGTTCAGGCGGTATTGGAGGCCAACGAGTCGCGGACCTTCAACCTCGTGACGGCTTTCCAACACCCGCAGGGTGCCCCGGTCGAGTCCAATCCGAGCATCACCTGCGTTGCCGAGGGGGTCATGCACCTGCCCGGCATCAAGACCGGCGGTGACTACCTCTTCCACGCCAAGCGGACGCTCCAGGGAGGGCAACTGCGATTCGGCTTCCCTCGCGAGGTCTACACCCAGATGGTGTCCGGCGTCGAGTTCCACGTCTTGCAGGCGGAACTGGCGCTGTTGCCCACGAAACTCATCAAGAACGAGTATTTCGCGACCGTGCGCAAGGGCTACACGCTGCTGCTGATCCTGTCGTATTCGACGGAGCAGGAGCGTCAGACGCTGGGGAGCATCCTGGCCACCGCGAAGTTCACGGACCAGCCGTGATGGGGTCGCTCGTGACGGATTGCACCTCGCATGGAAACGGCGTGTTCCGGCTGGAACGCCTGACGAACGGCTGGCTGGCAGGGCGGTTCGATGCGCTCTCAGCGATTGGCGTTCCGCACCTGGTGACGACTCGCGAGGGGCCGGACGTACAGCAGGTTCGGCGCGATCCGGTGCCCGCCGGGCGGGAGATCGCGGCCCGACTCGGACTGGAGGACGCGGCCTTTCTCGAGCAGGTCCACGGTGGCGACGTCCTCACCTGCGAGCAGGGAGGCTGCGCCGGGTTCGCCGACGGGCTCGTGACCACGACGAAGGGACTGGCCGTGCTCGGCAAGAGTGGCGACTGTCCCATCGTGTTGATCGCCGACCGGCGGGGCCACGCGGTCGGGTTTGCCCACGCCTCGTGGAAAGCCACCGTCGCAGGGATCACGCCGGCGGTCGTGGTTCGCATGGTCGATCTCGGCTGCCGGCCGCAAGATCTGGTCGCGTGCATCTGCCCGTCGGCGGGACCCTGTTGTTACGAGGTGGGCGACGAGGTTCGCGTCGCCGCAATCGATGGAATCGGCCCCCACGCCGCGGCCTTTTTCCATCCTTCGGGCCGGCGGCATCATTTCGATCTGTGGCAGGCCAACACCGACGCGCTGGTGCGTTGCGGCCTGCACCCCGATTCCATCCACGTCGCCGGCGTCTGCACCCTCTGTCGCAACGACCTGTTTCCGAGTCACCGCCGGGAGGGGAATACGGCAGGCCGCTTCGCCGCGGTCGTCGGACTCGTTGGCAGCGACGCCGTCAGGCGTTATCCTTCCGACGCATCATGAGGATATGTCTGTTCGGCAGGCGTAGTACGGCGTCCATGTTAATTGGGTGGGCAGATCGGGAAGGTCATTCTTCGTAGGTCGTGCGTCCTCGCACGACTCTCTTTAGGCGAGCGGGGACGCTCGCCTAAAGAAGCGGCACGTCTCGTCGCGTGGTCCGGTCAGGCTCACTTCCTACGCTACCCACCATTTTAAGGTGGACGCCGTAGTAGGGTGCGTATCACGCACCATCTTTGTGGGCTCTAATCGAGCTTCGGTGTGATGACCTGCTGGACGCGGAAGGTCTCGCCGGTCAGGCAGTCGGTAAATGTCACCTTGACCGTGAGCGGCTCGGAGAGCGTTTCGAGTCCCTCGGGCCGGTCGAAGGTCAGACGATAGCCGGTCGTGAAGGCGTTGAACCAGAGCGTTCGCAGCTCGGCGGGCGAGACCTGCCACTGGCCGAGCAGTGCCTCTCCATTCGGCTTGTTCAGGTTCCAAAGCTGCACTGCGACCGTGCCGGCGGCCTTGATGACATCGCCCTCGACGTCGATCGGCTGGACGTAGACGACCAGCTTCTCCTGTTTTCCGTCGCGGTCTTTGTCGAAGAAGTTCGAGATCTTGGCGATCCGAAGGCTCGTCACCTCGTAGGGGTTGTTCGATTGATCTTTGGGAAGGGCCGAGAGCGAGCGGATCTGTGCTCGGAGCTGCTCGTTCTCGGCCCGGTATTGCTCCATTTCGCCGGCCAGGCCGGCCTTTTCCTGTTCGAGTTGGCCGGCCCGCATCTCGGCGGGACTCTTCCGCTCGCTGCCAATGCCGCAACCCGCCAGAAGAAGCAGAGACATGGATGCGTAGATGCGCAAGTGCGTGGACGTCCGTGACCATCTTAACGCTTCCACGCTTCCACGCTTCCACGCTCCAACGCCAATTCGTCCTTGTATGCTTCTCACCGGCTTCCATGCTCCTACTGGGGTTATTCCTTGTCGTCGCCTCGAACGATCTCGGGGGCCTTCTGCAGGATTTGATCGGCGAGCCCGTAGCTGACCGCTTCATCGGCGCTGAGCCACAGGTTTCGGTCGGTGTCCTTCTGGATCTTGGCGAGTTCCTGGCCCGTGTGATGGGCGAGGATCTGGTCGAGCCGCTCGCGGAGCCGCAGGATCTCGCGGGCCTCGATGTCGAGGTCGGTCGCGGGGCCTTCCATGACGCCCATGACGTGCGGCTGATGCACCAGGACCCGGCTGTTGGTCAGCAGGTACCGCTTGTTCGGCGCACCGCCGGCCAGCAGGACCGCGCCCATGCTGGCCGCCTGCCCGATGCAGTACGTCGCGACGTCGCACCGTACGAACTGCATCGTGTCGTAGATCGCCAGGCCGGAGGTGATGACCCCGCCGGGCGAGTTGATGTAGAAGTGGATGTCGCTTTTGTTGTCCTCGTTGCTCAGGAAGAGCATCTGGGCGATGATCAGGTTGGCCACGGCGTCGTTGACCCCGCCGCCGAGGAAGATGATGCGGTCTTTCAGGAGCCGCGAATAGATATCGTATGCCCGTTCGCCCCGACCGGTCTTCTCAACGACGATGGGCACCAGGGTCTCGTTATTGCTCATTTCTTCCATTCCTTGCCATGAATTCGGTTTGGGAACCTGCGTCGAGGCTATGCGCCCTTGCCTTCTTCGGTCTTGTCCTGGGTTTGCGTCGGGACCTTGGGCATGTCCTCCTCGTGGAGCACCTCGTCGATCAGGCCGTAGGCCTTGGCGTCCTCGGCGCTCATGTAGTTGTCCCGCTCCGTTTCGAGCTGGATCTTTTCGAGGGGCTGGCCGGTGTGCTTGGCGAGAATTTCATTGAGGGTCTGCTTGGCCCGGAGGATCTCCTCGGCCTGGATCTTGATATCCGCGGCCTGGCCGGTGACGCCGCCCCAGGGCTGGTGCAGCATGATCTTGGCGTGGGGCAGGGCGTATCGACTGCCCTTGGTCCCCGCGGCCAGGACGACGGCGCCGCCCGACTGGGCCCGGCCGATGCAGTACGTCGCGATGGGCGAACCCACGAAACGCATCGTGTCGTAGATCGCCATCGTGTCGTCCACGGTGCCGCCGGGGGAGTTGATGTACAGACTGATTTCCCGGCCCTTCTTCATGTTGTCCAGGTACAGCAGCTTCATGATGACTTCCGCCGCCCGGGCGTAGTTGATATCGCCGATCAGGAAGACGATTCGGTTTTCGAGCAGCATGTCGTCCAGGCTCATCTGGCGAAAGCGCTGGTACTGCGAGTGCTGGTCGTACGTATCGGTCCTTCCGGCATGTCTCAGGTAATCGTGTAGGGACATTGAACCATCCTTTTCTGACGTTATGCGTCGGCCTTTCCTTCTTCGGATTCCGGAGCCGCCTTCTTCTTCGATTTCCGGGCCTTTGCCGGTTTTTCTTCCGACTTCTGGGGCTTGGCGTCCGCCTCCCGTTCGGTGACAGTCGCCGATTCGAGCAGCTTGCTGATGCACTTGCCCTGACGGATCTCCAGTCGGAACTGGGAGAGCGAGCCGTCCCGCTCCATCTGCTCCTTCATCTTTTCCGGCCGCTGGCCCCGCTGGATGGCGACGCGGGCGATGTGGCCGTTGATCTCCTCTTCGCTGACCTCGATCTCGAGCTTCTCGGCGACCTTGTCCATGATGAAGAACGTCCGGAGCTGCTCTTTCGCCTGCTCTTCGCTGCCGGCGCGAAGCTGTTCCATCTGCTCGTCCACCTGCTGGCGGCTCAGGCCGCGGGACAGCAGATTGATGTACTGCCTCTGCAGGATGTTGCCGGCCTGGCGGGCGACGATGTCCATCGGCAGGTCGAACTTCGTGTTGTTCAGCAGGTACTGGTAGATCTGGTCGTTCATCTCGGTGCGGACCTGGCTCTCGACCCGCTCCTGCAGGTTCTCGCGAATGCGGTCCCGCAGCTCGGCCACGTCCTTGACGCTGAAGCGCTGCAGGAAGTGCTCGTCGATCTCGCCGGGCTTGAGGAACTTGATGTCCTTGACGTCGATTTCGATCTCGACCTTGCGGCCCTGGTACTCCTCGCGGAAGAACGTCTGCGGGACCTCCACGGTCGTGGTCTTCTTCTCGCCGGCCTTGGCGCCGATGAGGAGTTCGTCGAGCTTCTCGACGGGGATCGGACCGACGAAGCCGTTCGCCCGGACGAAGACCTCTGCGTTGTCCAGCTTGGTCTCCGCCTCGGGGATCGGGGTCTTCTGCGTCTCTTCCTCGGGCTTCTTGCCCTCGGCGAGGGCCGCCTGACGGGCCTTCTCCTCTTCGGTCAGCTCCACCTTGATGCGGACATCGGCGACGATCTGGTCGTCACGCTGGATGATGCCGTCCTCGCGCGGGGTCCATACGCCGGACCACCGCTGGAGCTGCTCGATCTCGTGGTCGATCTGCTCCTCGGTGACCTCCAGCTTGGGCTTCGTGACCGCGATGCCTTCCATCGCGGGCAGCTCGAACTCGGGCCGGACCTCGATTTCGAAGGTGAACTTCATCGATCCGGTCTCGGGCAGCTCGATGTGCTCGAAGTCGATCTCCGGATCGGTCAGAACGTCGAGCTTCTGGGCCTTCATGGCCGCTTCACTGGCCTCGGCCAGCAGCTTGAGCTTGATGTTCTCCCTGGTCTCCTTGCCGAATCGCTTTTCCAGGAGCCTGCGGGGGGCCCGACCTTTGCGGAAGCCCGGCAGAATCGCGTCCCGGCGGAGTTCCTGGTACTGCTCGTCGCCCATCTCCTTGATCGTCTCCTCGGGGATCTCGACGCTCACCTTCTTCTTGCAGGGCCCGATCTCCTCGACCGAGACGGTGTTCTTCGCAGTTCGCAACTCCTGTGCCGACTGCTGGGTTTCCTGGGTGTTTTCCTCTTGCTCAGAGGCCGTGGTGTCTTGTTTTTCTTCCGCCATTTGCGGAGCTCCCAAAAAGCTGATGACTGTGTAATTGGCGTCGGGTTCTGGAAAATGGGCAATCAAACCTATATTCTTCAAGGAAATCTTGTTCCTCGATTTCCTTGAAGAATCGCTCTTATTAGCTAATGCTCTTTATGAGGCCGACACGGTTTGGGAATGAAAAATCGAAATGAGAGATTTTTTCATTCCCAAAGTAGGCCTGATTGTCCATTTTCCAGAACCCAGCACCCCAAAAAACAAAAAAGGCCACAGAGGAAGAATCCCCTTGGCCAGGTACACGTTTACGACCTTGCGGCTTTCGCTACAAGGCTTCAACGTATCGACGACCAACGCCAAACTAACCTTAGCCGGTACCTCGCCGATACTATAGGGTCCCGGAACGCCTACGGCGTCCCGGGAGTTCCCATCCATAGGAACAAAATTCCCGAAAGCGGGCGATGAGGCTTGAACTCACGACACCCACGTTGGCAACGTGGTGCTCTACCACTGAGCTACGCCCGCGATATAACATTGAAAGTATATACGCCTCGCCAAGGCCCTGCAATCCCTTTTTTTCAAAAATTTCGGGGTTGGTCGCTGGCAGCGGGGCCTTCGGGGTCAGGATCATCGCCTGTTCTTGCGCTGGTCGAGCCGCTCGCCCAGGGGCCGCGGTACCCGGATGTTCAGCCCGCCGCTCGCTTCGAGCTGGTCGAAGAGCTGTTTTTTCATCGCGGCGATCCGGTCCTGGCAGGATGGGACGTCGATCAGGTTGTACCGCTCGTGCGGGTCGGTCTGCAGGTCGTAGAAGCCGTCGCGGTCCCAGACGCCCTGACAGAAGACGTATTTGTACAGATCGGTGCGGATGGCGAACACGGTCGGCGTGGCGGGGAAATTCCACTCCCAATGATACTCATAGAGGATGTGGTCGCGCCAAGGGGGCGAGTCCCCGCGCAACAGCGGCAGGAAGGACCGGCCGTCCATTCGAGCCGCCTCCGGCACGGCGACGCCCGCTGCCTCCAGCAGCGTCGGGGCGATGTCGATGTTCTGGACCATCTGCGTGACCTGCGAGCCCGGCGCGATCATTCCCGGCGCGTAGGCGAGCATCGGGACGCGAATCGATTCCTCGAAGGCGTCTCGCTTGTCGTAGAAGCCGTGCTCGCCCAGCTCGAAGCCGTTGTCGCCCATGTAGACTACGAGGGTGGATTGGCTCAGGCCGGAGTCGTCGAGGTAGTCCAGCACGCGGCCGATGTTCTCATCCAGTCCGTGGACCGTCTCGCAGTACTGGCGATAGAGATCGTCGAACGACGGCACGGGGTCGTTGTCGTAGGGGCCCGTTTCCATGTGGTCCACGCCGTGGATGCTGTATCGCCGCTCGCGGACCCAGAGAGGCTGGGTCAGGTAGTTCTGCTCGGTGTTGGCCATGGTCTCGGGACGCTTGACCTCGCACTTCGCGTAGCGGCCCTCGTGACGTTTGGCGGGCTGGAACGGATAGTGTACCGACTTGTGCGAAAGGTACAGGAAGAACGGCTGCCGCGTGTCCCGACCCGTCTTGAGCCATTCCAACGCCCGGTCGGTCAGTACGTCGGTCGTATACCCCTGGAACTGCTTCCGCACGCCGTTGATGTTCAATTCCGGGTCGAAATAGACCCCCTGGCCCTTGAAGCTCACCCAATGATCGAACCCCGGCCGCGGGTCGTCCATCTCGTGCCCCATGTGCCACTTGCCGATGAAGGCGGTCTGGTAGCCCGCCTGTTGGAGGTACCTGGGGAAAAAGACGGTCCCCTCCGGCTCGGGCCGCTGGTTGTCCTCGATGTGGTGGTGGTGCATGTACTGGCCCGTGAGGATGGAGGCCCGGCTCGGCGAGCACAGCGACGTGCTGACGAACGCGTTGGCCAGGTGCGCCCCCCGGGCGGCCATGCGATCCATGGCCGGCGTCTCCAGGAAGGCGGGGGCTTGCGGCATGAAGCCCATGAAGTCGTAGCGGTGGTCGTCGCTCAGGATGAAGACGATGTTCCGCCTGGCCGTCTTGCGGGCCTCGGCGGCCCGTGCGAATCGGGAGGTTGTCCCGAGCAACGCGAACGCCGCCGTGCCGTGGCAGGCCGCGCGGAGGAAGTCCCGTCGACTGGAATGTGCGCTTCGTTGGTCGCGACGATCGGCTGTCATGCGAGTTCCTCTTCCAATCAGGCAGCGTTGTCCGGGTAGTGGGGCGAGTAGAGCCGTCGCTTCTTGCGGATCGCCAGGGCGCCGTCTTCGACGAACTCGGGACCGCGTTCCAACAGATGGGCGACCATGTGCTGCCGCCATTGTTTCAACGTTTCTTGCGAGGCGGAGTCGCCCGCCAGATCGTGGCATTCTCCGGGGTTCTTCTCCAGGTCGAAGAGCTGTTCTC
>CAZDTD010000035.1:0-26706 GCA_964507995.1 uncultured Pirellulales bacterium | reverse complement strand
TTCGATGCCGATTCTACTCCCCGACGTGGGTCCCTTTTACATGCCGATTTCCAGCTGGCGACTGACCGGTCGCAGGACTCCCTGTTTGCCGATCACGTCGCCGCGGAAACTCTTGGCTATCGTGGAGAACACGGCGACCGGGAGGCTCCGGCAAGAGCGGGTTCTCAGAAGGGCGTCCTGCACCTGAAGGTCCGTTGCGGCGAAATCCGCCATGAAAAGCTTGCGGTCCGCGGGGTTCGACCAGCAGGACAAGGGCAGAAAGGGATGTCCCACGAACGAGGACGGGCTGGGACATTCCAGAAGCTTGGAGAACGCCGCGTTCACATACACGGTGTTTCCGTCGAGGTCTACGGCGAAGATGGCGTCCTTGGAGCGGGCCAGACGTTTCCATCGCCGGCGTTCCTGCTCCTGTAGTCTTGCGTTCAGTGCCCGGGTGATGTCGGTCTGGGTGATCAGCCCGCACGGGCGGTTTTGATCGGCGATAATCAGGCGATGCACATGAGTCCTGTCCATGACCGCACGCGCTTCGCTCAGGGAACAGTCAGGCTGGATGGACACCACGGGAAATGTCATCACGTCGGCCACAGTAACCGTGGACCAGGATGCTCTGCTGGCCACAACCTGATCGAGAAGGTCCGCCTCGGTCAGCACACCCGCCAGCTTGCCGTGATGTGTGGCGACCAGGCAGGAGATGTCTCGGCAGGCCATGGTTTGAGCGGCTTCGAGGAGTAGACGTTCGGCGTCGATTGTGATGACGTCGGTACTCATGATGTTGCCGACCGTACCGAGTTCCGGAAGCAACGTGGCCGCCCGGGTCAGGTCCGCCTGCGTGAGGATGCTGATGACGTCTTGGTTGGCGACCACCGGGAACCATCGCAGCCGATGGGCGTGCATGACCTGCGCCGCCTCGGTGAGCGGACAGTCCGGGCTGATGCCGTCTGGCACAGGTGTCATGATCGCTTCGGCCGTCAGGTCACGGAGTTGCGAGTCGTATTTCGCGGCGCCTCGGGCGATCTCCCGCTCTGTGATCACAGCTACGATCGCGTCTCCGTCCTCGACGGCTACGAAGGGCGTCTGATGCGTCGTCATGATCTGTGCGACGGCCAGAACGGGGCAGTCCGTGGGCACGACGCACTGGACCTTGCTCATAACGTCCCGCACCTGTAATCCGGTCTGGAGGAAGATGGGCAGCGCCTCGATGCGCGCCTCCGTATCCCGGATTTCCACGTTGTCAGGTACGATCATATCGTCCTCCCGGGGGCCTCCGGCGCCACGCGTCGTCATTCATACGGGACGCGTTCGGGCGACTACCGGACTCTGCTCCGTTGTTTCTTCTGACTCTATCCTGCTTTTCGATTCGTCTATGTACAGGCCGTACATCGGCACGTTCTCCACGGGGCATTAACGGTCACGTCCCAGGGCGGCGCCAGTCCGTCGTCGCAAAGTGTCGGATTGTGCCTGCGAACGCTGGACAGCGGATGGGATGTCCACGGATTCTGCCTGCCCGGGCGGGAATGAAAAAAACAACGCAAAAATACGTATCTATACGGAGGGTATCGCAGATGCCTGGGGCGATAATATGGCGCCGTGACGCTATGGCCCATCATGTTGTCGTTCTGGCGTGCTGTCCCCCACGACGACTATGGATAGACATAGAAGGCGATTCCCTCGTCCGCAAAGACATATCCGTACTCAGCGATGACTCGGGCTCTCTCCTCCTCATCCGTCGTGTAGAAATGCGTGTTGTTTGAGGCGTTCCAGAACCGGTAGACGGGCACGGAGTCGACAGGTTGCGCGCCTTGCGGATAGGCGTAGAATGCGATGCCCTCAGGCGTCCAGACGTCCGAGCTCTCGACGAGCAGTCGGTCCCGTTCCTTCTCATCGATTGTGTAGAAATGAGCGTCGCCGGACCGGAAACGGTAGACCGGGCGCAGACTGTCGTAGCAGCGCGTGGCACACGCGTGGAACACGGCGCCTTCCAGATTCCAGATGTGAGGGTAGATTTCGGTCAGCCAATCCTTCTCGCCCTCGTCGACCGTGTAGAAGTGTTGGGCGAGTAGAGGCGACCAGAACCGGTAGACGGCGGAGCAGGGCACCACGATCGGCTGGGCCACGGCGATGGCTTTGCCGCAGATGAACGCGGTGCCGTCCGAAGCGGTCGTTTCCTGAAGGTTGGCGAATGCGCAGGCCAGTTCATATGTCCCCTCGGGCACCTGGTATGCGTTCGATCCGACGGCGCCGGTATCGAAGACATCCGTGACGACCTCCTCGCCCGTCGACGAGTCGGTGATTGTCAGGCAGATCGTGTTGGCGGTCGTATCGGTACATGCGTCCCAGGTCGCGGCCACGGGGGACGGCATGGCCTCGCCGGAAGCGGGGGAAAGTATCCGCGGTTTCTGCGTCGGTTGGGTGATGGCCTTGTTGTACTTCGACATCATGAACGGGACCTGAATCTCGTACTGTGTGTCGCCCCGGTAATAGAGCGTGATGCGATAGGTTCCGTTGCCGTATCCTGTGAGGGCGGCGGGGCTCGCCATGGTGGCCTCGTACTGCCAAACGTGTCGGCCGTCGCGGAGTCGGTGCGACGTGGTTACTCCGTTGGACGAGGTCTGGTTGTCGTTCGGGATCACGTAGGTGGCGCCGCCGTTCGGCGTGCGAAACTCGATGCGATAGACCGTGTCGCCGGTCTCCAGGAGCAGACGGAATAAGTACGTCGCGGACGTGTCGGCGGGGTTCTCATAGATGACGGTCTGAAGGATCTCGCCGCAATAGGGATGACTCACTTCCGTGCGACCCTGGAACTCCAGGGCGCCGAGATCGAGGATTGCATCGCCGTCTTCGTCGCCGTCCACGACTCGCGGGCTGCCTTCGAAGTCCAATGGCTCGACGCTCGGGGCATGGGCGCCGGCATCCATGCAGGGGGAGCCGGCCTGCAACTGGAAGTTGCCTTTGGGCCCATCCTCGAAGAGTGGATCGACGTTCAGGTTGCCTTCGCCCGGATAGACCCCGTCTCCCTGGATGTCGCAGAAGAAAGCCGACGTGACGGCGGAAAACGCGAGCGTGTTGTTGCAGATGCCGTCGTCGCCGGCATAGGCTTCATTGCCCCAGAGGATACAGTTCCAGAGGGTGGCGGAGCAGCCGTAGCTGTACAACGCCCCGCCGGAGGAGGCGTGGTTGCCGTACAGGGTGCAGTTGAGGAACAAGGGATACTTCGTCGGGAGGTCTGCGTTTGCGCCGATGTAGACGGCGCCTCCATGGACCATCGCGGAATTCTGCCACATGATGCAATCGACGACGGCGCCGCCGGAGGATTCGTCCAGTATGGCGCCGCCCCAGTGGGTGACCCCGTTGTTTCGGAACAGACATCTGCTGATCGTTGGAGCGCCGCCGGCGTTGTAGATGCCGCCGCCGCCGACGGTCAACGTGTTGCAGTCGGCAAACGTGCACGATTCGACAAGGGCCTCGGTTTGCCAGTTGCAGATGCCCGCCCCGCGGGACGCGCGATTCTCGCTGAAGGCGCAGCCGGTGATTGAGGGAGCGCCCTGGTCGTTCATGACGGCGCCGCCCCAGCCCGTTGCGTCCTCGCTGGCCTCGTTGCGGATGAACACGCTGCTGGTGATGGCGCAGTCGGAGGCGTAGTTGTGGATTGCGCCGCCGCGAACGCCCGCGACGTTCCCGGTGAATGTGCAGTCCGCGATGACGGTTCCGTGGGCGGCCGAGAGCATGATGGCGCCGCCCCATCGCTTGCAGGAATTTCCGGAGAAGATGCAGTGGGTCAGCGTGACGCTGCAGTTCGTGATGAGCATGCCGCCGCCGTCGATGTCGCCGGTGACATAGGCGTTTCCGCCCGTGATGGCGAGTCCGTCGAAGTGGGCATCGCCTGTGACGATGAATCCGTGGAAGACGCGTCCCTCTCCGTCGACGGTCGTCGTGAATTGCTGCGTGTCTCGTTCGGCGCCGGCGCCGCTGTAGCCGCCGAGGATTTTCACGGCCTTGTTCACTGTGATGGCCCGGCCGATCACGTAGCGGCCCTGTTTGACTCGGATCTCATCGCCGTTGCCAACCCCGGTGTCGTTGAGGGCAGTCTGGAGGTCGCGGTAGGCGGTGGCCCAGGACAGGCCGTCTGCCCCCGAGCCGCTGAGGGCCACGTATCGAATGGCCGCGTCCGCCGAGACGGCCCATCCCAGCAGCAGGGCGATCATTGTGTTGGCAACGAGTTGTCGTGCATTGGTATTCATCACCTTCTCCTGGACCGTCCGGAGTCCCTGGCGTTCTACGATTCGCCTCGGACACCAAACGCACCACCGGTCCCACCTGTTTGTGTCACTCTTTCCGTTTGTTCCGATAGACCTGAAGCACAACGCTTTCTTTCGGGGGTCCGTCCGCACCAATCCTTGGCTTCCCTCCCTGTGGGTGATGGACATGCGTGCAAACCATGCAGTAACCACAGGCTGCACCATCCTACTATCTTATTATATCGTCTGCGAACGGCTCTTTCAATAGAGTATGCCGCATTTTCCCCCGGTTCGCCGGCAGTCTGGCCACTCGCAGTGATCCCGCGAGTGGCGCACCGGACAGGGTAATTCGGACAGAGTAGAGTCTGATAATATGCAAGAGTCGGATGTGTCTGGAGATTGTCAACCGGCGTTGGTCATCGGAGTTTGCCCAGCGCCTCGACGACTACGTCCCGGCCGACCTGCACGGCGTATTGGCCGTTTTCGCAGTGGACGTGCCCAAGCCGGTCGAGCAGTACGAACCTGGGCCACCGGCCGACCGCTTTCTTGTCGTGCCGCAGGAGGTCGAGCAGCGTGTCGACACCCAGATTCTCAGGCGGCTTCGTCGGGACGCCGAGCCTTTCGAGGACCTTTCGGACCCGGCCGAGCCGGTCCGGCTGGGCGAGACCCAGTTCCATTTCGATCCGTCCGGCGGCGACGATTCCGATGGCGACGGCCTCGCCGTGGAGCAACTCGTACCCGCTGGCGGCTTCGACCGCGTGACCGATCGTGTGTCCGTAGTTCAGGATTCGACGCTTGTTCCTTTCGAGCGGGTCCTCCGCGACGATGGACCCTTTGATCCGGCAGTTGTACTCGGCCAGCGTTTCGAGCGTACCCAAGTCTCGCGAGAGCAGGGAATCCAGGCGGGTTTCGATGAATTCGAAGTATCCCGCATCGGCAATCAGGCCGTGCTTGACGGACTCCACGAGGCCGTTGCGATACTGGCGGTCGTCGAGCGTCTGAAGCGTTGCGACGTCGAGGTAGACTGCTGCGGGATGCCAGAAGGCTCCGAAGGCGTTTTTGCTGACGCTCGAGTCGACGCCGGTCTTGCCGCCGATGGCGGAATCCGCCTGGGCCAGGGTCGTCGTCGGGATTTGCACGACGGGCACGCCGCGTTTGAAGATCGCCGCCGCGAAACCCGCGATATCGCCCACGGTGCCGCCGCCCAGGGCGACGAGCACGGTATCCCGTCCAAGACAGGCCTTCTCCATCGTCTCGACGATGGAGACCACCGTGTCGATGGTTTTGGAGATCTCGCCTGCGGGCTGGATGACGTAGCAGGGAGCGGGCCTGCCGCCGAGCAGGGCGTCCAAGTGGCCCGCCGCGACGACGTGTTCGTCCGTGACGACGAAGCGTCTGAATCCGGCGTGGGCGGCCTCGATTTTCGCCCACGTCGAGGGCAGAATGCCCGATCCGATAACGATGCTATAGCCCGTCTCCGGCGTTCCCGGCACTGTAATCCCTATTTCCGGCATAATCCTGTTACACCACACAATCGGCAATCTGATCCCGCGACGCTCGCACGCATAGCGGAGGACGACTGCCCGACCCGTTTGAATTCACGACCCCCGGATTCTAAGCGGTCCGGCTCGAAAATGCAACGTGTCGGTTCCACGACAAGGTCTTGCCTTGTTGCCGGGAGGTTGTTATACCTCTGGGGTATGACGACCTATCTGACAGTTCCCATCTCGGCACAGGAACTGGATCTCGCGAAGCGGCAGGCGGACGAGGCCGTCGCCGCCGGAGCGGAAATGCTCGAACTTCGCACGGACTATCTCGACGGCCTCAATCCCGATTCCGTCGTGGCTCTAATCGCGGCGATTCGAAACACAGGGCTCAGACGGGTTCCGGTGCTCGCAACCTGCCGCGACCCGAGGGAGGGTGGCGTCGGGGCGCACCCCGAGGGCTTGCGTAGACGTGTTCTGCGAGCCGCCGTCGAGGCCGGCGTGGATTTCGTCGATTTGGAGTACGCCAATTTCATTCGGCCCGAGTTCGGCCACAGAGCCGAGACGGTCCTGGCGGCGCATCCCGCGACCCGATTGATCCTCTCGACCCACAGTTTCCGCGGCAGGTTCCGCGATCTGGATGGACTGCACCGGCGAATGACGCAAGCCTGTCCCGCCGCGATTCCGAAGCTGGTCTATACAGCCTCGCACATCAACGACTGTTTCGAGGCCTTCGACCTCCTGCACCAAACGCAGGGCGACCGCATCGTGTTGTGCATGGGCGAGGCGGGACAGATCAGTCGCATCCTGGCGAAGAAGCTCGGCGGCTTCGTGACATTCGCGAGTCTCGAAGAGCAGGCGGTTACCGCCCCCGGCCAGGTGACGCTCAGGACGCTCAAAGATCTCTACCACTACGATGCGATTGACGCCAATACGGAACTGTTCGGCGTGATCGCCGACCCGGTCGGCCACTCCATGAGTCCGGCCATCCACAATGCGGGCTTCGCCGACAAGGGGCTCAACAAACTCTACCTGCCGCTGCTGGTCCAGGGCGGCCAGAAGGAATTCGACGCGTTCCTCGACAACATCCTGGTTCGGCCGTGGCTCGGGTTCCGCGGTTTCAGCGTCACGATCCCGCACAAGCACAGCGCCCTCGAATACGTGCGTCGCAAAGGCGGCTTCATCGAGCCGTTGGCCGAGAAAATCGGCGCCGCGAACACGCTGTTGATCGAGCCGCGGGCCGCGGATAGCGAGCCGGTTCTGTCGGCCTACAACACGGATTACGCCGGAGCGCTCGACGCGATCGCGCAGGGCATGGGCATCGACCGGAGCGGCCTTCGCGGCGTCCCGGTCGCCGTAGTCGGCGCAGGCGGCGTCTCCCGCGCGATCGTCGCGGGCCTGACCGATGCGGGCGCGAAAGTGACGATCTATAATCGCACGGTCGAGCGGGCCCAGGAACTGGCTGCGGACTTCAGTTGCGTCTTCGCCGGCCTGGACGAGCTGCCGCGACTCGATGCAGAACTCCTGGTCAACTGCACCAGTATCGGCATGCACCCGTATGTGAACGCCAGTCCTGTCCCGCCCGAATGCATCAAGCCGACCATGGCCGTCTTCGACACGGTCTACAACCCCGCGGAGACCTTGCTCTTGAAGCAGGCGAAGGAGAAGGGCGCAATAGCCATCGACGGCGTCGCCATGTTCGTCAACCAGGCCGCCGCCCAGTTCAAGTGGTTCACCGGCCAGCCCGCCAACACCGACCTCATGCGGAAGGCGGTTCTGGATCATTTGCGATGTTGATGCGACGAAGACAGGTCGTTACGAACGGAAGCCTTGAGTAGACCGTACCTGAGGCCCGGCCTGTTCTTTGCGCATCTGGCCCTGGAGAAGATGCTCAAGGCTCATGTGGTGCGTCGAACAAAAAAGGTACCGCCGCGAATTCACAGTCTGCCTCGTCTGGCCGCGATGGCCGAACTGGGCCTCAGCGGGGAGCGGATGGATTTTCTCCGCGAGTTCGGCGCCTATCAGATCGAGGGGCGGTATCCTGATACGGAGCAACTGGAGATTGACAACGACCTTGCACGCGAGGAACTGCGAAGGACTCGGGAGATGCTCACATGGTTGAGCCGGCAATAATCGAGAATGTGAGGCGTTACCTGGCTTCGCTGCCGCGGGTCGGCATCCACGCCAGCCGCGCAATCCTCTTTGGGTCATTTGCAAGAGGCGAGGGCACCGTGGAGAGCGACATCGATCTCGTGGTCATCGCACCGGAATTCGATGGTCAGCGCGATGTCTCGCTTGTAAAGGCCTTGTGGCGAGCGACCGTCAGCGACGATCGCATCGAACCGATTCCCTGCGGGGAGCGGGAGTGGGAAACGGGCGATGGGCGTCCCATCCTGGACATCGCCCGGCGGGAAGGGGTGGTCATCGAAGCGGGCGCGTGATGGGGGCGCCGCGTCAGACTCTGGGCAACCCGGTCTGTCGGCGGTCCTCCTTGGATGCCGAGCGGCATTTGTTATAGTTTATCTGGATACAGGCATCAGAAGTACACGCAAGACGAGCGCTCCTCGAATCACGATCGTCGCGGTCGTCGAGAATCCGGCGACACGTCGTTTTCCAGGTGCGCCGTGCCGACCGCAAGGCGATCCATCGGTCGAAAGGGTGGTGCATGAGGTTCTTTACGTGGCCCAAAGAGACTGGCGAGGAGCGGAAGGGAGCCCTGACTTACCACGATAGCGAGTTGCGAGTGGCCGCCTTCCTGGATCGGGAACGCAGTCTGCTCGACGGCGCGCTCCGCGAGCATTGGGACGCCGTGACGGCCCGCCCACAGTCCGCTGTCGAAATATGCCGGGCCGCCGACCGCTTCCGACAGGCCTGCGACGAGGCCGTTCGCCGTCACGAGGCGATCCCGTCGGTTCCCGCGACCGCCTCGAAGTTCCACCGGGCGGAGGGCTCTTACTTTGTCGCGATCGGCGCGTGGGCGAAGGTCAACCTCGCCGTCATGGAGACGCTGTCGAAAGGCAGGCCGCCGTTCTATGTGCGTTTTGACAAACTCCAGGGTGAGGCCGAATTCGCCCGGCAACGCGCGAACAAGGCCTATCGGTTGTTCCGACGTCGGCTCGGACTGGCGGCGGAGGAAATCGATCCTCTGGAGACTGCGGTTCGGACGCGCGATTTCGACGGATCGGAACCAGACACGTGGCAACCAGAAACCTACGTACACGATTTCCGTGAAGCAGGAAACAGGATCATTGGGCCTCAGGAGAGTGGCTTCAAGGCCACGGCGGACACTATGGCGTGCAACCCGGCTATCCACACAAATCCCCGCCAAAACATCGATGTCGCATGCCCCCGCGAAGTCCCCCGGATCGATCCCGCCGACGCGGCGGGCTGGTACAACGAAGGCTGCGCCCTGGCGACCCTGGGTCGCCACGAGGAGGCTGTGGATTGCTACGACAAGGCCCTGCGGATCGACCCTCGCGAAGCGGCCGCCTGGTTCAACAAGGGGGTCAGCCTGTCCTCGCTGGGTCGGCACGAGGAGGCCATCGCCTGCTACGACAAGGCCATCGAACTCGATCCGCGGGACGAATCGGCCTGGTACAACCGGGGCGTGAACTTTGCCACATTGAATCGTCGCGAGGAGGCCATCGCATCTTTCGAGAAAGCCATCGAGATTGATCCTCGGGACGAGACCGCCTGGTGTGCCAAGGGGGTGAACCTCGCGGCCCTGGTCCGACGGGAAGAGGCCATCGCCTGCTGGGACCGGGCGCTGGCGATTGACACGCACTGCGTCGCCGCCTGGTGTGCGAAGGGCGTTAGTCTCGCCACTTCGGGTCGGCATAAGGAGGCCGTCGCCTGCTTCGAAGAATCGCTGAAGATCGACCGGCAACTGGCGCCGGTCTGGTCGAATATGGCCAACAGCTTGACGGCCTTGAATCGGCACGATGAGGCGATCGCCTGCTGCGACAAGGCGCTCGAGATCAACCCAGAGGACGAGGCAGCCTGGTACAACCGGGGCGTCAGTCTCGCCGCAATGGATCGGCACGAGGAGGCGATTGTCTGCTTCGACAACGCGCTGAAGATCGATCCGCGGCTCGCAGCCGCCTGGAGCGACAAAGGCCGTACCCTCGGTTCGCTGGGCCGGCACGAGGAGGCCGTCGCCTGCTACGACCGGGCCGTGCGAATCGACCCGCGAAACGCGGTCGCCTGGTACAACAAGGCCTTGGCCCAGGAGGATTGCGGCCGCGGCGAGGATGCGGTCGAATCGTATCGACAATTCCTCCATGTGGCCCCGCAGCAATATGTGGACCTCATCGCAGCCGCCGCCCAGCGGATCGAATCGCTGGGCACAATGGCTGTCGCGTGCGATGTGTGACCTCCTGACGGGTCGTGTCCCAAGCCGCCAGCGGCGAGTTCTCAGCACCAGTTCATGTCGTCGCGAGGGGCCAGGCGTCTCATGAAGAGACTCTTGTCGGCTTCTTCGTCATTTGTGATCTTCATTTTCTCCGCGTCCCAAAGCAATGTCCGGCCCGGGTGCAGCAACGCGATATCGCCGAGAACGATGATCTCGGACAGCGGTCCGGCGTATTCGAACGACGACATCGCGGTATCTTCGCCTTTGATCGCCCACGTCCAGTTGTCGAAGTGGTTGCCCGCTTTACAGCGGAACGCCACCTCCGGCGGCCTCGGCGTCTCCTTCATCGCCGTCTCGGGAATGATCCGCCCGCCCTGGCTGTGGCTGCCCGCCATGATCGACGCGTGTTCGCCCACCATGACCGAACCGCTGTCGATCCCGCGACGCTCGGGCTCGAGGTCCCTGGGACGCGGGAACTCGATGTCATCGCCCAGGTAGTACTTCATTGTGACCGGCGGCATCTGGCCCCGTGCGGCGAACTCGTATGTGAGCACGCCCGACCGGGGCAGCGACCCGGGATAGGCCGGCGTCTTGACTTCTGCCCGGACGCTCAGCGGCACCCGCAGATCCAGAGCGTAATAGGCCGGGTCGAAGATGTGCGCCGCCATGTCGCCCACGGCCCCGCTGAAGTGCGTGTACCGAATCCACTCGCGATTCATGTAACTCGTGCTGAAGGGGATCATCTCGGCGCGGTTGAGGTACAGGTCCCAGTTCAGCGTGTCGGGCACGATGCTGCCCTGCACCACCGGTTTGTTGACCCAGTAGTTCTTGGTGGAATAGCAGATGACCTCCTTGATCGGTCCGACGGAGTTGGCCTGGCCCCAGTCTCTCAACATGGCCGAGCTGCGGCTGGAGTGGCCCTGGTGTCCCATCTGTGTGATGACCTTGGGCTGCTTCCTGGCCTCTTCCACCAGCATCCGCACCTCGTTGACTGTATGGCACAGGGGCTTTTGGCAGTAGACGTGCTTGCCTCGCCGGATGAAGTAGGTCGCGATCGTGTAGTGATTGTGTTCCGGCGTCGCGATCAGCACGGCGTCGAGGTCCTTACCGATCTTGTCGAACATCACCCGATAGTCTGTCCACAACTTGATCCCGTGCAGCGAGGGACGGTTCGCGATCTGTTTGGCGTGCCACGCGTCATCCACGTCGCACAGGGCAATGACGTTGTCGGTTCCCGCCAGGTACTCTGCGTTGCCCGAGCCCTGCATCCCCACGCCGATGCAGGCGATGTTCAGCTTGCTGTTGGGCGAAGGCCCGGCCTTGAGAATGTTGAACGGCGCCGTCCCCACGGCGGACGCGGCCAGAACGCTCTTCAGGAAGTTGCGACGATTCAGTGACGCCATGATCCATACCTCCACGTACATGAGGGCTTAAAGATGCCGGTCCCTACCTCGGACATTGCACGAACCCAAGGATACCGCGGCGGGATATTCGTCGCAACCCTGCTTTGCGGGAGATTTTCCCGTCTCTTGCCCATCTGTCCATGAATGAAGTTACTATGGGAACAAGTCAGTGGAACTGCGGATGATTTGGACGCCTTCGAGAAGACTTGGCCTTGTCGATCTCTTGTCGGAGTTCTACAATCG
Organism: uncultured Pirellulales bacterium; assembly: GCA_964507995.1. GTDB lineage: Bacteria > Planctomycetota > Phycisphaerae > Sedimentisphaerales > Anaerobacaceae > PLanc-01. The sequence continues at coordinate 14,990 of CAZDTD010000035.1, read as the reverse complement.
CAGTTGGACTCTGGATTGAAAGGTCGCGTTCATGAAAATGCGGTCAACGTGGATTGGCTTGTTGCTTCTGTTGGCGTCGGCGACGTCGGGCGGTCAGCCGGACCCGCCGGGACAGGTGAAAGACGGCAAGGCGGTCCATGAAGCGTATCTCTTCGCCCATATCATGCACGGCGACTACGGCCGGCTGTACTATTCCGTGAGCCTGGACGGCCTGTACTGGCGGCCACTCAATCAGAGCCGGCGCGTGTTCGAAGACTACCGCGGACACCCGGATATCTGTCAGGGACACGATGGGCGGTATTACCTCGTGGGCAATCGCAACGACTCGGCTCCGGACATCAATTTCTGGGTGTCCGACGATCTGGTGACCTGGACCCGATACAGCGACGTCAGGCCCAATCTCAAGGCGACGCCCGGCTACGAGCGGGCCCTGCAGCGGATCGGGGCGCCGAAGCTGTTGTACGACCAGGACGGGTCGCAGTACGTTCTGACCTGGCACACGCCGCATCGGGAGGGCACGCGCGAGGACCCCGAGCGGTACTGGGCCAGTCAGCGGACGTTGTATCTGACCTCGAAGGACCTAAAGACGTTCTCCGATCCGCCGCAGCGGCTGTTTCCGTGGGATATGGGCACGATCGACGTCATCATTCGCAAGCAGGGGGATCGGTACTTCGCCTTGATTAAAGACGAACGGTATCCCACGTTGGACTGGGTCACCGGCAAGACGATTCGCATCAGCGAGGCCCCGAGCCCGTTCGGACCGTGGATGGAGCCGTCGCCGCCGATCAGCCCGAACTTCCGTGAGGCGCCAACGCTGATCCAGTCGCCCGACGGCAAGGCATGGTACCTCTATTACGAGCAATACCCCGGCGTGTCCTACGGCCTTTCCGTATCCGCGGATCTGCGCGGACCCTGGTATCAAGTCTCCGGCTACACCTTTCACGACGATTGGGACAAGTACCGCCTGCCGCCCAAGGTGCGTCACGGCTGCATGCTCCCCATCACGCGGTCCCAGTATGATCGTCTGGTCAGCACATTCGGCTTGGTTGATCCGCAAGATCAAGATAAGAAATAGTGTGTAAGGGTGCCCCCCTATTGGCATTGGTGCGAACAGCATGGTGAAGCATCCCATAGCGATGGCCCTTCTGGCGGCTGCCTTGTTCGGGGCCGCGACACCGGCCAGCAAGTGGCTGCTGACAGGCCTCACTCCGTTTCAACTCGCAGGGCTTCTATACCTGGGAGGCGGGATGGGCACCGTCGCAACGGCCTTGCGCGAGGGAGGCCTGCGGTTGCCGTCACGCAAGGATCGCAAGAACCGCGCCCGCCTGTGCGGGGCCGTCGTGGTTGGCGGCGTCCTCGGGCCGATTCTGCTCCTTCTGGGACTCCACCTGGCCTCTGCGGCGTCCGTCTCGCTCTGGCTGAACCTCGAACTCGCGGCCACCGCCGCACTTGGCGCCGTGTTCTTCCGGGACCATCTGGGCCCGGGCGGCTGGCTCGGCGTCGCGTTGTCTCTGGCGGCCTCTGCTCTTCTGTCGTCCGTTGCCGGTCCCGCCGGATTGGGGGCCGGCAGTCTCGTCCTGCTCGCGTGTATCTGCTGGGGTCTCGATAACCATCTGACCGCCCTCATCGACAGCATGACCCCGAGCCAAATCGCGTTCTGGAAGGGCATCATTGCTGGCGGCGTCAATCTCGCTGTTGGACTATTGCTCGCTCCGCTGAATACAAGCCTGCCTATTCTCTTAGCCGCTCTGCTTGTGGGTGCGTGTTCGTATGGCGCGAGCATCGTGCTGTACGTAGCATCCGCTCAACGGCTCGGCGCCACGCGAGCCCAGATCGTCTTCTCCAGCGCGCCTTTCATCGGGATTGCTCTGTCTGCCACGGTTCTCCATGAGCCGCTCTCCATCGCTCATCTTGTGTCTGCTGCTCTGTTCGTCGCCGCGATATCGCTTCTTCTGGCGGAGCGCCACGTTCATGCCCATGTGCATGAGGCGCTTGACCACGAACACGTCCACAGCCATGACGACGGTCACCACCACCATGGCTATCCCGGTCTGGCCGCCACGGCTTGTCACGCACATCGGCACGAACACGAACGCATCGTTCACGCCCACAAGCACTGGCCGGATCTCTTCCATCGCCACAAGCACGGCCCAACGATCTAAAACATGATCCGACGGTTTGCCCCCGGCAAGCAAGTAAGAGAGAAGAACGCGTGCGTCGAGAAGCCACCTTACGCAGTCGCCGCATGCGGTGCTTCGCGACGTGGTGTTCTATCGGGCGGGGTTGTAGCCTGCACGCATGAACTCGAGGTCGTCGGTCCCGTCGGTGACCGGCCAGCGGATGGCGTCGGGATAGGGCGTGTCCGTCATGGCCAGGGTGCTCTTCTGCTTCCATTGATGCTGCACGGCGTGGCCGTCGGAGAAGGCGAGCACGCTGAGCCGGCCGTGGCGCACGACGATCGGGTCCCACCAGCGGTCTCCCTGTTTCTCCAGGTTCCAGGACCCCCAGTTGTAGCCGCCCACGTCGGTCTTCTCTTCGAGAAAGACGTACTTGATGCCGGGGTTCTTGATCTGCGTGAGCTTCTTGTAGGAGGGGGATCCCCAGTTCACCATGAGCCAACTGCTCGTGCCGGTTCCGACGTCGCCGTTCATGCCGCCGGGAATGCCGTAGCTGCGATGCGTCAACTCGGTGCGGTTCCGGTGGTCGCCGGGACAGTGATAGAGGTCCACATTCCGCACGTAGGAAAACAGGGCGCCGGCCTCGCAGCCGCGTTTCTCGTCCTCCAGCGTGGCCCCCGGTCTGGCGACCACCGTGCCGCCATCAGTCCGCGGCAGTTGGACCCAGTCATATTTGATGCTGGGCGAGGAGGCATACCCATCGTGGCCCCCGATGAGCTGGTCGTCGTTGTCCCCAGCATACATGATCCAGGCGAGCACAAGCTGGTGCTGATTCGATTGGCACGCGCTGCCCGCGGCCTGTCTTTTGACCCTCGACAAGGTGGGAATCATGATCGCCATCAGGATGGCGATGATCGCGATGACCACCAGCAGCTCGATGAGCGTGAAACCGCGTTGTCTCTTCATGCCGGCGTCCCTCACAACAGCACTCTGACCGTTCCCAGCCACTTCGACGGCCTCATCCTGTATGTGGATAGTGTAGCATAGAGATAAGAATAGTCAATACGCAAGGCTGATCCGGCGGGGTGCATGACCGGACTTGCGCGCATGCAATAGGGATCCATGAAGACCCTGGATTGTCATTCCCGCGAAAGCGGGAATCCAGTTCGCGGGACGCGTCGTATCCATGGCTTGTGGATTCCTGCTTGGCGCAGGAATGACAGGGTCCGCCCCATGCCTCGTCACGCCATAGGAGGCCACAAGAACGGTCACGCACCTGATCCGGTGTTTCTCCGCTGCCTGATGAGTGGCCTGGCCCAACAGTCTGGTCTCTGCCCTTTGCCTTGATCTATCAGGGTACTATGTCATCGAGTTCCCACCACAGACGTGGATAGTCCTTGCTTTCATCGATCCACCAGATGTCTTCGGTCCCGTTGGCAGTCTCATCCACAAAGTCCCACCTGGCATCCAGGAATGTGCTCGCGGTCTGCATCTGGGCGGTCGTCTTGCCTGTGCCGCCGGCGCTTCGGCTCTGGCCGGAGGTCTGGATGTCCCAGAGACTCGAAGTAACATGGCTGCTCCCGTCGTAACCCACGAGGCCGCCAACACGCTCTGTGCCGCTGACCGAGCCGGTGCTGTAGCAGTCACTGATGGTGCCGCCGTTCAATCCCGCGAGACCCCCGACGTCACTGCCTGAATCGGCGACGTTCACATCAACCAGCGCAAGGTTCTTAATCTCGGCGGCAGGCGCATCCCATTGGCCAACTTGGCCAAAGAGGCCGAGACAATCTTCGCCGATGATCGTCAGGTGCGAGATCGTGTGGCCATTTCCATCAAAGACACCCGTAAACGGGATTCCTTCAAATGATACCGTTACGTTATTGGTATCCGGCGCAATGATGGCCTTTTCGAACACCTTGCCTCCGGGGAGGTTGTGGGCCAGGTCGATGTCGGCGGTCAGGAGGAAGTGCTTGTCGCAGTCTTCGGGCGTCTGGCCGAGGGCGATCAGATCGGCGGCCGTGGCGATCTGGTACGGATCGTTCGGCTCGCCCGTCCCGCCGCTGTATTTGGCCTGAGCGGTGGAAACGATGGTCAAGAAGAATGCGGTTACGATGTATGCTTGTGATTTGCCTGGTGTTTCCATGTTCTGCCTCCGATTCGTTTGGTGAACGGTGGGCATAGCCCACCCTACCCAAGGTGCAGGTTGCCGCGCTTCGCTCGCAACGACATGACTGTGCGTCTGTACCGCAACGCCCCCCCCCGGAATCTGCGTGCGATGTGTATAGCTCACCTCCGTTGTCGAGAGCCTCGCATGGACAACGGCTCGGCATGAAAACGGCCAGCGACAGAACGGGAGCAGGAAAACCCCACTTCCCGCTGCTGGCAATGCCTCCATTATAGCCTCTGGGCCAGGGCAATTCCACAGTGGAGACTGCAGATGAGGTACTCGGAATCGTTCCTATGCTCTCGCCGGGCTTGGCGGCTTAGTGGGCGAATTCGTGGCGGAAAAAAGTTGGCCGGGGTGTGACTCGCGTCTATAATGCGGCCTTGACATGGGCAGCCGTCATGGCTGTCGATCTCAATGCGGTCGTGGTGTGTGTGTTACATGGATGTTGTGGGTCTTGTCAAATCGGTTGTAACACTCTCTGGGTTGCCCAGGCTGCTGCAGGTGGGAATCTACAGCCTCGTCGGCATTGCGGTGGGCGGGGCCATTCTGCTGGTCCGCATCGCCAATGCGACATCGTATCTGTCCGACGACCTGCTGACGTGCATCAATTGCCATGTCATGACGGACGCCTACGCAAGCTGGCAGCGGGGCAGTCACGGGCGGGTCGCGGCCATTCCGCCGTCATTTCTGGACCTGGTGGACAAGGCCATCCGCATGGATACTGTCCCTGTGCCCATGCATAAAGCCTGACGAAGAACCCTGAGCGGTTGATTTCTAAGGATGCAACATGATGCGGCGATTGACGATTCTGTGTCTGATTTTCTCTTCAAGGGTCCTGTGCGGTTCGGTCGTCGCACAACCTCGACCCGAGCACGGCCTTCACTATACCGAGCCGGCCACGGTCTGGGACGAGGCCATGCCGCTCGGCAATGGGCTGCTCGGCGCCCTCGTCTGGGGCAACGGCAAACCGCTGCGGATCTCGCTCGACCGCACGGACCTGTGGGATCTGCGGCCGGTGCCGGAGTATGAGTCGGCCGACTATTCGTACCGGACGATGCGTCAATGGGTGAAGGAAGGTCGGATTCAGGACCTGCACCGGCTCTACGACGATCCCTACGGGAACCCGGGCCCAACGAAGATCCCGGCGGGAAGAATCGAGTTGACGTTCGACGAGGACGCTGCCTTTGTCGAGGCGTCGTTGGACCTCGCCAAGGCGAATTCCGAGATGCGTTTCGCCGATGGCACAGTCGCAGAAGTCTTCGTCCACGCCCAACAGCCGCTGGGCGTGATCCGCGTCGGGCCCCGCAGGCCCGCCTCGGTGACGTTGATCGCGCCGCCCTTTGCCGGCACGGTCACGGAAGAGGCCGGCGCAGGCAAGATCAGCGCCGGCGACCTGGCGACTCTGCGATATGAGGCGTCGGTCGAACAACGCGGCGACGCTTGGACGGGATACCTGCAAAAGGGCTGGGACGGCTTCAGTTTCGCGGTGGCCCTCGCCTGGGAACAATCGGAGGGCGGCTGGCTTGGTGTCTGGTCGATTGTCACGTCCGAAGAGTCGAAGAATCCGCTGGATACCGCCAGGAAACGCTGTCAGGCGGCGCTGCGGAAGGAGTTCAACAAGCTGACGCAATCCCACGAGCGATGGTGGGCTTCCTACTGGGATCGAACGTCGGTTTCCGTTCCGAACGCTATGATCGAGCGGCAGTGGTACCTGGAGACGTACAAGTTCGGCGCCGCCGCCCGGCCGGATACTCCGCCGATCACGCTCCAGGGGCCCTGGACCGCGGATGATATGAAGATTCCGCCGTGGAAGGGGGACTATCACCACGACCTGAACACGGAACTGAGTTACTGGCCTGCCTACAGCGGCAATCGGCTCGAAGGCGCAGCCGGATACGTGGACTGGTTGTGGGAGACGAAGGAAAACGCCCGGGCCTGGACGAAACGGTTCTTCGATCTGCCCGGTTTGAACGTGCCGATGACGGCCGACCTGGAACAGAACCAGATCGGCGGCTGGCACCAATACACGCACTCCGCGACGACCGCCGCCTGGCTGGGCCATCACTTCTGGCTGCAGTGGCGATACAGCATGGATCGACAGTTTCTCAAGAAACGGGCTTATCCATGGTTCAGGGACACCGCCACCTTCCTGGAGGCTGTGACGGAGAAAGGCCCCGACGGCAGGCGGACGCTGCCGCTCAGTTCCTCCCCGGAGATCAACGACAATCGACTGGAGGCCTGGTTCCCGTCGATCACCAATTACGATCTGGCCCTGATCCGATGGACGTTCGAGAGGACGGCCGAATTGGCCGACTTGCTCGGGAAGCAGGAGCAGGCGGAGCGCTGGCGCAAGGTGTTGTCGGAAATGCCGGACCTGGCGGTCGATCCGAACAGCGGTAAGCTGCTGGTGGCGAAGGACTACCCCCTCGCGGCCTCGCACAGGCACTTCTCGCACCTGATGGCGATCCACCCGCTCGGGATCATTCGTTGGGAAAACGGCAAGCGAGATCGTGGCGTCATCCAGGCCTCTCTCGCGGAGCTTGACGAGAAGGGCACCAGCCAGTGGTGCGGCTACAGCTTCTCCTGGCTGGCGAATCTGGCCGCACGGGCCCGGGACGGCGAAAAAGCCGAACGGGCTCTGGAGGTCTTTTCGACGGCCTTCTGTCTCCGCAACGGGTTCCACTGCAATGGCGACCAGACCGACAAAGGCTACTCCAGCTTTCGCTATCGGCCCTTCACGCTGGAAGGCAACTTCGCTGCGGCAGCAGGCCTGCAGGAGATGCTCCTCCAGAGCTACAGCGGCACCGTCCGCCTGTTCCCGGCGGTCCCTGAGAGTTGGCGCAACGTGTCCTTCAAGGGACTGCGTGCGGAAGGGGCGTTCGTAGTCTCCGCCGTCCGCAGGGAGGGTCTCGTGCGATCCGTGGAAATCGTCGCAGAAGCAGGGGGACCCTTGCGTCTTGAGAATCCGTTCGGCGAGGACGGCTACTCACTGTCCGACGCCAGCGCAGGAGATGTGACAATCCACGGCCAGGAGCTGGTCCTCGACATGCGGCCCGGACAGAGAGTGACATTCTCTCGAAAGTGAGACCGTCGTATGTCGAACGCCTCTCGCACGACCGGCGGCATTCTTCTGGCGGGTCTGGCCATGTCCGTGGGCTGGGGTATTCGGGGAGACTACGGCCACGAAGCGGGCGCGATGATCCCCGGGGCGCTGTTGGGTCTTGCGGTCTGCCTGGCCGGTGGACGCGAGGACTGGTGGCGAAGAGCGAGCATCATGGGGATGTGCGGGGCCATCGGGTGGGCCTTCGGCGGCCAGATGAGCTATGGCCGGATCATTGGCTATACTGCGTCGTCCTCCTTGCCCGACGTGTTCTACGGCTATGCATGTCTCTTTGTCATCGGAGGGTTGTGGGCGGGCATCGGCTCGGCCATTCTGGCGATGGGTGTCACGGAGCCATCGTCGTATCTGGGACGCTTCGCGAGGCCACTGGTAGTCCTGGGACTTGTCTGGTGCGCGTTGTCTGTCAGCGGCGTCGCACACCACCTGACGGATCGCTGGAGTCTCCACGACACGGATTGGGTGGGCGCTTCTTCGGCACTGCTGGTCGCCGTTGTTTGCGCCATGCTCATCCCGAGGGATCGCGGCGCTTGTCGGCTCGTGGCCGTGCTGGCTCTCGGTTGGTGGGCCGGATACCTGGTCCTGACGGTCCTGCTGCGTCTGCACATGACCCCGCCGCGAAGCGACAACTGGGCGGGGAGTGTCGGTCTATTCATCGCCTTGATCCTGTACTTGCGGAGGCATGGGAACCGTATGGCCGTGACCGCGGCAGGTTGGGGCGTTCTCATCGGCGGTATCGGATTTGTTCTTGGCGACTTTGCGAACATGCTCGGCCGGGCCCAGTGGGGACCGATTGGCCGATACGGCATCCTCCAAGGCCTGGACTACTGGAAGTGGATGGAGCAATCATTCGGCCTGGTCATGGGCCTCGGCGTGGGAGCTGTGTTCCTGTTGCGGACTGCACCGAGGTCTCCAGGTCCGGCTGAGGACTCGCCGAGTCGGTGGTTGCGGACCGTCTCGCTTATGCTGCTGGTGCCCGTCATGATGTGGCTGAACCTCTCGAAGAATGTCACGAACTGGGTGACGCGGGACCACGTACCAGACAAGATTCTCGGTATCGATTCGACATGGTGGTTTGTCACTATCGGGGTTCTCGTGTCGGCGGGCGTGATGGTTGCCATCATCCGCCATCATCGCGGCGAACTGGTGATGTCACCCCGGACTGACTTCGGCCGGGCACAACTGCTGTTTCTCACCCTCCTGTGGGTATTCACCGTCGGGGCGACCATGCAGGCGCTGCCTGGGATGTCGAGTCGGGGGACATTCCTCGTGCAGGTGAGTTTCTGGATCACGGCCAGCATCTGTTCGCTGATTGTGGTGGCGTCGGGAGGAGGGCCCGCGAGGGAATCCGCGCACTCAATGCCTGCGGCCGCCGATTCCTGGCGGCTCGGCCGGCAATTCTGGGCGATGCTCTGTTTTGTTCCGCTGCTACTGCTCCTCATCGCCTGGATGACTGTGGCGTCTCATCGCGAGCCTCTGCCCGGCAGTCAGACCCGCTTCGGAAGCCCCGCGATCTCTATTTCTCCATGACCCACGGTTCCGTGAAACGGACGTGTTTGATGGTCTTGCCGGCGTCGCTTCGATAGCTGTAGACAACGTGGAGGCTGTCGTCGGCGCCCTGAACGATCGATGGATAAGCGGCGGTCGGCGCCGCGTCACCGGCTTCGCTGTGTTCCAGGCGCCGTGTGTGGGACCACGTTCTTCCCTCATCCGTCGAGAGGGATACAGCGAGACTGTGCCGGCCCTCTTCCGTGTCATTGCAGGCCAGAATCCAGTGACCATTACGGAGTGTCACGAGATCGGCCCCGGAGCCCGGATTGGGCAATTCGGAGTCATGGACCGTGCTCCAGGTCAGGCCTTTGTCGGTCGATGTGCTGACGTGCAGTCGTTGCGGCGGGGGACCGTTGTCCCGCATGTAGGCGACGAGCGTGCCGTCGGCTTTGCGGGCGATGCTCGGCTGGATATTGCCGGCGCCGACGAGCGGCTCGCTGAACTGCCACGTTGCGCCGTCGTCGTCCGTGATGGCCATCAGGGAAAAACTGAACCCGTCGGAGTACAGAGGGACAATCAACCGTTTGCCATCAATCAGGACCGCCTTGTTCTTCGTCTGCCAGCCCATCCGACGAAAATAGGGGTATCCGAGATCTGCGGGTGTGGATTCCCCTGAGGATGCCTGGAGAATCCCCTTGCGGACCATGTCCTCGCCGCGTGCTTTCGAGAGCAACTGGGAGCTGTACACCCTCCACAGCCCGACCGTCGCGGCCGCCTGCAATGGCTGGGAAGAATGAAGCTCCCGCAGGTATTTTCCATATTCCTCGATCTGTCGCTCGACGGACTTGACGAATCGGTCCCCTGGCTGGATGCCTCGCTCCGTGGGGTCGCCCGGCTTGACGTGGAGCACTTCCTGCCAAGTCCACCTCGGTGCTTCAACCTGGTCTGCATAGTCCTCGCTGAGCCGGTACTTGAGCAGCGAGGTCTCCCACTGGTTCGCGATGACGGTATACCACATGAGCCAGAGTCGGTCCCGGGAGTCCAGGAACAGGATCGGGTTGATGTCGGGAAAACCCGGCGCATCGGCCATGAGGAACGGCTTGCTCCACGCGGACGCCCCGGCCTTCCGCCGGGCCCCCATGATCGCTACGTCGTCGGCCCACCGCTCGCCGGAACCCTGGAACCAGGCGGCCAACAGATCGCCGTTGGGCAATTCGACGAGGGTCGAGCCGTGGACGTGTTGCGGTACTGCAGGGAATATCGCCATGGTCTCGCAGATCGCGGTATCTGCGAGAGCGATGGTCGGGAGGGCTGGGAAGAAGACCAGCAGGGCCGCGAGGGCGTTCAAGGCAGCTACGAACCTTGTATATTGCATGATGAACTCCTTGCTCAGATCCGCTCCCCCTTGTCGCGGGCCTCGTGTTCCGCAAGCCTCTTCTTGACCTTCTCCCCGTTGAAGTCTTCGTGGGCGAAGGCCGCCACTCTGACCTGCCGGCCCGGCAGCTTCGTCCGATCCACCTGGGGGATGCCCGCCGCTGCGATTGGCGACGAGGCAATCACTCCCACAATCACCACGAAGGCAAGTCGTCTGTACAGGTTCTTCATGGCAGGTCCCTTTCTCTTCAGTACCTTCGGCCGGCGCAGGGGCACCGAGTGCAATAATCATAGCACTGACGAGCGTCTTGTTCCATAGTCGCCTTACAGGGTTGATTCGGTCGTGGGATTACTCTACACTGGCGGCGGTCTTGTGCTTGAGGATACACGACTTGATTCGATCTCAAGTGAAATGTGGTTTGTTGTGTGGCGTCGTGACGGCGGCCGGCCTGGCATTGCTCGGCGGCCTGTGGTCGGCCGTCGCGGCAGCGGGAGAATCCTCGTTCGCAGTTGTCCTGGCGCCGCCCATGCAGGCGTGGTTCCCGAAGGCGCCGGCGCTGCCGGTCCCGACGGAAAACAGGGTTGAGGTTTCGACCACCGAGGGGCTGATTCAAGCCGTCGCACATGCTGTGCCGGGCCAGACGATTCTGCTTGCCGACGGCCACTACCTGATGCCTCGTTATATCGAGATCCTCGCGGATCGTGTGACCTTGCGGGGCGCATCGGGTCGTCGAGAGAGAGTGATCCTTGACGGGGTCCAGAGCATGCACGGCGAGTTGCTCGGCATCCGGGGCTGTTCCGATGTGACCATTGCCGACCTGACCATTCAGAACGTCCGGTACAACGGGTTCAAGGTCAACTCCGAAACCAACGTCCAGCGGCTGACGATCCACAACTGCATCATTCACAATATCTGGCAGCGGGGCGTCAAGGGCGTGAAGGTCCCCGAGGCCAACCGCGAGGCCGTCCGCCCGAAGGGCTGTCGGGTTCAGTACTGCCTGTTCTACAACGACCGGCCGAAGCAACTGAGCGACGACCCGGCCGATATCGCCCAGGGCAACTACATTGCAGGCATCGACGTGATGTACGCGAAGGACTGGGTCATCCGCGACAATGTGTTCGTGGGGATTCAGGGCCGAACCTTCGAAGGCCGCGGAGCGATTTTCCTGTGGTTCGATTCGCAGGATTGCGTGGTCGAACGGAATATCATCCTCGATTGCGACGTGGGCCTGCAGCTTGGCAATGCCCACCGCGCGGACAACGTGCAGTACCACTGCGTCCGATGCGAGGCCCGCAACAACTTCATCACGCGAGCCCCCGAGGCCGGCATTGTGACGGTCTACACGAGAGACTGCCGGGTGTTGCACAACACGATCCACGATCCGCAGAGCAAAACGAACCGCCTGATTCGCACCGTCGTTACGAACGAGGGGTTGACCGTGGCAAACAACCTGTTCAGCGGACCGGGCATGAGCAACGAGTCGGGCAGCGAGATTCAGTTCTTGGGCAACCTGCTCTGGGACGTGTCGTTCGCATTTGCTGATCCAGCCCACGGCAATCTCCATCTGACGTCGGCACTGTCGGAGATCGTGGACAAGGCAGCCGTCCTGCCGCAGCCGCTTGCCAAGGATATCGATGGGCACCGCCGGGACGACAAGCCGGATATCGGCGCTGATGAGTTCGTGAACCGTGTTGACGCTGCGAGGTGATGAGATGCGATGCCGTGCCGTGGTCTGCTCTGTGGGGTTGATCTGCGTTCTCCTGTCCGCCGTGTTCGGCCAGGAGGTTCGCGTCCGCGATTCAGCCGAATTGCGGGCCGCTCTGCAACACCTGACGCCCGGAACGACGGTGTTGCTGAACCCAGGCGTCTACCAGGGCGGGCTGTATCTGGCCAGTGTGACCGGGACGGAGGATGCACCGGTCGTCATTCAGGGGGCGGACCCGAACGTGCCACCGGTGTTCAAGGGCGGCGGGGGGCAGGCGTTTCATTTCGCGGATTGCAGCCACTTCCTCCTGAGAAACATCCGTGTCGAGGGCTTCCTGGGCAATGGCATCAATATCGACGACGGCGGTTCGTACGAGACACCCGCGCACCACATCACGCTGGACGATGTCACGATCATGGGAATCGGGCCGGATGGGAACTACGATGCACTGAAGATGTCGGGCGTAGACCATTTCCGCGTGCGAAACTGCCATTTCGAGGGCTGGGGCGGGTCCGGCATCGACATGGTCGGGTGCCACCGTGGCGTTGTGGAGGACTGCACCTTCGTGGGACGCGAGGGTTTCTCGCAGTCGAACGCGGTCCAGCTCAAGGGGGGCACGGAGGATGTTCTCGTGCAGTGTTGTCTGTTCCGGAACGCCGGGCAGCGATCCATCAACCTCGGCGGCAGCACCGGCCTGCAATTCTTCCGCCCCCAGGTTCGGGACTATGAGGCCAGGAATATCACTATCGCGGGCAATCGCTTCGAGGGGAGCGTCTCGCCGATAGCCTGGGTCACCGCCGACGGCGGGCACGTCCATCACAACACGATGGTCCTGCCGGACAAGTGGACGCTGCGAATCCTCCAGGAGACCACGGACGCACGGTTCCAGCCTTGCCACGGCGGCGTCTTTGAAGACAACCTCGTGTTCTACGGCTCCCGGGTACAGGTCTTCGTCAATGTCGGGTCTGGGACCTCTCCCGAGACATTCGTCTTTCGTCGCAACGCCTGGTGCGACGTGGAGAGCGACCGCAGGCCGTCTTTGCCGGTTGAGGAACAGAACGGCGTCTATCTCTCCGGAGTCGGCGCCGAATCGTACAAACGGTTTTACACCACAACCAAGAACAATCCCTTTTAAGGATGCAGCCATGAGTCGCCAGAATAGGCAACAGAACGAGGCCGGATCTGATCGATCATCTCGTCGGGAGTTCATGGCCGGTAGCGGCAGAGCGGCCGTCGGTTCGATGCTGGCCGGGGCGGTGCTGTCCCGCGCCTATGCCGGCGAGGACAACACGATCCGGCTGGCCCTGGTCGGGTGCGGGGGGCGAGGCGGCGGGGCGGCCGCCAACGCCCTTTCCTCCAAGACCGGGCCCACGAAGCTGTTCGCAATGGCCGACGTCTTCGAGGACCGGTTGACGAACTCGCACAAGGCCCTCAGCGAGCAGTTCGGCGGGCAGATCGATGTCCCGCCGGACCGGCGGTTCACTGGATTCGACGCCTACCGCAAGGCGATCGACTGTCTCAGGCCGGGTGACGTAATGATCCAGGCAACGCATGCCGCCTTCCGGCCGACTCATCTCAAGTACGCAGTGGAAAAGGGCGTCAACGCGTTCATCGAGAAATCCTTTGCCCCGGACCCGGGCGGCACGAAGGAAATCCTCCGCCTGGGCGAGGAAGCAAAGAAGCACGACCTCAAGATCGGCTGCGGACTCATGTGCCGGCACTCTTCGGCCCGTCAAGCCATGATCCGGAAGATTCGTGACGGCGCCCTGGGCCAGATCCAGTTGATCCGAGCCTATCGCATGGACTCCGGCGCGAGGATGGGGCCGTTCCAGGGCGGCGAAAGCGAGCTGCTCTGGCAGATCCGTCGGCCGTACTTCTTCGTCTGGACCTCGTCCGCCTGGTTCATCGAGATGATGATCCACCAGGTGGACGAGTGCTGCTGGATCAAGGACGCCTGGCCGATATCCGCCGAGGGACTGGGCGGACGCGAGCCGGGCAGCGAGGATTGCAGTCAGAACCTGCACACGTACGCCATCGAATACACGTTCCCCGATGGGACCAAGGCGCTGGTCAACAGCCGCAACCAGTCGAATTGCCGCAACGAGTTCGCCACGTGGGTCCACGGAACCCAATGCGCCGGGCAGTTCTCAGGCAACGTCCACGCCCCGACCGTGCACACGTACAAGGACCAGCGGTGCGTGAAAGACAATATCGCGTGGCAGCCGGAGAGCGAGAGGGTAAGTCCCTATCAGGCCGAGTGGGACGCTCTGCTGACCGCGATTCGCGAGAACCGGCCGCACAACGAGGTCGAGCGAGCCGGCTATACGAACCTTGCCTCGATCATGGGTCGCGCCGCAATCCACATGGGACGAGTCGTCACATGGGAGGAGATGCTGGCCTCGAATTTCAAGTTCTGCCCGAACGTGGACTTCACGATGGACAGTCCGTCGCCGTTGCAGGCGAACGGGGAGGGTTCCTATCCTGTGCCCGTCCCCGGCAAGTGGACGGAAATCTGATTTGCAGCATGAAGTGGGAAGTATGATGTTTGATCTGATGAATCGTGTGTTGTCTCTGGGTTTGATTCTGTTTTTCTCCATGCCGGCTATCGCAACCGACTGGCCACAGTGGCGAGGACCGTTCTTCAATGGCTCGACCGATGAACAGGTCGCTCCGGCTTCCTGGACCGCCACGGAGGGCATCGCGTGGGTAGGCCCGTTGCCAGGTCCAAGTGGGGCAACGCCTGTCATCTCGAAGGACAAGGTGTTCGTCACCTCCGCAGTGAAGGGGAGCGGCGACTTCGTCGCGATTTGCCTCGATGCGAGGACCGGCAAGGTGTTGTGGCAGAAGACTGCGGGTTCGGATCCCCGGAAATTTCCTCGAAACAATCTCGCCTCGCCGTCGGCCGTAGCCGATGGCAACAATGTGTTCTTTCTCTACGGGGAGGGAACCCTCGTCGGGTTCAACTACGAGGGCAACCCACTGTGGTCGCGAAACATCGAGAAGGAATATGGCAATCT